>CALXJT010000041.1 GCA_944388695.1 uncultured Clostridia bacterium
AAAAAATATTTCATAAAGCATTTTTCTAAAATAATATATTTCATAAAATATTATAAAATATTGCATTATATTATTCCATATTATTCCTCATATCACACTTCAGCAGACTTCCAAAATTTCAAATATTTTTCTTTAGCCGTATCAGGATTATAAATACCAGTAAAATCCTTAATTGGAGCAAATTCTTCATCTGCATTAACACGTAAAAGAATCATATTATCAAAATAAAGAAAAGCATCAAATATAAAATTTTCAAACTTAAAAGAATTTGGTTTATCAGGAACCTGTTTAACACCTTCATCATTTACAAATGAATTTTTCTTATAAGCTCTATGATAAGGCAACTCTATTTTTGAAACCTTGTCAACTGCATCAATGCTCATAAGATGTGAAAGCATATTAGCTTCTCTATATAGAAATTTACCATTCTCATCTTTCTTTTCTGAAAGTTCTAAATCAATATCACAGTAATCTAAAATAGCTGGCTTACCGTCTTTTTTACAATATACTGCGGTTTTCTCAAGAGGTTCTTTCTTAAAAATTGACTTTGAAGCAATTTGCTCGTTTTTATCAATTGCAAGACCCAATAATAAAGGGTCAACATTTTTTAAAAGAACATTATCAATACCACCAAAAGAAATCCACTTTATTCCTAATTTTTTCATCTCATCTAAAATTCCATTTTTACTCATTGATAAAAAAACATTACCATTTCCATTTGAAGCTTCTCTAATTAAATAAGGTTCTTGAAGCATAAGATTCCTATCAACATTAATTATTGGGAGTTTACCTTGCTTAAAAAAAGTAACAGAATCTCTTGGATAACCAAAATAATTATTAACTTCAAAAAATTCTTTAGTTGCCATATCATTTTCATCACTTGTCATAATGAACCAAGGAATAGTAATAGAATATTTTTTATTCGCTCTTAATATATCTTCACACATAATCTGAAATAAAGACTTCTTTACAGGCTTTAAATTCAATAGATATGTACCTTTAGGACCATGATATCCAAGTCTTGAACCTTGACCTCCAGCCATAGTAACAACAGCAAATAAATTTTGTTTTAAAACATTTTCGCCGATGCTAACATATCTATCAATTTCAGATTTAGAAAAAGAAGATTTCTCAAAATGCTCCAATGGAGATAATTCTTGTGTTAAAGCAAAATTATTAGTCATAGAATTATCATATAACCTAAAAATCTGCTCAAAATCAATTGAAAGAATTTGATTAAGTAGCTTATTTTTTTCGTCATCAGAAAGTTCATCATAAAAATATAATAAATGTTCTTGATGGTATTTTTTTAAAATATCTTTAGCTTTTGTTAAATAATCACTATCCATAAAATTCACTCCTATATTAGTTATAAGTAGTAGGTAGAGCACCTTTTAAACTACGTATAATCATATCTCTGCTAGGCATATCAGAAACTTCTAAATCATGAATCTCTTTTTCAATATCATAAGGAATACGAACTAATTGAAAAGAAATTGAGTCTAAATCTTGTGACTGATAAAAACCTTCCATTATTATATAAGATGCAAGAGTCGAAAATTTGTTACTTTTGTCATCAATATCATGATTAAGCATCTCAACAGGAATTCCTACACTTCCAGGATTTAAAATTGTTTTATTTTTAAATCTAACTATACATGGAGTGTGAATATGCCCAAAGCAAACAATATCTGGAATAGGGTCATTTTCAGTTTTTCCAAGAAAAGAAGTATTATAAAATAATTCATCAGGTGAATTTAATTCTTTTCCCTTAAAAGATGTCCCTTTGTTACAAAACATAGGATTATAAATGCTATCCAAATCAAAAGGAGAAGCATGAAACATCCTAACTAAATGACCACTCATATAAAATTCGTAAGAAATAGGTGAATTATAAATAAAATTTGCTCTCTCTTCACCAATCTTATCACGTGTCCAAAAATGACGGTCTTTTACTTCGGGTCTACAAATGGAATAATCAGAATTTCCTAATATTATAACTTCACAGGATTCTCTTAATGCATCTATAACAAGATCAGGATGAGTACACTTTGCCACACTATCGCCAAGACAAAATATCCTACTTATGCCACGCTTACGTATATCTGATAAAACAGCATTTAATGCTGTAATATTAGCATGAACATCTGAAATAATTGCAATTTTATCCATAATACACCTCCTAAATAAACATTATGACAATTATACCATAAAATTCAAGTAAAAGCAAAGCTTTTTGCAAGAAAACAGGAAGGAAGATAAAAATTTTAAAATATGTTTATACACAAATAAAATAATACAATAGAATCATTTCAGAAACTAGACTTTTTAATATTTTTATATTAGAATATTAGTGAAAGAAAGGAATAGGTGTTATGAAAAAATTTGAAAATTTTAGAGCAAACCCATCTAATTCAAAATGGAAGAATATGATTAGTAGGGAACAACCTTTATATAACAAGGAAAATGATATTAGAACAGATTTTGAACGTGATTATACAAGAATTATTCACTCAACTGCATATAGACGTTTAAGACACAAAACACAAGTATTTTTCTCTCCAGAAAATGACCATATATGTACTAGAATAGAACATGTTACACATGTCGAATCTATTAGTTATACAATAGCAAACTATTTAGGATTGAATACAGAATTAACAAAAGCAATATCTGTAGCTCATGATATAGGTCATAGTCCATTTGGACATGAAGGAGAACACATACTATCAGAATTTTCTAAAAAAGATTTACATACTAGTTTTTGGCACGAAAAAAACGGTTTAGATTTTGCTGATAAAATAGAACTATTAGAAGACGATGAACGTTTCAAACAAAATTTAGACTTAACATATGCTGTTCGAGATGGAATTATATCTCATTGTGGAGAAATTGATGAAAATGCATTAAAACCACGTGATGAATTTATTGATTTATCAGAATATACATATCCAAATCAATATGCACCATATTCTTGGGAAGCTTGTGTTGTAAAAATATCTGATAAAATATCTTATATAGGTAGAGACATAGAAGATGCTATTACTTTAGGAATTTTAGATAATCATTTAGATGAAATGTATGAATTATTAAGAATTTCTCCAGATAAATCTATTAATAACACAGTACTTATTCATTATCTAATAAAAGACCTTTGCCAAAATTCATCTCCTACAGAAGGACTATGTTTTTCTGAAGAAGCTTTTCATCTACTAAATAAAATTAAAAATTTTAATTATTTAAATATTTATCAATGTGACAGGATAAAACCATCAAAAAGATACTTTAAACTAGTATTAACTGAAATATATAATACATTAAAAAATTGTTATGATGGAGAAAATACATTAAATAGATTAAAAAATCTATCTAAAGTATCTCGCATGTTAAGTGAAAGCTTTATAGGATTTGTTTATCAATGTTATGATTATGGAAATAGAGATGAATTAAAGTTAAAAAATAGAATACTTTTTGAAAAAACAAGTGAAGTAGATTACTGTAGAGCAATTATATACTATATTTCAGGAATGACTGATAATTTTGCAATTGATATATATAATGATATAATAGGATTTTAAAATAAATCAATAAAATATTAAAAAAATATCATTAAATAAACCTTAAAAAGTTATAGACAATAAAAAAGTAATATGATATAATGTAATCAAAATAAGAAAAGGGGGAGTACCAATGGAAAAGGAAGAAGTAACTAAAGAAGTAAAAAAAGAAAAAAAGGAGGAGAAAAATAAGAAAAGTACAGGAAAAAGTTTATTAAAAGCTATAGGAATAATAATATTATTAGTAATTATTATATTCATAATTCTAGTAGCAAGAAAAGTAGTAATCATAAATAATCTTCAAAATAAAATAGAAGAATATTCAAAAATGGATAATTACTATGTAAAAGAATATGATTATGATGGAGAATCATTAGTTATAGGAGAATATTATATTAAAGGAAACAAAAATAAATCAGAGTTAAATTCAATGGGTATAGATTCAGATAGTAAACTTATAGAAGTATATAACGGAGAAGAGTTTAATATATATATTGAATCAAACGGAGAAAAAACAGCTTTATTAGATGCAGGAGAAGAAATTACAGGAAGAATAGGAATTAGTAATTTCCTAGAAATAAATAATTTTCAAGATATCCTAAAAACAGCAATATTGTCAGAAATATCAACAGAAAACTGTAATGGAAAAGAATGCTATAGAATACAAACAGGATATGGTTTTAATAATTCAAATAACGAAAGTAAGGTAACAATATATATTGATAAAGAAACAGGATTGCCAACTAGATACCTTAATGGAACAAGAATAAGAGGAGAGGAAAAAACAAGTACAATACAAGATTATTACTATGAATTTAATACAGTAACAGACGAAGATGTGCAAGAACCAGATATTTCAGAATATAAAATTTCAGAATAGGATTAAAGGAGGAAAAAATGCTAGAAGTTATAAAAGATGAGTTTGACGAAAGTCCAGAAGATATATTAAAAACAGTTCAAAAAATGTTAAACCAAAAAGAAGAGGAAAACAAAGAAAAAACAAGAAAATAATCAATAAATTTTCTGCATAATATAAATAAAAATATAGATAAATATAAAACATGTAAAAAAAAACAAATATTTAAGATGAAAAAATTAAAAAACAAGAGGAGTAAGGAAAAATAATGGGAAAATTATTTGTAATAGATGGGACAGATGCTAGTGGAAAGCAAACACAATTACAGAAACTTAAAGAAAAATTAGATAAAGAAAAAATAGAATATAAAAGTGTCAGCTTTCCAAACTACGATAGTCAAAGTTCAAGTCTAGTAAAAATATATTTAAATGGAGAGTTAGCAGAAGATCCAAAAGAGATAAGTCCATATATTGCATCAACTTTTTATGCAGCGGATAGATATATAACATTCAAAAAAGAATATGAAGAATATTATAAAAATGGAGGAATTATTTTAGCAGATAGATATACAACATCAAATATGGTACACCAAGCAGGAAAAATAAAAGATGATGAAGAAAGAAAGAAATTTTTAGAATGGCTTTGGGATTTTGAATTTAACATATATGGATTACCAATACCAACACAAGTATTTTTCCTAAATATGCCAACAGAATATGCAATGAAATTAATGGAAAAAAGAAAAAATAAAATCACAAATGAAGATAAAAAAGATATTCATGAAAGAAGTAAAGAACATCTAAAAGATGCATATGTAGAAGCATGTAAGTTAGCAAAAAAATACAATTGGTATGAAGTAAAATGTGTAAAAGATAATGAAATAAGAAGTATAGAAGATATACATGAAGAAATATATAACGAAATAAAAAAGTATATAAAATAAAAATAATATATAGAGAAGACAAAACAACAAGATATAGTTTTATTTTATAATAGTAAAGAAAGATATCTAAACAAAAAAGAAAATAAACAGCAAAGCTAAATAAAAAGCAAAATCAAATAAACAGCAAAGCCAAAGAAAAAGCAAAGCCAAATAAAAAACAAAGCAAAACAAAAAGCAAAGTTAAATAAAAAACAAAGCAAAATAAAAAGCAAAGTTAAATAAAAAACAAAGCCAAAGAAAAACATAGCACAAGAAAAAAAAGAAAAAATGAAATAAAACAAGAAATAATGAGAAAAACTCAAAAAACAAATAAAATAAATATGCCAAGAAACAAAAGAAGTAAAAACAACCAAAAACAAAATTTGGAAAAAAACAAAAATAATAGTATAATAAAAATCGTGATGGTGCATTATTCTAGTCATGCTTGAAGCTACGAGGGTGGGGCTAAAAATCCACTAAAGGGCACATCGATGAAGTTTCTTGAAGTTGCGCGAAATGCCAGTTTTGTGTGGTTTCAGGGAGTAAAGAGATTAGGGTAGTATATAATGGCATATATATGATTCCCTGGTTTCGCGGAGACTTAAAAGGAATATAATGAATCTTTTATATAAATTTTAAGTATAACCTGTGTTGAGTGCCAAGACACGAAATACACAGAGTAGCCTGTCTCGAGTGAATGTATTGGGATTAATTTACATAGGTAAAATTTAGTTTAGGCCAAATTAATTTTGCTTTATTATGAAATTACATTTGCAAAAAAGACTAGTAGACTTCGAAAAGTGTGTTAAGGAAAACTTCTAGAATGTTTGCAAAAAGCATAGAAGTCTAGGGATTAAGGTACAGATTTAAGTGGCGATCTGGTGTCTATTAAAATGGAAGTTAATAGATGTTTCCCTTAAACGGAAACGGCTATAGCAGTAATGTTAAGCGGGAGATAGAGAAATTCGACCAGACCTAAACTGTAAAATTTACTTAGACTTTGACCATCAAATTATATATGAATATAAAACAAAAGGCGGAAAACTCCGCCTTAAATATTATAGAAAGGAATTTAGATGAAAGTAGAAGACAAATCGAAACCGAGTGATAATAAACAAGAAGTACAAGAGATAAAAAAAGAAATGAAACAAACAACTATGCAAGAGGCAATAAAAATAGATAAAGAAGCTAAAAAAGAAATAAGAGAATTAAAAGAAAACTTAAAGAAAGAAAATAAAAACAAAAAAGATAAAAAGAAAAAAGAAGAAAAAAAAGACAATGATAATACGATAAAATGGTTCATAGAAGTATCTATAATGACATTCTTATTATCAATGCTATTTTCATATATATCTACAAATGGAGTTTCAAATTTAAGTTTATTACCTGCAATATTAATATTAGTCGCAGTAATAGCAGTGGGAATAATCTTTGATATAGTAGGAGTTGCTGTAACAGTTGCAAATGAAGAAGAATTTCATGCAAAAGCAACTAAAAAAGTAAAAGGTTCAAAAGATTCTATAAAATTAATTAGAAATGCGCCAAGAGTTGCAAATATATGTGCAGACGTAATAGGTGATATATGTGGAGTATTAAGTGGTGCAATAAGTGCATTAATTGCAGTAAAAATTGCAAATCAATTTAATCTTCAAATAGATTTACAATTCTTATTAAGTGCATTAGTTTCAGCACTAACAGTAGGAGGAAAAGCTTTAGGAAAAAATATAGCAAACAATCACTCTACACAAATTGTTCATAGTGTGGGGATAATATTCAATAAATTTAGAAGAAATAAACAAGGAAAGTAAAAAATTTAAAAATATAAAGAGTAGAATAATAAAGAGTAGAATAATAATGTACTAAATGAAATAGATATGTAATAATAATCTTATCATTTAGTACATTTATTATTCTACTTTTTAGTAAAAATATATTAATTTTCATTATCCAGTATCATATAAAATATAAAGAATTATTTATTCATAAAATTAAAATGTAATCAAATAAATTATGCGTTTTTATCAATTTGCATTAATTCATCAATAGTGCAATCTAAATATTTACACAAATCTTCTATATAGCGAAAAGATATAGAAGAAGTTTCGCCACGAATCACTCGATTCAAATTTCTAGTAGTAATATTCATATTTTGACAAAGCCAATATTTAGACTTATTTTTTTTCTTTAATAATTTTTCAATATTAAAATAAATCATAATAAAACCTCATTTATTACTATATTAAATACTCTAAAAACAAAATAATTATAATAAAAAAACAAATAATAAATAAGATACTTACAAATACCATAAAGTTTGATTTATATTAAATCTAAAGAAGAAAATGAAAGAATTTCAAGGAGAAGAATTTCAAAAAGAAAAATGAAAAAATAATATTGAAAAAGTAAATAAAAAGTATTAAAATAAACAATAATATAAAGTGAAAAAAGAAAAAAGAAAATAAAAAATAAAATGAAAAAGAAATTAAAAGGAAAATTAAAACAAAAAATAAACAATAAAAATATAAGAGGTGAAAGTGTGAAAAAAGAAGATAATAAAAAGGTATTAATAACAGGAGCATCATCCGGAATAGGTAGAGATTTTGCAAGAGTACTAGCAGAAAAAGGATATAAGCTAGTTTTAGTAGCAAGAGATAAAGAAAGATTAGAAAAAATTCAAAAAGAGTTGGAAAATAAAATAGAAGTAGAAATAATACAAATGGATTTATCAAGCGAAGAAAACTGTAAAGAAATCCACAAAAGAGTACAAGATGTGGATATTCTAATCAATAATGCAGGTTTTGGAGAATGTGGAAACTTTACAAAAACACCTTTAGAGAAAGAAATTAATATGATAAAAACAAATATTATTGCATATCATATATTAACTAAATTATATCTAATTGATATGAAAGCAAAAAATAGTGGACAGATTCTAAATGTTGCTTCAATTGCTGGATTTATGCCAGGTCCATTAATGGCTACATATTATGCGACAAAAAATTATGTTGTAAAATTGTCTGAAGCAATTCGAGAGGAATTAAAAAAAGAAAAATCAAATGTTAAGATAAGTATTTTATGCCCAGGTCCAGTGGCAACAAATTTTAATAAAGTAGCCAATGTAAAATTCCAATTAAGAGAAGCTGACAGCATGAAAGTTGCAAAATATACTATTAAAAAATTAGAAAAAAATAAGTTCTATATTATCCCAGGTATAGATATTAAAATCACAAAATTTGGCTCTAAAATATTACCAACAACCATTATTAGTAAACTAGCATATATGGTTCAGAAAAGAAAAATAGAGAAATAAGCTTTAAGTTAATTTATTTTTCTGAAAGAATTGAAATTGAATTATTAGACAATTCAATATATATTTCTACAGTATCTTTTAAATTATTGATATTTTTTACAATAAAGTCTTTTAAATGTAACAGATTTTTGATGCAATTAGTTTGCACTTATCAATACCTCCTTTAAATGTTTTGTAGCAATTACATTTTATCAGGTATTTTAGATAAGTGCATTATTTTTACAAAAAAATGTTGAGATTTTTTATCACCCCAACATTTATTATAGAACTAAAATTTATATATTTTTTTTAAATATTAATCATTTAATTACAAATTTCCTATAGCAGTTTTTATAAAGCGCACAGAATTTTCAAGGCTTTCTAATTCATCTTTATCTAAATCAATTACATTTGAATTAATAACGCCATTTTTACCTATTATAGAAGGAGTACTAATAAAAATTCCATACTTGTCAAGATAAGAAGATACAGGCAAAATAGAATTTTCGTCAAATAAAATAGCGCGTGTAATTCTTGTAAGAGCTGAAGCTATTCCATAGCAAGTAAATCCTTGAGATTTAGATACTTCAAAACCTGCTTTTTTCACTTCTTCTAAAATTGTATTCATTTGAGATTCTGGTAATTTTTCAAGATTTACAGTAGACCAAGGAATAAATCCGAGAATCACCGTGCTCACCTAAAACATAACATGTCACTTCATTAATTGGTTTATTATACTTTTGTGATAAAATATAACGTAATCTAGCAGTATCTAACAATGTTCCAGCACCAATAACTTTTGATTGGTCACAATTTGCATATTTCCATGTAACATATGTCATTACATCTAAAGGATTGCTAGCAACTAGATAAATACCCGAAAAACCACTATTTTTTATTGAAGGAACAATATTTTTTAAAATATTATTAGCATTATGCAAATCTTCCATTCTAGAAGATTTTATACCACTTTGGCTAGGACCTGCAGTAATACAAACAATATCAGCATCAGAACAATCAGAATAAGTACCTTCTTTTATATTTGTAACACTATTTAAATTAAAAAGACTATGATTTAAATCTAAAACTTTACCTTTCAATTTTTCTTTATCTATATCTATTAGAACTAACTCATTCATTCCAAGAATTTGGTTAAGTAAAGAATAAGAATAAGCCATTCCAACATTTCCACAACCTACAACAACAATTTTACTCATCTCTAAAATTTCCTCCTATCTTTTGTAAAATACAATCTCATTATAAAACAAAAAAGGTAATAAAGCAATAAAAATAAAGAGAAGATTATAAAAATTATCAGAATTATTAAAGATTTAAATTTTTAATAAAAATAGAACTATTGCTAATTAGAGAATCTTTTATAAAATGCTAATAAACATGGATATTAAAAAAATTTATTCTTTATTACTGGAATTTTTTTGAAAAATTTGACATACAATAAAATATGTGCTAATATATATCTAGCATATGCAAATAAATGAAGTTTTGCAAATAAAAGGACTAGGTAACCGATTTTAAACCTAGTCCTTTTCCTTATTTATCTAGTTCCTTTAATATTTTAAGTATTAACTTAAGTATACAAAGTTCTAGTAATAAGGTAATGAAGTTCTTGAAGTTTTGCAAATTTTACCCTCCTTTCTAAAACTCAAGAAAGGCATATTAAATATAAGATATAATAGAAGTTTTGTCAATAAAATATATGATAATATCTGAAATTTCAAATAAAAGAGTTGACAAAAACGAACAAATATTCTAAAATGTAAATGGTGATAATATGGAAAAACAAATATTACACGTAGATGTAAACAATGCTTTTTTAAGTTGGACAGCAATTGATATGCTAAAAAAAGGAAGTAAAATAGATATTAGAGATATTCCAGCAGTAATAGGTGGAGACGAGAGTAAAAGATCTGGGATAGTACTAGCCAAAAGCCCAAAAGCAAAAGAATGTGGAATAGTAACAGCAGAGACAATATATCAGGCAAAATTAAAATGTCCAGGACTTCAGATATTTCCATCAAATTATACTATTTACAGAGAAAATTCAAATAAATTATTCAAGTTATTATCAGAATATACAGATAAAATAGAGAGATTTAGTATAGATGAATGTTTTTTAGATATGACACACTATCTAATGAATAGCACATTATTAGAAAAAGGAATAGAAATAAATAGAAGAGTAAAAAATGAATTAGGTTTTACAGTAAATGTAGGAGTTGCACATAATAAATTATTAGCAAAGATGGCATCAGACTTCCAAAAACCAGATAAAGTACATACATTATGGGAAGAAGAAATACCAACAAAAATGTGGCCATTACCAGTTTCAGAATTATTTATGTTAGGTAAAAAAACAGTACCAAAATTATATCACATGCAGATAAAAACAATAGGGGATTTAGCAAAATCAGATAAAACAATGTTATCAAAAAAATTTGGGAAGCATGGTATAATGATGTGGGAATATGCAAACGGAATAGATAATTCAGAAGTAAAATTTCAAAAAGAAAAACCAAAAGGAATAGGAAATTCTGTAACATTACCACAAGATGTAAGAAATATAGAACAATTAGAAGAAATTTTATTAGCAATAACAGAACAAGTTACATATAGATTAAGAAAAGAAAAAATGATAGCAAATGTAGTAAATGTTCAATTAAGAACAAAAGATTTTATAGATAAAACACATCAACGAAAATTAAGATATGCAACAGCAAATACAAAAGAAATATATAATAAGGCAAAAGAAATATTAAGAGAAATGTATAAAAATGGAACACCAATAAGGCTTGTAGGAGTAAGAGTAGATAACTTGGAAGAAAAAGAACATAAGCAAATATCTTTATTTGACGAAATAAAAGACGAAAAACAAGAAAAGCAAGAGAAGTTAGATGAAACTTTAGATATGTTAAAAGAAAAATATGGATATCAAACAATTACAAGAGCAGGGAAAATGAATTTAGATAACTATATTAAACCAAAAAAATAAATATAAAATTAGCGAATATATTTATATAAAAAGATAATATTCGCTAATTTTATATTTATAATATAGAAATCCAAAACAAAATAAATTATATCATATTCTACAAAATTATTTATGCTGTTTATTCCACTGAATTAAATAATATTTAATATCAAAATAAGTCACATCTTTCGGTAAAGCTTCTTTTATAGGTTTTAGCTTATCAGAACCAAGTTTATCAATTGCCCCAAAAATCAAATCCTTATAACTTGTATTAATATATTCTTCAAGAGAAATATTCATATCATGCTCATAACAATAAAGTAAATGGCTTTCAATTGTTTGAGTAGTAAAACCACGTATTTTTGCTATTTCTTCAATAGAGTTACCATTTATAAATAAGTTATAAGACACAAGCCTTGTATCTTCTTTCTTTTCAGATTCTTTCTTAATACTAGAGTTTGACTTACTAGAAGATTTAGATTGAGTAGAACTTGAAGAATTTTCATTAGTATCGAAAATATCAGATTCAGAATTATTAAAAATTCCTAGATTTTCAGAGTTAACACGACGACTTGTTTTTTTAGGAAAAGGATATTTTCCACAATCTTCATGCATAGAAAAATATTCATTAATAAGTTTCAAAAAGTCACTACCATATTGCTCAAGTTTATATTTTCCAATACCATCAATTTGTAAAAATTCATCTTCTGTAAGAGGAAAATATGTAGCCATCTGTTTTAAAGAAACATCTGTAAAAATAATAAATGGAGGGATATGATATTTATTAGAAAGTTCCATTCTAAAGTCACGCAAAATATTGAAAAATTCTTTATTATAAGGTAATTCTGAAAATCCAACATCAATATGTTTTCTATCATTGATTTTTTCAATCTTCCTTTTTATAACAACAGTTTTATCACCAAATAAAACATCTTTAGCAGTATCAGATAATGATAAAACTGGATATTGATTACCTATAGAATTAATATATCCTTCAGTAACTAAAAAAGAAATTAAATCTTTAATAGTATTCTTATCATAATCACTCATAATACCATATGTAGAAAGTTCATCAAAATGTAAAGTTTTAATTCTAGCAGAACGAGATCCTTTTAAAACATCTGTAACTAAACCAATTCCAAAACGTTCACGCATTCTCTTAATACAAGAGAGAATCTTTTTACTATCAATAGTAATATCAGTAGTAGTAACTTCAGAATTACAATTACTACAATTATTACATTCATGAAAAGTAGGAGTTTCTCCAAAATATTCTAAAATATATCTTCTCAAACATTTATCTGTATTACAATAATCAACCATATCATTCAATTTTTGATATTCATTAGAAGCGGAAGAACTAGCAGTTTGCTCAATTAAAAATTTATTTGTAACAATATCAGAACGATTAAAAAGTAAAATACATTCAGATAAATCACCATCTCTACCAGCACGTCCAGCCTCTTGATAATAACTTTCCAAATCTCTTGGCATATTATAATGGATAACATATCTAATATTTGACTTATCAATACCCATACCAAAAGCATTAGTTGCAACCATAACTAAACTCTTATCATAAACAAAATTCTCTTGATTTAAAGAACGAGATTTTTCTGACATTCCGGCATGATATTTACTAACAGAAATACCTAAATCAGATAAAAAATCATAAATTATATCAACTGTTTTTCTAGTAAGACAATAAATAATACCTGATTGGTCAAAATGGTCAAGAACATATTTTTTTATATAATCTTTTTTATTATTTGGAGAATCAACCCCAAAATATAAGTTTTTTCTATCAAACCCAGTTGTTAATATATAAGGATTTTCTAAATGTAATAAAGAAATAATGTCATTTTTTACAGTTTCTGTAGCAGTGGCTGTAAAAGCACAAACAATAGGTCTCTTATTTAAATTTAAAATAACATTTGCAATTTCTGTATAACTAGGTCTAAAATCATGTCCCCAACGAGATACACAGTGAGCCTCATCAATCGCAAACATAGAAATATCAATATGTTGCATAAGATTTAAAAAGCTCTCTGAATCTAATCTTTCTGGAGCGACATAGATAATTTTATAAACATTATTAGAAATATTTTCTATAGTTTGAACATAATCATTATAAGATAAAGTACTATTAATATAAGTAGCTGGTATTCCAACTTGATTTAAAGAGTCAACTTGATCTTTCATTAAAGAAATCAAAGGAGAAATAACAATAGTAACACCTGAAAAAAGCATAGCTGGAATCTGATAACAAATAGATTTTCCAGCACCAGTTGGCATAATTCCTAAAACATCTCTACCTGATAAAATATTAGAGATGATATCCTCTTGACCAACTCTAAAATTATCATATCCAAAGAACTTCTTTAATAAAACATAAGCATCTTGAATTGTTGAATTCATAAAACACCTTCTTTCCTATACAAAACCCTATCTGGCAACTATTATATAAGAAAAAGGCAATAATGTAAAGAAGAAAAAAATAACGAAAAAAATTTTTGAGGTTAAAAAAGTAGAAAATATAACGAAGCATAAATTCCAAAAAACAAAATATAATCATACAAAAGAAAGTAGTAATACACATAATAATATAACTTTTTTTAACTAAAGAGAAAAAAGTAAAAAAACCGCTAGATTAAAGGCAGTTGAAAATGTAAAAAAATAAGAGTAAGATAAGAAATGCATAGCGATGTAAAATATAAAGAAATATACATCATAGAAAAAATATATTATTAAATGTGCATGGCAGTGCGAAAACAAAAGAATGAAAGGAGATAAATTTTGAAAACATTTTATGGAGGGATTTTTATTGAAAAACAAAAATTAGAAGCAGAGGGGATATTTCACCCTATTAAGCTAGAATACTATAAAAGTATTCGTGAAGATGGAATAATGAAAGGAGAAAATAATAGATTTGGAATAAGTGTAGTAAAAACTGAATATTTACCTGGCAATACAAAAGTTGAAAGAAAAGAGTTAAATAATCTAACAAATGATGAGAATAAAATTGAAGAAGTTTTAAGATTATTCAAAGAAAACGAAGTTACACCAATATCAGTAGAAGATATAATATGTGACTTATGTCGGAAGCGGAGGATATCTAGAATAATTAATAATCATAAATAATTGGTTAACATTGCTGCTAAAAATAGGCAGCTTTTTAAAATAACACATAAAAAGTCATAAAAAAGTAGTAAAAGTCATATGAATACCGGAAATTTCATTTGAAATGCAACAAAAATTTCAGAAAAAAGTAAATGAACAGTAGACAGGAGTAAGCAAAACTC
>CALXJT010000042.1 GCA_944388695.1 uncultured Clostridia bacterium
TCTATTTTTTTCTAATTTATCCTAATTTTTTTGATTTTATTTTTTATTTTTCTCTTATATTTCTTTGTTTTTATAAAGTTTTCTTTTTTTTTCAATTTTTATCTATTTTTTTCTAATTTATTCTAATTTTTTTGATTTTATTTTTTATTTTTCTCTTATATTTCTTTGTTTTTATAAAGTTTTCTTTTTTTTTCAATTTTTATCTATTTTTTTCTAATTTATTCTAATTTTTTTGATTTTATTTTTTATTTTTCTCTTATATTTCTTTGTTTTTATAGGGTTTTCTTTTTTTTTCAATTTTTATCTATTTTTTTCTAATTTATTCTAATTTTTTTGATTTTTATATTTTATTTTTATTTTTTAATTCTTGATTTTTAATATATTTTCTTTTTTTTTCAATTTTTATCTATTTTTTTCTAATTTATTCTATTTTTTTTGATTTTTTATTTTACTTTTTATTTATTTTTTATTTTTTTATCCACATTTTTTCAACATTTTTCTCTATTTTCTTTTTATTTTTATTTTTTATTTTATTTGATAAATTATATTTTTAATTTATTTTTTTTCTTTATTTTTTATTTTCGCCGTTCTTTTTTTTTCTAATTTTTTCTAATTTATTCTATTTTATTCTAATTTATTCTTTTTTTTCTATTTTTTATTTTTTTATTTAATTAAAAATAAAAAAATAGTTTTCCACAATCAATTAATAACTTGTGGAAAACTATTTTTGGATTATTCATTTTGGTAAAAAAAAAGAAGTTTTCACTTCTTTTTTTTTAATCTTCTTTTAATCTTATTGGTAAAATCATATATACATAGTCATTGTTTTCTACTGATTTTACTAAACATGGTGATATGCTTGAGCCAAATTCGATATAAACATCTTCGTCATCTATTGATTTAAGGCTATCTAGGAAATATTTTGGATTAAATCCTGCTTCTAAATTTTTTCCTTCTGTTGCTACAAATAATTCTTCTTTTGCATCACCTGTTTGATTTGTACATGATATTGTAACTTTTCCTATATCTACGTTTACTTTTACTGGGTATTTCTTTTCTTTCTCTATTGATGATGAAGAAATTAAGCTAATTCTTTCAAAACAATCTTGTATATTGTTTTTATTTACTTTTATTCTTGTTTCCCAGTTTGTAGGGATTACATTTTTATAATTTAAAAATTCTCCGTCTATTATTCTAGTTACTATTTTACAATTATCTAGTTCAAATAATGCTTGGTTTTTTGCTATTCCTATTTTTACTGGTTCAAATGAGTCTGATAATATTTTGTTTACTTCGTTTAATGTTTTTCCTGGTATTACAGCGTTAAAGTCATTTGTTTTTTGACTTAAATATATGCTTCTTAATGCTAATCTAAAGCCGTCTACTGCTACTAAATTTAATTTATTATTTTCTGTTTCAAATAAACATCCTGTAAATATTGGTCTACTTTCTTCTGTGCTTACTGCAAATATTGTTTTTCTAATCATGTTTTTTAGGTTATTTTGTTCTAATTCTATTGAATTTTCAATTTCTATTTTTGGTAATTCTGGAAATTCTTCTGGATTCATTGTTGCTAACTTGTAGTGTGATCCTTCACATTCTATTTCTAATAAATTTTTGTCATTTAAAGTAATTTCTATTTCTGTATCTGGTAATTTTCTTATTATTTCACTAAACATTATTGCATTTACTACTGTACTTCCTTGTTCTTTTACTTCACATTCTATTACATATTCTATTCCAATTTCTAAATCATATGTTGTTAATTTTATTTCGTTATCATTTGTTTGAATAAGTATTCCTTCAAGTATTGGCATTGTTGTTTTAGATGCTACACCTTTTACTACGGAATTAAGAGCTTTTATTATTTTGTCTTTGTAACATGAAAATTTCATTTCGATTCCTCCTTATATATTTTAATATAATAATAAATATTTTTAGTAGTATTAGTATTAGGCACTGTGGAAACTGTGGAAAACTCTGTTGATAGTTTATATCCCTAGAAAAAATACTGTGTATAACTTAGTGGAAAACTGTCGAAATTATCCACAGTTAAAAATTCATTTTGTGGAAAAGTGACTTGTTCACAGGTTATTCACACCCTATTAACAGTTGCCTGTGGATATCTAATGTATTGCTTCCGTAAGAAGAGAAGCGTTGAATTTTGTCAAACATTGTTTTTTCCAAACATATTTTTAAAAATCGTGTCGAATTTATTGGGGCTGTTATTTTTTACCTTCGATAATTATGTTTTTCACACTTTCCACAATTAATTTTGTATTACTTTTTTCTTTTACTTCTTTGCTTATTTTATTATAAGCATGCATTACTGTTGAATGGTCACGTCCTCCAAAGTCAGTCCCTATCTGTGGAAAAGACATATTTGCTATTTCTCTACATAGGTACATTGCTATTTGTCTTGGAAATGCTATGTCATTTGATCTTTTGTTTCCTGCTAATTCTTCTTTATCTATACTAAAATATTTGGCCACGGTTTCTTTTATAAAGTCACATGATATTACTTTTTCACTTTCGTATTTAAATTCATTTATTATATTTTCGGCTAGTTCTATTGTTATAGGACTATGTGTTAATGAGGCTCTAGCTACTATTTTATTTAATACACCTTCTAGTTCTCTAATGTTAGAGTCTATTTTGTTTGCTATGTCTGCTAATATTGAATCGTCTATTATTATGTTTTCGTCTTGTGCTTTTTTTCTTAATATTGCTAGACGTGTTTCATAGTCAGGACATGATATATCTGCTAGTAGTCCCCATTCAAATCTAGATTTTAAACGATCTTCTAAAAATTGAATATCTCTTGGTGGTTTATCACTAGAGATTATAATTTGTTTTCCTTCTTCTCTTAATGCGTTAAATGTGTGGAAAAATTCTTCTTGAACTCGGTCTTTTCCAGCTATGAACTGAATGTCATCAATAAGAAGTACGTCTATATTTCTATAGATATTACGAAACATTTCTGTTTTGTTGTCTTTTATTGAATTGATTAATTGGTTTGTGAATTTCTCTGATGTAACATATAGAACGTTTGATTTATCATCTTTTTCAACGATTCTATTTCCTATTGCATGCATTAAGTGGGTTTTGCCTAATCCTACACCACCATAAAGGAATAGTGGATTATAAGATTTACCTGGTTCATTTCCTACTGCTAATGCTGCTGCATGTGCAAATCTGTTATTGTTTCCTACGACGAATGTTTCAAATGTGTATTTTGGATTTAATGTAGCATGATTTGTCTCTATTTCTGAATCTGGAATGTTTGATGTTTGATTTTTTATGATGTTTTCAGAATCATCTTGTTTTGATAAATCTACTACAGAAAAAGTCCAATCTTTGTTTGTGTGGTATCTTAAAGTATTAAATATTAGACTTCTGAATTTGTTTTCAATGAAATCTTTTTGATATTCTGATACTGTTGTAAAAACTATGTTGTCACCTTCAATACTTTTGATTCCTAATGGATTAATCCAGGTGTCGTAAGAGATTGTTGATACTTCTTCTTTTAGTGAATCTTTTATTTTGGTTAAAAGTTCATCTTTGTCAATCCCCATCTTTTTTTCTTCCTTTCTTTTTATATTTATCCACAAAGTTATCCACAGGTGTTGATAATTTTGTAATATGATTGTAAAAAAAGCCTTTTTTTTGCGAACAGAATTTTATTGGTTTTCCTAGAAAAATCGGTCTTTTTTTGTACTTCCCTATAATAACAAATTATTTATAGTTTCGTCAATATAATTGTGGAAAATTTTTTAAAATTGTGGATAATTATAAAAAAAACTGTGGATAACTTTTGTTTTTTACAAAAATATTACAAAAAAATTTTGCAAATATTATTAATTTTTTAAATTTCGCTTGACAACTTGTTTATTTTTACTGTATAATCGATATACTTGATATTTTGCGTAAAAAAATTCTTACAAGGAATTTTAGTAATATATAAATAACAGTAGGAGGTGCTAATTATGAAAAGAACTTTTCAACCAAAAAATAGACAAGAAAAAAGAGAACATGGATTTATGAAAAGAATGAAAACAAGAGCTGGAAGAAATGTATTAAAAGCTAGAAGATTAAAGGGTAGAAAAAAATTAAGTGCATAGTTTTTTAATGTATAAGAGAGGGAACTATTATAGAAAAATTATGATTATTTATAATAATTTTTAATTTATTTTATCTGTAATTTAGTGTCTCTCTATGATTTTTTTCATTCAAATTTTGATATTTGAAGGGAAGAAAAATAATGAAAAATACAAAAATGTTAAAAAAGAATTATGAATTTAAAAGAGTTTTATCAAAAGGTATTTATTATTCTGGAGATGATTTAGAGGCTTTTATATTAAAGAACAATAAGAAAAATATCAATTTTTTAGGTTTAGCTATTAGTGTAAAAGTAGGAAAAGCTGTAAAAAGAAATCATTTAAAAAGATTAATAAGAGAAAATTATTATTTTTACGAAAATCATATAAATTTGGGATATAGTATAGTTTTTCTTTTAAAGAAAAAGTCCAAAGTAGAAGATGTTGATTTTTATTCGATAAAAAATGATATGAAAAATATTTTTGATAAAGCAAATTTGTTAAAAAGGGAAATAATATGAAGAAAATACTAGTTGGTTTAATTAATTGGTATCAAAAAAGCATATCAAAAATTTTAGCAAGTAGGAATGTTCATTGTAAATATTATCCATCTTGTTCAGAATATACAAAACAAGCTATTGAAAAATACGGAGTTTTGAAGGGTTCTGGATTAGGTTTATGGAGAATTATTAGGTGTAATCCTTTTTCTAAAGGAGGGTATGATCCTCTAAAATAAAATTGGGAGGAAATTGAATGTTTAGTTTTTTTGCCAACATATTTGGTTATCTATTAAATTTTATTTATCATTTTGTAAATAATTATGGTTTGGCTATGATTTTGTTTACTTTGGTAATTAAAATTTTAATGTTGCCACTTTCTATAAAGCAACAAAGGATGTTAAAGAAAAGTAATAAAATGCAGGAAAAATTAAAAGTTTTGCAATTTAAGTATAAAAACAATCCAGAAAAGCTAAATCAAGAAATGATGAATTTATACAAAGAAGAAAAAATGAATCCTTTTGGAGGATGTTTAAGTTCAATTGTTCAATTTATTCTATTAATTTCAATTTTTTACATGGTAAGAAGTCCATTAACATATATGAAGAAGATGGATACAGAGGTTTTAAATATTTATGTTCAACAATTGAAAGATGATGGAAAAACAATAAGTGCTGCATATCCAGAAATTGATTTATTAAGAGAATCAACATATTTAGCAGAAAATAATCCTGAAGATGAAAATGCAAAAAATTTAGCTTTAAATATGAATTTTCTAGGTTTAGATTTGAGTAAAATTCCTCAACAAAATTTAAGTGATTGGACTGTTTATATAATACCAGTATTGTATATTTTATCTAGTTTTGTTTCAATCAAAATTAATTCAAATATGCAATCAAAGGCTAAAGGTGAAAAATCTGATGTTATAGATGTTACAGAAAATAAAAAGGATAAAGAAAAGGCAGAAAAAGAAAGTGAGTCAAAAGATTTAGTAAAAGTAGAGAATGAAGAAGAAGAATTTGATGCTATGGCTCAAACTAATAAGATGATGTCTTGGATGGTTCCTATTATGTCAGTATCTATTTCATTAGTTGCACCATTAGGATTAGCTTTATATTGGCTTGTAAACAATATTACTAATATTTTGGAAAGATTAATTTTAAATAAAGTTATAAAAGATGATTAATATCAAAAGGAGTGACAGGTATGTCAAAAACTATTATTTCACAAGGTCATACAACAAACGAGGCTATTGAAGCAGGATTAAAAGAATTGAATGTTTCAAGAAATATGGTTGATATAAAGGTTTTAGAGGAAGAAAAAAGAAGTTTCTTTAGTATATTGGCTCCACGTATTGTAAAAGTAGAGTTGACTTTAAAAGAAGAGGAAGAAACTCCAAAAGTAAAAAAAGAAATATTTTTAAGTAATGAAGAACAAGATATAGCATATGAGAATCTAGACAAATTTATGAATTCTTTTGTTAAGAATTTGCCAGAAAATACTGAATATTCTATAAAAAAATCTGAATTTGGTTTAAATGTTTCTATAAAAAATAGTAATTTAGGTTTTTTAATAGGATATAGAGGAGAAACTTTATATGCAATGCAAAATATTATGGTTGCGATTGCTAGTAAAGGAATTCATAATAGAGTAAGAGTAATACTTGATATTGAAGGATATAAAGCCAAAAGAGAAAAAACATTAGAAGAATTAGCTGATAAAGTTGCTAAAACAGTTATAAGAACTAAAAAAGAGGTTACTTTAGAACCAATGCAAGCATATGAAAGAAAAATAATTCATACAAGATTGCAAAATAGTGAAAAAGTTACAACAAAAAGTATAGGTGAAGAACCATATAGAAAAGTGGTAGTATCATTGAAAAGAAAATAATAAAAATCGGAGGTCAAAGGTCAGATTTTACAAAAGAGTGTAATTTCTATCTTTGACTTTTTTTATAGGAAAGTGAGGTATTTTTTATGAGTGTTATAGCTTCAATCTCTACGGCTCCTCGGAATTGGGGGAATTGGAATAATTAGAATGAGTGGTAAAAATTGTTTTGATGTTTTAAATAAAATTTTTATTCCGAAAAAAGTAGAAATTATTGAAAATATAAAAGGTTATACAATTAAATATGGACATATTGTAGAAAATGGTGAGATAGTAGATGAAGTTTTAGTTTCGTATTTTAAAGAACCTAAAAGTTATACTGCAGAAAATATGTGTGAAATCAATTCACATGGTGGAAATATTGTGATGAAAAAGATTTTAGAATTGTGTTTAAGAAATGGAGCACAATTAGCTGAACCAGGAGAATTTACTAAAAGAGCTTTTTTGAATGGCAGAATTGATTTATTACAGGCCGAATCTGTTATAGATATTATTAATAGTAAATCAGAAAGAGAAGCGAAAACAGGTATTAAGCAACTTGAAGGGGTTCTTTCTAAAAAAATTCAGTCTATAAGAGATAAGATTATGGAGGTAATGGTTCAGGTAGAAGTTGATATAGATTATCCAGAATATGATGTTGAAGAAGTTACAAATAACCAAATTTCAGATATGCTTAATTCTGTTGAAAAGGATTTAACTGTATTGGAAAAGAGTTTTGATGAGGGAAAATTGTTAAAAGAAGGTGTAAAAACAGCGATTATTGGTAAGCCAAATGCGGGTAAATCATCTTTATTGAATGCTATACTAGATGAAGATAGAGCAATTGTTACTGAAATAGAAGGTACAACTAGAGATACTATTGAAGAATTTGTTACAATTTCTGGTGTTCCTTTAAAACTTATTGATACTGCAGGAATAAGAGAAGCAAAAGATGAAGTTGAAAAAATAGGGATAAGAAAATCTAAAGATATAGCTAAAGAGGCAGATTTAATTATTGCAATTTTTGATGCAACAAAGAATTTTTCGGATGAAGATATTGAAATTTTGAATATTGCAAGAAATAAAAAGACAATAATTGTTTTAAATAAATGTGATTTGAAGACAGTTATTGATGAAAATAATGTTGAGTTGGAAGATTTTAAGGGTGATATTATAAAAATTTCTGCTTTATATCAAAATGGATTGGAAGATTTGTATAAAAAAATAGGAGAAAAATTTGATTTTAACGAAATTTCTGTAGATAATGATATAATAATAACAAATGTTAGACAGAAAAATTTAATTCATGAAGCATTAGAAAGTGTTTTAAAAGCAAAAAATACTCTTAATGATAAACAACCTTTGGATATTATAGCTATTTTCTTAAAAGAGATTTTGGAGCGTTTGGGAGATATAACAGGGGACTCTGTCACAGAAGATATTATCGATGAAATTTTTTCAAGATTTTGTTTAGGAAAATAAAATCGATTAAAATCAAAAATAAGCGATTTTTTATATTTAGATATATAATTTATAAAAAAAATACTAAAAATCGAAAATATATGCCTTAAAATTGAAAAATGATATAAATAAAAATGAAATATGAAAAATAATTATTAAGTTTTAAAAAAAGACTTAATATTAAAAAAAGTTATCCACAATTTTTGAACAAAAGATAAAATTTATATAGTGAAATAAAAAAGAGTTATATTTTATGAATAAAAAAAGTATTAAAAATATTTAAAATAATAGTATTTTTAGAAATATATATTTTTATTAACAGTTTTATATTTAAATTTTGAATTATAAAAATTAGAAAAAAATATATAATAACTTTCGACAAAAAGTAGCAAAAAGCGACATTTAAAGTTTTATAGAACAATATTATTGTATTAGTAAGAAAAGTAAATATGAACAATCAGTTTGTAAACAAAATATAACCAAACAATTTGTTCGCAGAGATGTTTATAAAACATAGACAGTTCTAAGGAAGTAGCGCTTTAAGAAACCAAAAAAATAGAGCAAAGAAACATAATATTTTTAATTTACGCAAACCAAAAAATACGTAAATCTTTACATAAAATGGAAGTGCTTAATTATTTTTTTGAGAAAAATTTTGACAAATCCCGATTTTTCGACAAATTTGTCGAATTATGTCGAAACTTGTCGAAAGGCATTAACTTATAGGTAAAGATTTAATATTTAGTAAAGTAAACCACATTTTCTGTTTCATATGAATGGAAAAAATATATATTAAGAAAGGATGAAATAAGATGAATTATGATGCTGGAGAATATGATGTAGCAGTAGTGGGAGCAGGTCATGCAGGATGTGAAGCAGCACTTGCATCAGCTAGATTAGGAATGAAAACTTTAATATTTTCTATTAGTTTAGAGAATATAGCAAATATGCCATGTAATCCACATATAGGAGGAAGTTCAAAAGGACATCTAGTAAGAGAGATTGATGCTCTTGGTGGTGAAATGGGGAAAAATATAGATAAAACAATGATTCAATTGAAGATGTTAAATACATCTAAAGGACCAGCTGTGCATTCTTTACGAGCACAAGCTGATAGAAAGAGATATCAAGCTGAAATGAAGCATACTTTAGAGAAACAAGAAAATTTGCAAGTAAAACAGGGAGAAATTGTGGATATCGTTGTTGAAAATGGCAAGGTAAAGGCAATTAAAACAAGCGTTGGAGCAGTTTATAGAATTAAAGCATTGATATTGGCAACAGGTACATATTTGAAAGGAAAAATATTTATTGGAGATTTTTCGGAAGAAAGTGGCCCAGATGGTGTTGCAGCAGCAAATAAACTATCTGAATGTCTAAAAAAATTAGGTATTCCTCTTGTTAGATTTAAAACTGGAACACCAGCTAGAATTAATCGTAGAAGTATTGATTTTTCAAAGATGGAAGTACAAAAAGGTGATGATAATATTGTTCCATTTTCTTTTGATGATGAAGTTAAGCCATTTGAACAAGTTGATTGTTATTTAACTTATACAAATGAAGAAACTCATAAGATTATACGTGAAAACTTACATAGATCTCCTTTATATGGTGGAGAAATTGAGGGAACAGGACCAAGATATTGTCCATCTATTGAAGATAAAGTTGTAAGATTTGCAGATAAACCAAGACATCAAGCATTTGTTGAACCAGTCGGACTAGATACAGAAGAAATGTATATACAAGGTATGAGTTCTTCTTTACCAGAAGATGTTCAAATCGCCTTATATCGCACATTGCCAGGACTTGAAAATGCAGAGTTTACAAGACCTGCATATGCTATAGAATATGATTGTATTAATCCAATAAATTTAAAATTATCTCTTGAATATAAAGGTGTGGATGGATTGTTTATGGCTGGTCAAATAAATGGTACATCAGGTTATGAAGAAGCAGCTTGTCAAGGTTTAATTGCAGGAATAAATGCGGTAAGAAAAATTCAGGGAAAAGACCCAATTATATTAGATAGAACTCAAGGATATATAGGTGTTTTAATTGATGATATAGTTACAAAAGGTACAAATGAACCATATAGGATGATGACATCTCGTGCAGAATATAGACTTTTATTAAGACAAGATAATGCAGATTTGAGATTAACTCCAATAGGGCATGAAGTAGGTCTTATATCTGATGAAAGATATGAGAGATTTTTAAAGAAAAGAGAAAATATAGAAAAAGAAATAGATCGTTTAAGAAAAACTGTTGTAAAACCAACAGAAACTGTGAATAAATTGTTGAAAGAACATGGCACTTCGGAGCTTTCTAATGGTACAAAAATGGCAGAATTGTTAAAAAGAACGGAAATTACTTATGATATTTTAGAACCAATTGATGAAAATAGACCAAATTTAACTTTACAAGAGAAGGAAGAAGTAGAAATACAGTTAAAATATGAAGGATATATAAAATTACAAGAGGCACAAGTTGAAAAATTTAAAAAGTTAGAGTCAAAATTATTACCAGAGGATATAAATTATGAAGAAATAAAGGGAATAAGTCTAGAAGCAAGACAAAAATTGAATCAATTTAAACCACATTCAATTGGTCAAGCTTCAAGAATATCAGGTGTTTCGCCTGCTGATATATCTGTTTTATTGATTTATATGCAGACTTATAAGAAATAGAAAATATATATTTATTATAAATTTATTTAGAATAGGAGAATTTTATGGAATTTGAAGAGTTTAGAGAAGAATTATTAGAAAAAATGAGTAATATATCAATAAATCTTACAGAGAAACAGGTTAAACAATTTTATGATTATATGAATTTATTACTAGAATGGAATGAAAAAATAAATCTTACAGCAATAACAGAGTTTCACGAGATAATATTGAAGCATTTCGTTGATTCTGTAACGATTAGCCAATTTGTTTCACACGATAAATCTTTAATTGATGTTGGAACTGGAGCAGGTTTTCCTGGTATTCCTTTAAAGATTTTGAGACCAGATTTGGAAATTGTTTTAATGGATTCTTTACAAAAGAGAATTAACTTTTTAGATGTAGTAATATTAAAGCTAAAATTAGAAAAAATCCAAACTATACATGCTAGAGCTGAAGAATTGGGGAAAAATAAGAAATATAGAGAAAAATTTGATTTTGCAACTTCAAGAGCTGTAGCAAATTTGTCAGTATTATTAGAATATTTAGTGCCTTTTGTAAAAAAAGATGGAAAAGTTATTTGTATGAAAGGAAGCGATATAACTGAAGAGTTGGAGAATTCTAAAAAAGCTGAAAATATATTAGGAGTATCTATTGAAAGTAAAGAATTTTTATATTTACCAGGTACTGATATGGAAAGAAATATATTAATTTATTCAAAAATAAAGAATACACCTAAAGAATATCCAAGAAAAGCAGGAACTCCTTCTAAAAATCCAATTAGATGATTAGGTTATTTGCAATAAGAGATTTTAAGTATTTTATTTGATTTATATAATAAATTCTTTAGAATATATATTTTTTTAGTGGATTTATATAATATATTGTGTAAAATATAAGTATTTTTTAATTGGATTATAAAAAATAGTGTATATAATATGAATATTTTTGTTAAATGTGTATAAATTGTTGAAAACTATTAAATATTTTTTATATTTAGTAGTTTTTTTTGGTTTTTATAATTAGAAGAGATTTATCTTAATATTTTTCATTTATATCTATTATTTTGTTTGATATGAAATTTGTATTGAAAATTATTTCTATATCGATGTATATAACTTATCAAAAAAATATTACATAGAGAATGAGAAATATATAGTGAAATATTTTATATGATGATATGTATATTTTAATATAAAATTAAATAAATATATACATATTTAATATGTATGGATATCAAAAAGTTAATAGATAAAAATATTTAAAATAGTTTATAAAAATGAGATAAATAACAAAAAAAAGAGGAAATAAATACAAAAAGAAAGAAATAAAATATAAAATCAATTGACTTTTCAAATATAATTATATATTATATACATATAAATAGAGAAAACTTAACTTATAAGTAAATGTTTACTAAAAAAGAAATGGGGGCTTAACAGTGGGAAAAGTAATATCAGTTGCTAATCAAAAAGGTGGAGTAGGAAAGACTACAACTACTATTAATTTAAGTACTATATTGGCAAAAAAAGGAAAAAAAGTAATGTTAATAGATGCAGATCCACAGGGAAATGCAACAAGTGGAGTTGGAGCTGAAAAAGATGTTGATTTATCTTTCTATGATATTTTAACAAACGATACTGAAATTATAGATACATTACAAAAAACAGCAATAAAAAATTTAGAAGTATGTCCATCTAACATTAATTTAGCTGGTGCAGAAGTAGAATTAGTGTCTATGATGTCAAGAGAGCAGAGACTAAAAGAAAAGCTTGATATTATAAAGGAAAGATATGATTTTGTTTTAATTGATTGTCCTCCATCTTTAGGATTAATTACATTAAATGCTTTTACAGCATCTGATAGTGTTTTAATACCAGTACAATGTGAATATTATGCATTAGAAGGATTAGGTCAATTGTTAAATACAATAAATTTAGTAAAAAAACACTTGAATAAAAATATTCAAATTGAAGGTGCTTTATTAACAATGTATGATATAAGAACAAATTTATCTAATCAAGTAGTAAAAGAGGTAAAAAAATATTTTGAGGATAAAGTATATAAGACAGTTATACCAAGAAATGTTAGATTAAGTGAAGCACCTAGTTATGGATTGCCTATAACAGAATATGATCCAAGGTCAAAAGGGGCAAAAAGTTATGAGAAATTTGCTAAAGAATTTTTAAAAATTAATGCTGAAGAAGAGAAAAAAAATAAATAATATATTGATTTATAAAATGGAAGGAAAGTGGTAAAAATGCCAAAGAAAACAGGATTAGGAAAAGGATTAGATGCTTTATTTGGACCAGCACCAGAGGAAGAAAAAGTACAAGATGGTGAAATGATTAAAAATTTAAACATAAATGAAATAGAGCCTAATAGAGATCAACCAAGAAAAACATTTAACCAAGAATCATTAGAAGAGCTTGCAGAATCAATAAAAGAATTTGGATTAATACAACCAATTGTTGTTACAAAGAAGCAAGGATATTATTGTATTGTAGCTGGAGAGAGAAGATGGAGAGCTTGTAAAATAGCTGGAATTGAAACAATACCTGCGATTTTAAGAGAAGATGATGAAAAAAAGAACCAAGAAATAGCATTAATTGAAAATGTTCAAAGAGAAGATTTAAATCCAATAGAAAAAGCGATGGGAATAAAAAATCTAATAACAACATATGGGTTAAAACAAGAAGAAATTGCTAAAAGGCTAGGGAAGAGTAGGAGTGCAATAGCAAATACTGTGCGTCTTTTAAATTTAGAGCCACGAGTATTAGAATTAGCAAAACAAGGAAAGCTAACGGAAGGACATTGTAGAGCGTTATTATCAATAACAGATCCAGAAAAGCAGTATAAAACCGCTGTCCGTATGATTGAAAGGAATGCAACAGTTAGACAAGTTGAAAATCTAGCTAGTAAAAAAGTACCAAGGGAGCAATCTGAAAAAAATCAAATTTTATATAGAGATATTGAAAATAGATTTCAAAGCTTTTTTGGTACAAAAGTAAGGCTAGATGTGGGTAAAAGAAGAGGAAAGATTATTATAGAATATGCTAATAATGACGATTTAGAGAGAATATTAGAACTTATGAAATAGATTTGTTATTTATTTCTTGTGTTATCTTTAGGGATATTTGAATTTTCTCAATTTAGTTACGGAAAGGATGAAGAATAGATGGATTCAATAATGAATTTTTTGAATAGTGATATATATGTTATAATTTTAACAGTATTAATGTTTATTTCTATTATAGTATGTATAATAGCTATAGTAAAATATTCAAAGTTAAATAAAAATTATAAAAATTTTATGATGAAAGTAGGAAATGGTAAAGATATTCAAGAAGATATGGAGAATTTTATTTATCGTTTAGAAAAATTAGAAAAGAATGATATGGGAATACAAAGAAATATCAATGAATTAGATACTAGAATACAAGGATGTATTCAAAAAGTTGGTATTGTTAGATATAATGCTTTTAAAGATACAGGAAGTGATTTAAGTTTTGCTATAGCATTATTAGATGAAAAAAATAATGGTGTGATTTTTAATGGTATTTATTCAAGAGAAATGTCAAATATTTATGCAAAACCTGTAGAGAATGGAAAATCAAATTATACTTTATCAGATGAGGAGAAAGTTGCTTTACAAAAGGCTGTTGAGGATAAGAGAATTTATGGGGTAGAGTAAAAAATAATAGATGTCATATTTTATGATGTCTATTTTTTTCGTTTCTAAAATGTGTGCTACGAAAATCTATTTTAAGACGATTTTAGAAAAAATAAATGAAATTATATGGCAAATGATTAAAAAGTTTCTAGGACTTTTTTTGTTTGAATTTTTTTAATTAATTAATTTATTTTTAATTTAATTAATTTATTTTTATTTAAATTATTTATTTTAATTTGTTTAATTTATTTTTATTTAATTAATTATTTTTTAATTTAATTAATTTATTTTAATTTAATTAATTATTTTTTAATTTAATTAATTATTTTTAATTTAATTAATTTATTTTAATTTAATTAATTATTTTTTAATTTAATTAATTATTTTTAATTTAATTAATTT
>CALXJT010000043.1 GCA_944388695.1 uncultured Clostridia bacterium
TATTTCAATTCTTTTCTACTATTTTGTATAGTTTTAAGTGTATCTTCCATAGAAATTTGCATCAAATTAACAGCATCTGTAATATTTTTTTGTAAATTTCCCATAGCATTTTGTAATACTTCTTCTGTGCTTGCAAGTAAGCTATCAGCATATTCTTTAGTTCCATTTGAAATCTCTCTTGACATTTCATTTGCTGCTTCAATTATTTCTGTTTTTTGGTCATATGCTTTTCTTGTTATTTCATGTTCATCTACCATTGCTATAATTCTATTTTCTGCTTCTTTTACTATTCCGTCAGCTTCTTTTTGTGCCTCTACTAGTATCCTTTGTCTTTCTTCTTTTACCCATTTAGCTTGTTTTAATTCATCTGGTAATTTTAATCTCATTTCTTTTATTAAATCTAACATTTCTTCTTTTTCTACTAAACTTTTATGAAAAAAAGGTACATTTTTACTGTTTTCTAATAAATCCTCCAATGTATCTAATATTGTAAATATTTCCATAGTCTAACCCCTTTCCTACTCTTGGTTTTCCCCTTTTTGAATGAATATTATTTCTGCACGTCCATACTTTCTTTGATCTATTATTTTTATAGGTAATTTCTCTAAACTTTTTTCAATTTCTTCTTTTCTATCTGTTTCTATTATAATTAGGCCATCTTTTGTAAAATTTTTGCTTTCTAATAATATTTTTATTGCTCTTATTGCATAATTAGATTTATATGGTGGATCTATGTATATTATATCTATTTTTTTATCTAGTTTTGTTTCTAGTAATTTCTCATAATCCATTTGATATACTTTTGCTTCTTTTTCAAAATGAGTTTTTTGTATATTTTTTTGTATTATGTTTATTGCTTCTTTATTATTGTCACATAGTATTACTTCTTTTGCTCCTCTGCTTGCTGCTTCTAGTCCTATTGCCCCACTTCCAGCAAATAAATCTACAAATACACTTTCTGGTATTTTATTTTGTATTATATTAAATAATGATTCTTTTACTCTGTCTAATGTCGGTCTTGTTGTAATTCCTTCTAGAGTGTATAATTTTGTCCCTCTTGCTTTTCCACTTATTATTCTCATATATTTTACCTCTATGATACTATTTTATCGTTTTTTTTTGTATTGTCAATATAATTAATAGAAATGTAACATATATTTAACAGTTCTGTAATATTCTTTTCATTTTGTAATCTTTTTCTTTTTTTATGAACAAAAAAACAGCTAAAAAATCAAAATTTTTAACTGTTATTTTTAACTTAATTTTTTCACTTGTGTTTATTTTATTTCTTTAGTCTTCATTTTTGTTAACTTCTTTTAATAGTTCTAATTGTGAGATTAACAAAGATTCCATTTTTGCTTTATATATATCAAATTGTTTCTTTATGTCATCTGCTTCTTTTTGTTTTAGTACGATTTCGTTGTTCAAATCATCTACCTGTTTTTGGGCAGATGCTTTTGCTTCTTCTACTATTTGATCTGCTTTTTGTTTTGCTACATTTTTTACTTCTTCTGCTGTTGATTGAGCCATTACAAGTGTGTTTTGCAATGTTGATTCTATTGCTTTATATTGCGCAAGACTAGAGTTTAATTCCTCTATTTTTGCTCTTAATTCTTGTAATTCTTTATAATTTTTTGCATAATCTACTGTTAAATCATCTAAAAATGTATCTACTTCTTCTGTACTATATCCATTTATTCTTTGTTTTGAAAATGTTTTATTTTCTAAATCTAATGGTGTAATCATTGCTTCCTCCTTCAATCCATTTCTAGTTTAGATTATTATTTTTTAACCATGAAACAGATAATTTACTTTTCATTTCTTCCCTTGCCATATCATTTGTAATTTCATAGTTTGAAGGTGCTACTAAAAAGATAGAATTTGATACTTTTTGTATATATCCATCTAATGCATAAACACCACCACTAATAAAGTCTACTATTCTTCTAGCGACATCTTTGTTAACATATTCTAGATTAACAATTACAGATTTCTTTTCTTTTAAGAATGAACATATTTCATCTGATTGTTCAAATGTTGTTGGTTGTGATATTACCATTTTTATTGCTTGTCCTTGTGTTTGAGTTTGTGGCATATTTACAATTTTATTATTATTATTATTATTTTTTCTTCCGAATAATTTTCTATCTTCTATTTCTTCTTCATCTTCTCCGTAATCGTATACATCTTCCTCTTCGTATTCATCTGGTTCTGCTGAATCCATTCCAAATAGATCCCATACTTTATTCATTAAAGCTCCTGACATAAAAAAACCTCCTAAAATTTTCTTTCCTTCGTACATGCTACTAGTATCTACTTTTTTTTCACGATTGTCAATACTTTTTTAAAATGTAATATTAATTTAATATTTTTGTAATATTCTTGTAATATTTTTATAATCTTTTTTATACATTCTTGTAGAAATTAGTTAAAAGGTATATTACACTATTTCTGCATTTTTTATGCTATTATTCTACCTTGCTTAAGTCCGGTTCTAATACTATTTCGTCATATACTGACAATGTTTTTACATTATATATTTCTGAATCTGTTAATCCTAATTCTCTTAATTCATCTGTTGTATAACTTGAAACTATTGAATATTTTTCATTTTGTTTTTCTACTTTTACTAATATTTTACTTAAATATCCTGCTCTATTTCTTACAACATAATTTAATCCATCTTGTTCAACAATTGCTTGATTTGGCACTTTCAAACCTGAATAACTCCACCAAATTAAGTCAAATGATATTTTTCTATAGTTACTTAGTTCTTCTATTTCTTCATTTATTTCTAACACTAATAATACTTCATCTTCATTTTCTTGTGATAGATATTCTATTCTTGCATCAATTTCTACATTATTAGATAGTCTTACTCTTACTTTGTCTCCTATTTTTGCTTCTTTAGCTTCTTTTGAATTTGAGATTGTTGCTATATAACACTCAAAATTATTTATTATTTTTCCGCATTCATCACTTGTTGCAATTATTCTACCTGTTTTTAAATTTAAATCTTCTAAATATTCTTTACTTAATGCTGAAAAATTTTCTGGTGTTAATGTTTCTTCTAATCCGTCTACTTTATATGATACAATTCCACTTTTTGGTGCAGTTATATATTCTGCTCCTGAATTTAGTTGATTTTCTAATGCTGTTCGTTGATCTTGTAATTGTTTTAGATATGAGCCTGATGCACTTTTTTCTCCTATCATATTAGCTTTTTTTGTTACTAATTCATATATTTCTTTTTTATATTCTTCCAATTTAGATATGTCTGTTGTTTTGTTTAGTTGTTCAACTTTTTCATCAATTTGATTTTCTATTAATTTTACATCTGCTGGAAATAGGTTTGCTTGATTTGACATTACTTCTTGTATTTTTTGATCTAATTCTGCTATTTGTTCTATTAGATTATCCTCATTTTTACTGTAATATCTGAATATTGATTCTCCTTTTGCTGCTTTTTGTCCTTCTGTTTTTATTTGTTGCATTCCATTTTTATAGTTCTCACCTTTTACAACTTGCTCATCTCTTATTATGTATCCTATATCTGTTTCTTCTGAATATACATTTCCTTCTTCAACAGTAAATATATCTGTTGGTTGTTTTATTAGTATGTATACTATATATACTAAATAACATATTATTAGTGTTCCTACTATACCTATAATTATCTTTTTTCTTTTATCTTTGTTCAATTTATTCCCTCCAAAATAATATTTATATTATTTTGCATATCATTTGCACCATCTAACCATATGGTTTGCTTATTTTTCTTAAACCATGTGATTTGTCTTTTTGCATATCTTCTTGATTCTTGTTTTATTTTTTCTATCATTTCTTCTTTTGTAGTTTTTCCTTCTAAATATTCTACTACTTCTTTATATCCGAAGTCCTTGCATTGCTGTTGGAAATTCTTTATATTTTTTAAGAATTTTTTCTACTTCTTCTATTAATCCTTTTTCTATCATTAGGTCAACTCTTTTGTTTATTCTATCATATAATATTTCTCTTTGCCAGTTTATTCCATATACTTTGTAATTATATTCTACTTCTTTTTTTCTTGATTCTTTTTCTTGTTCTGTCTTATTTTTTCCTGTTGCATGATATATTTCTAGTATTCTTAATATTCTTTTTTTGTCATTAGGGCTTATCTTTTTTATTGCTTCTTCATCAATTTTTTGTGCTTCTCTATATAGATTTTCTAATCCGTTTTTCTCTGCTTCTGCTTCTAAATATTCTCTGTATTCTTTATCGAATTCTATTTCTGGGTATTCTATTTCATATATTAGACTATCTATATATAATCCTGTTCCTCCCACTATAATTGGATTTTTACCTTTTTTTAAGATTTCTTTTATTGCCTTTTTTGCATCTTTTTTATAATCTGCTACACTATATCTTTTTTCTGGTGATAAAAAGTCTATTAAATAATGTTTTATACCTTGCATTTCTTCTTCATCTGGTTTTGCTGTTCCTATATTCATATCTTTATATATTTGCATTGAATCTGCTGATATTATTTCTCCATTTATTTTTTTTGCAAGTTCTATAGAAAGTGCAGTTTTTCCTGATGCTGTGGGTCCACAAATTACAATTACTGTCTCTTTTTCCATTTTTATTACTTTTCCTTTCTCATAAGCCTTAAATAGGACTGAATCTTTTACAACATTTTAATTACTTTATATATGAATTTATTGGCTATTTTGTAAGTTTTCTAAATATTTTAGTATTCCATTTTGTGTACTTGACATATAATTTGATTCAAGTACTAGGATTAATATAATAATTAGTATTAATATTCCTATTCTTATCAATAATTCTTTTTGCTCTATATCTCTTCCATCTATTTTTCCAATTATTTTTGATATATATGGCATTATAATACATCCATTTATTCCTGTAAATACACATATTAAAGAAATTTTAATTGTTTCTAGTATTTCTTCATTTGGATATTCTATTATTTTTTGTGATATGTTAAATGTAATATATGTTATTATTATTGTAAATATCGCCTCTATTGCTATATATAGTATTTTTTTTGACTTATCTACATCTTCTAAATTATGATAACTCCATAATATCATTAATATGTATAAAATTATACTTGTTATTATGATAATTGCCATTGTTTTCCTTCCTTTTCTTATTTTCTTGCAAATTTTCTTTCTATTTCATATTGTGTCATTTTTATTGCTGTTGGTCTTCCATGAGGACATGTAAATGGATTTGGTAATTCTAATAGCTTATCCATTAGTGCTTCTACTTCTTCTTGAGTTAATGCCATATGTGCTTTTACTGCTGCTTTACATGCCACTGTTGCTATAAATCTTTCTTCTTTTTCTTGTTTTGCAGTTCTTGCTACAGTATTAATTTCATCTAATGTTTCTAAAAATAATTGTTTATTATCTAAATCTATACATACAGTTGGCACTCCTGTTAGTTTTATTGTATTATCTCCAAATTCTTCTAGTGTGAAACCTGCTTTTTTGAACATATCCATATTTTCTTTTGCTATATCCATTTCTTTATGTGTTAGTGTTATTATGTCTGGTAATAATAATAGTTGTGAATCTTTACTACTATCACTGTAATAATTCTTTTTTACTTTTTCATACATTATTCTTTCATGGGCTGCATGTTGGTCTATTATATACATCTCTTTATTCATTTCTATAATTATATATGTTTTAAATATTATTCCAATAAATTTATATGGCTCTTTTTTATATTCTTCTATATTTTCAAATAATGTTGTATTTTCTTTTTTGAAGTCTATTGATTCTACATCATTTGTAACTTGCTCTTGCACTGGTTTAGTATGGAATAGTTTTTCATACATTTCATTAAAATCTATTGGGTCATCATCATATGAGTTTGATTCTAATTTTTCCATTTTGTTTTTTATTTCTTTGAATTTTTCTTCATTTTTCTCTTTATCTAGTTCGTTTGAATCTAGTTTTGACTTATCTATTTGTTTTTCTTCTCCATTTTCTTCTGCTTTATTTTCTTCTTTGGCTTGATTTTGGTCTCCTTGATTACTTAAAATTATTCCTTCTTTATTTTTATTATTTTCTTCTGTAGTTTCTATATTTTCCTGATTTGTATTTTGTTCTTGTGTATTTTGTGTTTCTTTATTTTCTTCATTTTTATTTTTTATTTCTGATTCATTTTCTTTTGTAAGATTTTCGTTATTATCTTGTTCTTTATTTTCATTACTATTTAGTGCTTTATCTTTACTTGTTTGATTATTTTCATTATCATTTTTCTTACTTTCTTCTTTTTCTATTGCTTTTTCTAGCTTGTCTTGCATTTGAATATAATCATTATTTAATTTTATATTAGGATTTTTTTCTACTTCTTTATTGATATTTTCTCTTAATGTTTTCAATTTTTCTAATATATCACTTGTGTTTACTGGTCCTGTCGCAAAATTTTTACTATTATTTATAGTTCCATTTATTTTATTTTCTTGTAGATTTGTTTTTATTTTACTTTCTTGTTCTATGTATTTATTGATTTGTGTTTCATTTGCTTTTTTTACTTGGAATAGTCCTGGATTTGTTGTCTCTATCTTTTCACTTTGAGTATCTGCTACTAAATCACCTTTTAGTAAAGTATCTTTTATTGCATGATATATTGATTGAAATACTTTACTTTCTTCTTCAAACCTTACTTCTAATTTTGCTGGATGAACATTTACATCTACTTTTGCTGGATTCATCTCTATATCTAATATTACGAAACCAAATCTTCCAATTGGAATCATTCCTTTATATGCTTGTTCTGTTGCTGCAGATAGAGTTTTATCTTTTATATATCTTTTATTTACAAAAAATAATTGATTTGAACGGTTTGATCTTGCTATTTCTGGTCTTCCTATTACACCTTCTACTTTTATATCTTCATATTGATATGATACTGGCATGATTGCTTCTGCTATATTTTTTCCATATATGCTATATACTACAGTTTTTAGGTCTCCATTTCCATTTGTTTGTATCACTGTTTTTCCTGTATTTATAAGTTTTATTGCTATTTCTGGATGGACTAATGCTATTCTTGTAATTGCGTCTTCTATGTAACCTGATTCTGTGTAGTCTTTTTTTAAGAATTTATATCTTACAGGTGTATTAAAAAATAAATTTTTTACAGTGATTGTTGTTCCTGTTTGACATCCTATTTCTTCTTTTTCTAATACATCTCCTGCTTCTACTACTATTTTATATCCTGTTTCTTGTTCTGCTGTTTTTGAAATCATTTCCACATTTGCGATTGCTGCTATACTTGCTAATGCCTCTCCTCTGAATCCCATAGATTTTACTGTATCTAAATCATCTGCTGTTCTTATTTTACTTGTCGCATGTCTTTCAAATGCTATTTCTAAATCATCTTGTGCTATTCCTTTTCCATTGTCTGTTATTTTTATGTATGAAATTCCACCGTTCTTTATTTCTACAGTAATGTTTGTTGCACCTGCATCTATTGAGTTCTCTACCATTTCTTTTATTACTGATGCTGGTCTTTCTATAACTTCACCTGCTGCTATTTTATTTATTGTTAAGTCATCTAATAATACTATATTTCCCATGTTTACCCTCCATCTCTTTGTTCACTTTTGCATATTATATCATTATTTTTGATAATTTGTATAGTTTTTTTGTAATTTTTAAAAAAAGAAAAGAGAGCAGTGGACTAATCCACTTTTCTCTTTTCTTCTCTTTTTTCTAATTTTATTGTATATGCACATATTGTTAATAAATATACTATTATTATCAATGGTAATGTTAATCTACCTAAAGGTATTCTTGTTATTGCCATTATGCTAAATAATAATATTTGTGATATTACCATTAATAAAACTATTTTTACTAATATTTTTCCAGCACCAAATTTGTGATATCTTATCATCATATACACAATTGTTATTCCTGCTACAATTAAAAATGGAACTACATATGGCTTTAATAAATCTCTTGCTCTTGTATGGCTAACATCTATTATTGTTGTTTCATCTGCTGAAATTTCTGTTCCATATTTTTCGTTTACTTTTGTTATTATTTCATTTTTTTGTTCATCTGTTATATCTTTTGCCATTATACTTACTGCATCTTCATATACTTCTATTTTTTGAATAGTTATTTGTTCATTTCCTAATACTTCTTTTGCTATTTCTTTTATGTCTTTTTCCTCAAATGCTTGACCTATTCCTAATTCTATTCTTTTTGCATCTTGATATTTTAAGTCAAAAGCAAATCCTTTAACAACTGCCATTACTATTCCTGCTATAATTATGATTAACATTATTATAGTCGCTATTATAACTTTTTTATTTTTTAATTTCATTCGACTACCTCCTAATGGTTTCTATATGATTTTATTGTTATATTTTATTATTTACTTTTTATTCTAATCTTTATTTATTTTTAATAGGTTCTTTGTTATTAATATATTGTATATTGCTATTAATGCTATTCCCCAGAATGTTACCATTCCTATACTACTAATTGGCTCCCAAGGGAATAATGTAAATACTACTGCCATTATTGATATTGGCATTATTTTTAAGAAATATTCTTTGTATGTTTTCTTTGTTGCTTTTTTTATTGTTTCTTCCTCTTGGTTTTGTTTGCTTTCTTTTACCTTTTTTAATAGTATTAATGAAAATGCGTAATTTAATATTAATGTTATAGCTATTCCTAATATTCCTTCTAGTGTTATTGTTACATTTGTATATCTTATTACTATTGAATATATTGATGCTAATCCAACATATCCTATTGCTGCTATAAATCCATCTAAACGATATTTTATAACTAATATTATTAAAGCTATTGCAGTTACTATTATTATTCCAAATTCTATTTTATGTAATGTATCTCTTGTTACATCTGATAATATATATTCATTTTTTGTTACATTATATTTTACAGGCATTTTTCCATTATTTAATACTGTTGCTACTTGTGTTGCATTTTTTACATATTCACTATATGTTTCTTGCTCTGTTGTTGCACTTCCTATTGATAATGTCATCTCTCCTGTTTCTATTACATCTTCAAAACTTGTTGTCATCAATTCTTCATCATCTATTTTTAATGCTATTTCTTTTTGTGTTTCTGTCTCTGAAGATTCAGAATCTTCTGAAGTTGTATCTTCTGTAGTTGTATTGTCTGTTGTTGTATTTTCAGTTGTTGTATTATCTGTACTTGCTGTATTTTCTGTAGTTGTATTACCTTCTGTTTCTGTGCTTGCTGTATTATCTGTTGTAGTATTTTCTTCAGTCGTATTTTCAGTTGTTGTATTCTCTACTGTTTTATAATTTGTAGTAATATCTTTAAATTTTTGTTTTCCTTCTTTATCAAATAATATGTCTATATACACCATTGTACCTGAACCTGTTGATGATGCTCCTGATAATACTTTTGATTCTTTTATATCGTCATTATTCATCAATACTTCATTTGTTTCTGTATCTATTATCTCAAATTTTCCAACTGTTGTAAGTTCACTTGCTATATCATCTGTGTTTTCATCTTCTGGTAATATTATTGTTATTTCTCCTGTTTCTTCATTTAAACTTATATTATAATTTTTTACATCTAATTCTTTTAATCTTTTTTCTATAATTTCTTTTGAATTTTTATAGTTTTCTACTGTTAAATCACTTTCTTGATTATCTGCTACTTCTTCTTTTGTATATCCATTTTGAGCTATTTCTTCATCTGTTAATTCTGAAGAATTTTCTACTTCATTTCCTTCTGAATCTTTTACTATTGATGAAGTTTCTGTAGATGGTGTTAAAATTAATGTTCTTCCACCTTTTAAATCCATTCCATATGAATATCCGTTTAACACATTATCCATTCTATTTTGTTTTTGAGTATATACCCCAAAGATTGCTACTGTTGCTAATAATATACCTGCTAAAGTACATGTTACAACTTTTAGTATTTTACTTCCTTTTTTGCTTGTCTTCTTTTTGTTTTTTTGTTCTTTTTCCATGTTATTCATCCTTTCTTTTTAGATTATTATAGAGATTTGTTTTTGATTTATTTTTAACTATTCTTTATTATAATAATTTTGTATCATTTATAATTAATTCAAACCATATTTTTAGATATTTTGCTGCATATTTACTCATCATTGTTCTATCCATGAATATTTCAAAATAATCTAATACTGGGCAAATTTTATTATCTATTTTTAATTTTAATGTTATTTTTCTTGTTTCTTCATCTAATATTAAATTTGATTCTGTTACTGCATAATTTACTCTATCATGTATGTCAAATGTAGATAAGTTTTTATTTGTTACCCTATCTCTATGCACATCTGATTTATCTGCTAATATTAGTGCTGCTGAAATATCACTAACTGCTGTTCCTGTTTTCTCATCATGATTTCCTATTGCCATCATAATTTGTGTTCTTTCTCCTACCGGCATTCCCATTTCTTTTAATAGCTCAAACGCTAATATTGCTCCACTATGTGCATGGTCAACTCTATTTACGCAGTTTCCTATGTCATGCATATATCCTGCTATTTTTGTCAGTTCTACTGTTCTTTCAGGATATCCTAATTTTTCTAATATGTCTCCTGCCCTTTTTGACACTATTGATATATGCCTATGCCCATGTTCTGTATACCCTAATTCATTTAGCTGTTCTTGAGCTCCTTTTATCAATGCCTCTATCTCTGGGTTTTCCTTAACATCTTTTAAGGTTATCATTTGTTACCTCCTTGCTTTTTGAGTGTTTTTTTACTAGTATAATATATCATTATTTTTTTTGTTTTACAAGAGGATAATAAAATTTTACAGAATAAGGTTATAAAATTTTTTTAAATCTCATATAATGCAGTGATATCAACTTTTATGTGGATTATTTTATAAAATTATGTTTAAATTATAGATATTATTGTATAAAATAAAAAAACTTCATAAATATTTTTTTACAAAACTTCTAATGAAAAATAGTAATTTATTGAAACTTTATAGAAATTTATTAACACTCTACAAAAATAGGAAGAGTTTTTGCATGTGATTCAATATAATGCAAAAAGCTCTTCCTTATTGAATTAATTAATTGATAAATTTTAATAGTCAGCATATTTTTTTTGATTTATATCATTCTAATCTAATAAAGTATTATTTGTATTCAGTTAAATATCCAGGATTTTCAGCACTGTCTATATGGGCATAATTGCTATCTACATAATTCTCATTATATCTTGTCCCAGCACCACCAACCAATCTACCGCATCCCAAAAACATTGTTTCTGTTTTTGTTAAAGAATTTGTACTCCATCCCTTATTAGTGTTTTCATCAAATAGTTTTACATATATTATTGTCAAATTCCTGCAATATCTAAACATATTTTCCATTGTTGCTACATTTGATGTATCAAAATTGCTTATATTTAGACTAGTTAAATTACTTTGCCTAAACATATCTTTCATTGTTGTTACTTTTGATGTGTTAAAATTACTTAAGTCTAATTCTTGTAAGTTGCTACAATATGCAAACATACTTTCCATTGTTGTTACATTTGGTGTATTAAAATTATTTAGATTTAATTCTTGTAACTTACTACATAAGGTAAACATACTTTCCATCGTTGTTACATTTGATGTATTAAAACTGCTTAAGTTTAAATCAACTAAATTGTTACAATTATTAAACATTTTTGACATTGTCGTTACATTTGATGTATCAAAATTGCTTAAATCTAAACTAGTTAAATTATTACAATTATCAAACATATTTGACATTGTCGTTACATTTGATGTATCGAAATTGCTTAAGCTTAAATTAGCTAGATTATTACAATTCCTAAACATATCTGACATTGCTGTTACATTTGATGTATTGAAATTACCCAAATTCAAATTAGCGAGACTTCTACAATTGTAAAACATATTTGACATTGTCGTTACATTTGATGTATTGAAATTGTTTATATTCAAATTATATAAACTACTACATCCCCAAAACATACCATACATGCTATCTACTTTTTCAGTATCAAAAGAACTTAAATCCAATGTTTCTAATTTATCACAAAATCCAAACATTCTTTGCATACTAGTTACATTTGATGTATTAAAACTACTTAAATTAATTTCTTTTAAACTTCTACATTCATTAAACATCCAACTCATAGTTATAGATTTAGAAGTGTCAAAATTATTAAAATTGATTGTTTCTAACTCTGAAAAGTTACTAAAGTAAGTTGTCGAGCTTGCATTTGCATATATAGTTTTTGTAGATATTATTGTTAAATCATATCCACTTTCTTCACTACCTTCTAGAAATGCAATTATATCTGTACTATTATTATTTTCTTTTACGTTCCAAGATAATTCAGGTAAGTCATTTGGTATATTTCCCTTTTCAAATGATATATGTTTTATTTTATCTTTATATTTCCAAAATCCATATTCTGCTTTATAAGGCATCATTATAGCTTCTCCGGAATATTTGGCATATAGAGAATAGTCATTCATGATCTCTGTATTAAAATCAAATTCTATTTCTTCATAAGTAGGATTTTCTATATCTCCACTTTCTTTTAAATAATACCATCCCAAAAAATCATACCCTTCTTTTTTTGGATTATCAGGTTTTTTTATTTTCTTCCCAGCTCTTACTTCCTGTATTATCGTTTCAGTGCCATTATATGGGATAAATTCTACTGTGTAGTAATCACTAACCTTTTCTATCCCTAAATCCTCTAACCATCCTATTTCTCTTGATGAGAATTTATCCTCAATGTATTTTAACTCATTATCTTCAATTAATAATTTATCATTATAATCACTATCAATATTTAACAAATCCTTTATTGTTCCAGAATATGGTATATCAGACATAGCTTGTTTTAATCGAACTTGTTCTTCTAAACTTTTTACTTCTGTGGCAAATTTAGCATATACAGCATTAGTTAGTATTCCATTATCTCCAGATAAAGCTGCAATCGTTACTCCTGCTAGAATAAGCAAAACTATGATGGTGATAACTAATGTAATTAATGTAATTCCACTATCTTTTTTTGTTTCCAATTCTTCTCCCCCTTTTTCTCTTGTTATAAACAGATTATATAACAATTTGTTTTAAATTTCAATATAACATTTTGTTTTATTTTATAATTTTTTTAGTTTTTCTTATAGTTTGCACAACTTTTATATTTTTATTTAGGAAAGGAACTAAAAAGCATGGAAACTCGCATAAAAACTCTTAGAGAAGATAATGATATTACACAAAAACAATTAAGCAAATTTCTTAACATTTCTCAAGTTGCATATTCTTATTATGAACTGAATAAAAGAAGTATTCCTTTAGAATTATTGTGTAAGTTAGCAGATTTCTATAACACTAGCATTGATTATTTATTATATAGAACTGATGTAAAGAAATCTTATCCTAAAAATGTAAAATCTATTTCTAAAAAGTCCATTACAAATTAAACTTCAATATTGCAAAATCTGGCATGTACTCTCGTGGTGATGTAATAAAAGTAAATTTAGGTTTTAATATTAGAAACGAATTAGAAGGATTACATTATTGTATTGTACTAAATAAATATGATAATACTAGAAATGGAACTTTAAATGTTATTCCATTAACATCTAAATATGATTCTTCTTCTGCAAATCTCTGAAAGGAACTTTAGAATATATTTCAAAGAAAATTTGAAAAAGAAAAAAGCAAATTGCAACAAATACTAGATGAGTTAGAAAAGATAGAAGATATTCTTATTAGTATTCAAAATATAATAGAAAAAGAACAAAATTAAATTGAAAAGATGGAAAAAGAAATTACTAAAACGAAAAAAGACAGTATTGCTTTAATTAATCAAATAACGACAATTAGCAAACAAAGAATTTTCAAGGATACTGTGCGAAGAAATGTAAAAATATCAAGTGAATCACTTGATTTGATTGATAAACAAATTATCAAATACTTTACGAAATGATTATAGTACTTAAAAAGGAGAGTTGCTAGAACTCTCCAAAATCATTTAGGCTCCCGTCTTACTACAAAAGTAGTAGAGGGTTAAGTTAAATATATTTTAACATACAATATTTAACTTGTCAAACTAAATTTGACATTAATATTATATGAATCTTTATAAAAATTATGTATTATAATTTATTGTAATAAGTTTAAACTTTCTACTCCCATCAAGCCCTAGAAATATTGATTTTCAAATAATTTTAGGATTTTGAGGAAGTGTTTTTTTTGAATCGTTTATCTGTTATTACAATTCTAAACATATCATACCATCCTTCCTATTTCAAGTTAAGGACGACAAAAAAATCAACTTTTTACAGTTGATTTATCGATACTTTCGTCTAGTGTGACGATTTTACTCATTGGAGCAGGTAGTGGGAATCGAACCCACGTCATCAGCTTGGAAGGCTGAGGTTCTACCATTGAACTACACCTGCA
>CALXJT010000044.1 GCA_944388695.1 uncultured Clostridia bacterium
TCTATATCTCCATCTGCTGCTTGAATTAATTTTAATAATATGTTTTCAACATCTTCTCCAACATATCCTGCTTCTGTTAGTGTTGTTGCATCTGCTATTGCAAATGGCACATTTAATATTTTTGCAAGTGTTCTTGCCATTAGAGTTTTTCCACATCCTGTTGGACCTAATAGTAATATATTACTTTTTTGTATTTCTACATCATCATCTTTTTCGTTTTCATGCGCTATTCTTTTATAATGATTATATACTGCTACAGATAGTGTCTTTTTAGCTTCTTCTTGGCCTATTACATATTCATCTAGGATTTTTTTTATTTCTTTTGGACTAGGTATCTTTTCATTTAATGTATATCCTATGTCGTCGTCTTCATATTTTTCTGCTTCTATTATGCTATTACATAGTTCTACACATTCATCACAAATATATACTCCTGGACCTGCAACAATTCTTTTTACATTCTCTTGTGATTTTCCACAAAAAGAACATCTAATATTTTTTGGCACATCTTTTCTTGGCATATCAATTCTCCTTTTTTATTTTTTTACGCTCTTTTATCCATGATTCCATCTATTAAACCATATTCTAATGCTTCTTGAGCTGTCATATAGTGGTCTCTTTCTGTATCTTGATTTATTCTTTCTATTGGTTGACCTGTTCTGTCACTTAATAATTTATTTAGTTTTTCTCTTGTTCTTATCATATGTTCTGCATGGATTTGGATTTCTGTTGTTTGACCAGATATTCCTCCTCCTTGACCTCCTATTAGTGGTTGATGTATTAAGATTTCAGAGTTTGGTGTTGCATATCTTTTTCCTTTTTCTCCATTTGCTAGAAGTACTGCTCCAAAGCTTGCTGCTAATCCAACACATATTGTAGATACTGGACATTTTATATAGTTCATTGTGTCTACTATTCCCATTCCATCTGTTATTGATCCTCCTGGTGAATTTATATATAGTGATATTTCTTTATCTGGGTCTTCTGATTCTAGAAATAGTAATTGTGCTATTACTAAACTTGCTGATGTTGGGTTTACATCTTCTCCTAAAAATATTATTCTATCTTTTAATAATCTAGAGAATATATCATATGATCTTTCTCCTTTACTTGTTTGTTCAATTACATATGGTACTAAACTATTTTTTTCAAACATTTTTATTCCTCCTTATATATCTTAATTATTTAAAAGTTCAAAGGGCAAGTTTGAACATTTTTATGATTCAACCTCACCCCTTCTACTTTTATTACTATTTTTTCATTTTTGCATTTTTTACTAGAAATTCAAGTGCTTTTTCTGATTTTATTCCCTCTGTTATGTATTTTACAACATTTTCGTTTTTCATGAATTCTTCGTCATTTTCTTTTCCGTAGTTTTTAGCCATTTCTTTCATTTTTTCTTCTATTTCATCATCTGTTGCTTCTATCTTTTCTGCTTTTATAACAGCTTCTAGCATTAATCTTGATTTAATAGCTTCGATAGCTTGAGGTTCGTATTCTTTTTGCATATCTTCTCTTGTTTTTCCTAACATTTGAAGATATTGCTCTAATTTTAATCCTTGATATGATAATCTTGTTTCTATGTCTTTTAACATATTTTCTACTTCTAATTCTATCATACCTGATGGGATATCTACTTTCATATTTTCACATACTGCTTTTATAACAGCATCTTCTGTTTCATATTTTTGTTTTTGCTCATTTTCTTTTTCTTTTTTGTCTTTGATACTTTTCTTTAATTCGTCTAATGTATCAAATTCACTTACGTCTTTAGCAAATTCATCATCTAATTCTGGCAATTCTTTTACTTTTATTTCATGTAATTTTACTTTAAATGTTGCATCTTTTCCTGCTAGATTTTTTGAAAAATATTCATCTGGGAATTTTACATTTATGTCTTTTTCTTCGTCTATTTTCATTCCAACTATTTGATCTTCAAATCCTGGTATAAATGTATTGCTTCCTATTTCTAATTCATGATTTTCTGCTTTTCCACCTTCAAATGCTACTCCATCTGCAAATCCTTCAAAGTCTATTACTACTATATCTCCTTTTTTTACAGCTCTATCATCTACTGATATCATTCTAGCATTATGTTCTTGCATATGTGAAAGTTCATGGTTTATATCGTCATCTGTTACATTATACTCTATTTTTTTGATTTCTATACCTTTATATTTTCCTAGCTCTGCTTCTGGTTTTGTTTGGAATATTGCTGTAAAGATAAGGTCTTGTCCTTTTCCTATTTGTTTTACATCAATATCTGCTCTACTTACTACTTCTATATTATTTTCTTTTACTGCTTCTTCTAGTGCTTCTGGTGCTACTTCGTTGAATGCATCTTCAAAGAAAATTTCTTCTCCATAGTATTTTTCTACTATTTTCATTGGAGCTTTTCCCTTTCTAAATCCTGGTATATTGAAATATTTTGCACTTTTAAAATATACTTTGTTTATTGCTTCTTCAAATTTTGAAGCTTCTACTGTTAATTCTAATTTTACTTCATTTGCGTTTTCTGTTTTTTCTACTTTACAATTCATTTTATTCATCCTTTCATATTTTTATCAATAGCTTCTATATTATACCATAAAATTAGTATTTTGCAAGGAATTTTTTATAATTTTCAAAAAATACTTGTTTTTTTTGTTTTTTTGTGTTAGTATTATATACAGTCAATTTTATTTTTGTTTTAGGAGGTGGCTAATCGTTATGGCAAAATGTGCAATTTGTGATAAAACACAAAGTAATGGAAAAAAATTAAGTATTACACGTTCTCATATTAGTAAAAGAAGTCCTCGTACTTGGAAACCTAATTTAAGAAGTGTAAAAGCCGTAGTTGATGGAGAAGTAAAAAGAATTCACGTATGTGCTAAATGTTTAAAAAATGGTAAAGTAAAAAGAGCTTAAGCTCTTTTTTTGTTACCATTTTTTTGTTACCATTTTTTTGTTACCATTTTTATTCTTCCTTTTTTCTATATTTTATGTGATATTTTATTTTCTATTATTTTTATGCTTTTCTATTATTTTTATAATTTTCTATTATTTTTATTATTTTTTATTATTTTTATTATTTTTTATTATTTTTATTATTTTCTATTATTTTTATTATTTTCTGTTATTTTTATTATTTTCTATTATTTTTATTGTTTTTATTATTTTTATTATTTTTTTCTATTGTTTATTATTTTATGTAGTACTTCTTATATTGTTTTATATATTCACATTTTTGTTCTAGTTATAATAATTACTTTTCTTGTTTTTTTATCACATTTTTTACTTTAATCCATCTTTTCCTTGTTTATTATTTATTTAAATTGATTATGCTTTATCTTTGAAATTTTATGTTTATATTTTATCTTTTATATATTTTTATATATCATGTTTTTTACATTGCATTTTATATCTTTTGTTAGGCTTTTATAAATTTATTCTTTTATTCCAAATATTAATTTTACAAATCCTCTTAAAAACTTTGGAACTTTTTTTACTACTATTGTCATATGTATTCCCTCCTTTTTTATTTTATATTAGCAGGCAAGCCACATTAGCCCAACACATGCTAGTGTGATTCCAATTAAGATTAACCAACCTGTTATAGGGAGTAATAGTGTTAATAATATTCCTATTCCTAATCCAATTAGAATAACTCCAATCGTCTTTTTTAGAGCTTTAAATATCAATTCTATACCCCCTTATCTTTTTTAATATATTATATTAGTTTATTTTATTTTTGTTACTTTTATGGTAACTTTTCTTGACCTTATATATTTTATGATATAAAATATGTTTATAATTTGTGCATGCTTTAATTATTATTTTATTAAAATTATTGTTAAATAAGAACATTTTTATTTATTTATAGAATTTGGTAAAAATGAAATTTATCTTCTTTTATAGAAATGGAGTGATTTATTTTGGCTATTAGTTTAAAAACAAAAAAAGAAAATGCAAAAAAAATTATAGATATTTTAAAAAATACATATCCTGATGCAAAATGTAGTTTAGATTTTTCTAAACCTTTTGAAATGGTTGTTGCTGTAATGCTTTCAGCTCAATGTACTGATGAACGTGTAAATTTAACTACACCTGCACTTTTTAAAAGATGTCCTGAAATATCTGATTATGTAAATATAGATATTAAGGAATTAGAAAATCTTATTCATCCTTGTGGCTTTTATAGAAATAAAGCTAAAAATATAAAAACTTGTGCAAACCAAGTTTTAAATGATTTTAATGGTATTGTTCCTAATAATATGGATGATTTATTAACTTTAGCAGGTGTTGGTAGAAAGTCTGCTAATGTTATTTTACTAGAAGTTTATGGCATAGCAAATGGAATTGCTGTTGATACCCACGCAAAAAGAATTTCTAATAAAATGGGATTATCTAATGAAAGTGACCCTTCTAAAATTGAAGCTGATTTGATAAAAATATTTGATAAAGATGATTTAAAATTTATTAATCATTTATTTGTTTGGCATGGTAGAAATACTTGTACTGCAAGAAATCCAAAGTGTAGTAATTGTACTGTGAAAGAATTTTGTAAATATAATTCTTCTTTAAAGTAATTTTTAATATTTTTTATTTTTAGAGTTCTTGTTTTTTGAAAAATCTATATTTATTATATAGTAAAATAAGGGATTTTTATTGCTGATTCCAGCTTATTAAAAATCCCTCTTTTATATATGTTTCTATATATACTTCTATATGTACTCTCATCTATTTATCTGCTTATTTTTAGTTTTAGATTATTTTTCTAATTCTTCACATCTCACAAATGTATCTGTAGATATTGTGTCTCCTGTACCTAGTTGACCATATTCATTTCTTCCTATTCCATAAACTTCTCCTGCTGTTGTTATAAATATTGCAAATCCGTTTCCCATTTCTACATTCTTTATTGTTGATGGTAGTTTTAATTTTACTGGTGTTTTGTAGATTTGATTTACTTCGTATTCATCTCCTAATAGTCCATATGTATTATATCCCCATCCATATACCTCTCCATTTTGGGTAACTGCTAATGTTAAATCATTATATGTATTTATATCTCTTATTTTAGCTCCTGAATATATCTCTAATTCTTCAAAATCTGATGTTACTTTTCCATTTCCAGAAAGATTTGCATCACTTGCTATTGTATATAGTTCTCCATCCTTTGTTACTATATATGTAACTCCTCCTCCTGTGTCTCTACCTCCATAACATAGATAAGCAATTTTTTCTTTTATTTGTGTTATTACATTACTTTCAACTTTTATTGGCCTTGAATTATGTATATTCATATTTATATTTGGTAGTTTATAGAAATAATATCCTGTTGTGTATATATCATTATCTTTTGTTAAATATATGAATGAATATCCTCTTGCAGATGTATATATGTCTTTAATGTTAGTTACTTCTGTTCCATCACCATATTTCATTTTTGTATAGTCATAACGGTTGTTTAAATCTCCCCAACCACCGCCATATCCTCCGTTTACATTATTTTGTCCTGATGATTTAGAATATATATTTCCTTCATTTGTTAATACATATTTATTTGTGTCTGATAATACAATCTTTGATGCTTTTCCATTTACATTCTCATCACTTATTGGATTATTTATATCTTCCCAGACATTTCCGTTTCTATCTACCATTGCGAAATTACCTTTTACACCGTTTATATATGATATATTTTCCTTTGTGGTTCTAAATTCTGTCATTGCAAGTTCTCCTATTTTTGCTATGATATTTCTATTTTGTATATATATTTTTCCTTCAGATAATATGGCCATATCACTTATATATGAACCATTATAGCTATCTATTATTTTCTCCACGCTTCTACTAGTTAATTTTTTTAATTTAAGTCCATCTTTACTATCGTTTAATATAGTTCTATATATATTATTATTTATTAATATCCAATTATATACTATTTCTGCTTCATTCGCCCTCAATTCGCTTCCATCTTCTTTTTTTACAACTGTTTTTTTGGCCACATAAACACTTTTTCCTGTTTCATCAGAATAGTAATAATTTAATGCATAAATTTTTCCATCCAATCCCTCATAATATCCAGCTCCACAATCTGTAGTAGAGATATAGAATTTTTTTACATCATCTGCTATTTTCGCTAATGTTTTCACAATTGTAATACCATCTTTTCCTATTATATTACCATATTGATTATTTCCACATGCATATAATTCATTTCCAAATCTTACGTATGTAGTTCTATCTATTAGTTCTATTTGATCTGCATTTTTAAAATTTGTTAATTCTATGAAATTAGCTTGTTTTTGGGTATTTCCTAATCCAAATTCTCCATAATTATTATACCCTGAACCAAAAACTCTTCCATCTTTTAGTTGTATTATTGTTTCATTTGTATATCCATTATTACTCATCATTACCTTTTTAACATTGTTTCCATCTAAAGGTTCTCCATTTATTTTTACAATTTCATAATTATCATATATATCATAATTTCCCTGTCCAAGTCCTCCGAAAACATTTCTTCCACATATCCAAACTCTATTTTCAGTGTCTATTACACATGTATTATATCTAGCCGCATAAACTTCTCTTGCTTTTACTCCTTCAATGTTTCCTGTCTTTCCTTCTAATATCTTTGTTGGTATAGTTATTGAAAAACTATTTCCTTGACCTAATTTATTTTCTGGACTTTCTCCCCATGCCCATAAGTTATTTTCTGCATCTATAATATATATTGTTGTATGATTTAACATTATTTTCTTTAATCCAAATTTTTTTGCAATCTCATCATCTGTTTCTACATTTGGATCACTTACTAATCCATATTCATTTATAATATCATCTAATTTTAATTCTTGAAATCCTGTTAAATTGCTTAACTCATCATCTGTTGCTCCTGATTGTGATTGTAATAATCCTAATGCTTTTACTTTTCCATCTGCTGTTAGTTTATAGGTGTTGTAGCTTGTAGTTACAAATACTGGTGGCTCTTGATTATCCCATGGTATTATTATAAATTTTTCCTCTCCTGCATATTTTATTCCATCTATATGTAATACTCTATATTCATCAGAATTTATATTTACATATAATATTAGTTTTCCTGGATATTCACTTGCTGCAGGTATTAATTCTTCATCTATTTTATAAAATTCCTCATAGTTTATATCTTCATATCCGTATATTTCATTGCTTTCTGGTTTACTTACTTCTAATAATTTGTCTTTTAATCCATTTGGTAAATCTTCTATATTTTCTTCTCCTACTAAACTTTTTAAAGTGATTTTATTTCCATTTTCTTTTTCTATTGGATATGCATCTATTCCTAATACATTTTCTACATTTTTCTGATACTTATATATGTTTATTTGTTCCTCTATTGTTGCTAATGTATTCTTGAATTTTGCATCTACTGCTTGGTTTAAAGTTCCATTTTCCCCCATTAGTGCAGATATTGTAACACCTGCTAATATTAATAATATAATTATTGTAACTATTAATGCAATTAATGTTATTCCTTTTCTCCCTTTCATTTCCTCCTCCTTTGTTTCTTATCTTTGTTCATGTTTTTTCATAAATAAATTATTAGTAAGCATCTTATTCATATTTACTATAGATAGATTTTTCTATAAAATAATTTATTTTATATTCAATTTTATTTTATCAATTATACTTGTTTGTGAATATAAATTTATGTAAATAAGTTATATCTTTTTTAAATAATTATTATTGTTTATTAATTTTTATATTAAGAAGATTTTGATGAAAAATTTTCCAAAATTTATTGACAAAAAATCTATTTAATTATATTATTTTTTAAGATTATAAAGGAGGTTTTTATATGCTAAAGAACAAATTAAAATTCATTGCAATTTTATTAATTTCTTTTCTTTTATGTAGCTATTCTTCAGTATTAGCTGTTGATACTAATACTGCTGAAGCTACTCAATATGGGGTAATGCCAATTTCTGAAGAAGTAAATACTACTGATTCTTCAACAAATTCTATTGAACCTAGAGAAGGTACTTCAGATGGTTCTGAAACTGTAGAACCTGTAGCAACTGATGATCCATCTAATGGTATTGTAACAGAAGGTGAGGTAACAACTGAAGGAGATTTAACTGCTGATACTACAGCTGAAACAACTTCTACTCCAGGTAGCAAATTTTTAAAGGGTGATAATGTAACAATTGATGAAAACATCTCTGGAAATCTTTTTGTTTATGCTAATTCTGTTACAATTAATTCTCAAATAGATGGAGATGCTTTTGTAATCACTAAAAATCTTACTGTTTCAGAAACAGGTTATGTTATTAACAATTTATTTGTAATTTCTGATGAAGTATTAATAAATGGTGTTTCTAATAACCTTTATGTTTCTGCAAAAAATGTGTCAATTGAAAATGGATTTATTTATAGTGATTTATATGTAAATTGTGAGAATTTAAATATCCATGGTTCAGTTGGAAGAGATGTTATTTCTAAATTTGATAATGTTTCTTTTACTACAGATTCATTAGTAGGATTAATTAGCGGTAACTTTACATATTATGCAAATGAAGATTTACAAATTCCTACTGAATATATTCAAGGAACTGTTGAAAGAAAAGACTTACCTACAGCTACTTTTCAAGATTATTTAGTTTTATTAGGTAGTTTATTAGTTTTAACACTTGTAATTTGGGGATTATCAAAATGGATTTCTCCTAAATTCATTGATAATTCTACAAAATTGTTAAAAGTTAAAAAAGTAGCTATTGCTTTAAGTGGTTTAATTGGTCTAATTGGTCTTCCTATTGTGGCATTTGTTTTATTATTAATAGGAATCACATCAAATGTTGGACTTATATTATTACTACTTTATATGATATTAGTATTTATTGCAAAACCTGTATTTTTAATTGCAACAAGTCAATATATCTCTGAAAAATTAAAGATGAATAAAACTATTGCATCTTTAGGTATTCTTATTTTAACAGGTATTGTTTTATGGGCAATTTGCTTAATACCTTATGTAGGTTTTGTAATTTCTATAATAACTATTATTATAGGTATTGGTATATTATTTACTAATTTATTAACTCGTGCATCTAATGCTGATTTAGATAAATTGGTAGAAAAAAGAAAAGAAAATAAATCAAAAAATAAAAACTCAAAAAAAGAAAAGAAAAGCAATGATAATAATCTTAAAGAAACAAATGAAAATAAATAAAAAATATTTTTAAGATGAATTTTAAAAAATCCAACTTCATTAATAGTTGGATTTTTTCTTTATTTTCTTAATTCATCAACAATCACTTTATAATCTTTTGCCATTAATATTGCTGTACCTGCAACTAAAATATTTGCTCCTGCCTTTTTTACTTCTGGTGCTGTTCTTAAATTTATTCCTCCATCAACTTCTATATCTACTTCTAAATCATTTTCATTTATATATCTTTTTAATTTTGATATTTTTTCTATCATATCTGTTATTAATGTTTGACCTCCCTTTCCTGGTTCTACTGTCATTATCAATACAGAATGTATGTATGGTAAAAATTCGTAAATTGTCTCTATCGGTGTCTCTGGTTTTACACTAATTCCTACTCTAATATGATATTCTTCTATTAGTTTTATTATTCTTTTTACTTCTTCCCTATCTTTACATGCTTCATAATGAAATGTTATTATATTTGGTTCTAGTGCTGAAAACTCTTCTATTGCATCTTCCACATTTTCTACCATTAAGTGTACATCTAGTGGTAAATTTGATATTCTTTTTATATATGAAGCATATGAAAACATTTTTTCATAATTGTTTTTTGAAACAAATTTTCCATCCATTACATCTATATGGAAAAAATCCACTTTTGCTTGTTCTAATGCAAAAAATGTTTCTGTCTCTTTTCCCTCTTTTACTGAAAGTATTGAACTTGAAATCTCTACCATTTTCTTTTCTCCTTTTCTTTTAAATCATCATATATTTTACAAAAATTTTCATAACGAGATATATTTATTTCTCCTTTTTTTACTGCTTCTTTTACCCCACATCCTTCTTCTTTTATGTGGCTACAGCCTATAAATTCACAATTACTAATTGGATTTCTAAATTCTATAAAATATTGGTCTAGATTTTCTGAATTAATTTCTGATATTTCAAATGTTGAAAAGCCTGGTGTATCTGCAATATATGTATTATCATCTAATTTATATAATTTTATTGCAGTTGTTGTGTTTTTTCCTCTTTTATTTCTTTTGCTTATTTCTCCTTCTTCTGCTGTATTATTATTAAATATAGCATTTATTAGTGTCGATTTCCCTACTCCAGAATTTCCTGAAAAAGCACTTGTTTCTCCTTTTAATACCTTTTTTACTTCATCTATTCCCACTTTTTCTTTTGCTACTGTTTCTATTACTTTATATCCAATTTTTTTATATAACTCTGTTATTTCTGAATATTTACTATCTAAATCTATTTTATTAAATATTATTACACTTTTTACTCCTAAAAATTCTGCAAATGCTAGCTGTTTATCTAATAGTAGTAAATCAGGCTTTGGATTTTTTAATGAAACTACAAATATTATTTGGGTTATATTTGCAATTTTAGGTCTCTTTATATATACTTTTCTTTCTAATATATCTGTTATTACTGCTTTTTTATTATTTTCGTCTGTTATTTCTATAATAACATTATCTCCCACTACAGGTGTTATATCTTCTTTTTTAAATTTTCCTCTAGCCTGTGAATCATATATGCTGTTTCCTGCTTCTACTTCATATTGGTTTGATATGTTTTGCACTATTCTTCCTTGCATATTTCCTCCATCTCTTTTTTACATCTTTTTATTATTTTCTTTTTGGTTTTTCAAAATTATTTTTTTGTTTCCGAACAAAAAAGAGTGTCCCCAAAATTCGGTTTAGTTCAAAATTCCAAAATCCGAACAAAATGGAGTGTCCCAAATGTTCGACCAAAGTTCGAACCAAAATTCGAAAGGGAAAAAGTATTTGCTCTTTTTCCCTAGAATTCATTGTTTCTTTGTTTGATTTTAGCTGAAAGTCAATTCTGATGTTGTGTTTAAGTTGATTGATTGTGTTCTAGTCCAGCTTCCTCCACTGTTATCTGTTATTGTTACTTTTACTGTTACTGTTCCTTTTCCAGATATTGATGTTTGTTTATTTGTTGTGTTTTTATCTACATTAGAGTCTGTGTATACTTCTGTTCCATCAACGGTTACTACTATTTTTACTGTTTTATCAACTTTTGGTGTTTGTGTTTGGTTCTCTTCTTCGTCAGATGTTGTATCTTCTGTGTATCCTCCTGTAATTGATTTTACATTTATTGTGATATTGGCTGTTTTTGTTTCTGCTACTTTGTTTACAGTAAGTGTTATTGTTGTTCCTTCATTTACTTTTTCTCCACTACTTACACTTTGTCTTAATACAACTCCATTCTCTTTACTTGAGTCTTCTTCATAAGTTACATTTACTTTTAGTCCTAAATTTGTTAATGTTGTTTTTGCACTTTCTTCTGTTTGACCTATTACGCTTGTTACTTCTACTTGTTTTATTCCTGTTCCTTTACTTACTGTTATTTTTATTGTTTCTCCTGTTTCTATTTCTGTTTCTGCTTCTATATCTTGACTAATTACATATCCTGCTTCTACTTTTTCACTTGTTTCTTCTGTTATTTCTGCTTTTAGATTTGCATCTTCTAATGCTTTTACTGCTTCTTCTTCTGTCATTCCTGTTACTTTTGGAACTTTTGTCTTTTCTGCTCCTTTGCTTATTACTATTTTTACTGTGCTACCTTCTTTTACATTGTAGTCTTCTACATATTTTGGGTCTTGACTTATTATATATCCTTCTGGCACTTCTGAATTATATTCTTCACTAGTTACTTCTAACACTAGTTTTGACTCATCAGCATTTGATTGTGCTTCTTCTCTTGACATTCCAACAAAATTTGGTAGTAATACTTCTGCTGGATTTGTGATATTTAAGAATGCTAGAGTTCCTCCAAATGCTATGAAGAATAGTAATATAAGTCCTATAAATATACTTAATCCTTTATGTTTTTTTATAAATGTTTTAAATTTTCCATCTTTCTTTTTATTTGCATTTTCTCCTTGATTTTTTGCTTCTTTTTCATAATCATTAAGTGAAATTTTTTGTGTTACTGCTGTTGGGTCATATGTACTTTCATCTACAAAATCTCCTGAAGGATTTTTTAATGACATTTTTAAGTCTTGTAACATTTCTGTTGCTGTTTGATATCTCATTACAGGCTCTTTTTGTAATGCTTTCATTATTATTTTATTTACTGCTTCTGGTACATTTGGATTTACTGTTCTTGGTTCTACTGCTTCTTCTTGCATATGTTTTAATGCAACTGAAACAGGTGTATCTGCATCAAATGGTACTTTTCCTGTTACCATTTCATACATTACAACACCTAAAGAATATAGGTCTGATTTTGCATCTGTATATCCTCCTCTTGCATGTTCTGGTGAAAAGTAATGTACTGATCCAATTGTTTTTCCAAATGCTGTTATTGTAGAATTTGAAACTGCTTTTGCTATCCCAAAGTCTGTTACTTTTGCAACACCGTCTTCTGTTATTATTATATTATGTGGTTTTATATCTCTATGTATTATATTATTTTTATGTGCCATTTCTAACGCAGATGCTATTTGCATTGCTACATTTACAGACCATTTCCAAGGTAGTGGTCCACCTTCTTCTACTATTATCTCTTTTAAAGTTTTTCCTTGTATCAATTCCATTACAATATAATAAATTCCGTTATCCATTCCTACGTCATAGATTGATACAATATTAGGATGTGTTAGCCTTGCAGCAGATTGTGCTTCTGTTTCAAATCTTTTTATGAATTCTTCATCTGTTGTGAATTCATCTCTTAAGACTTTTACAGCTATATGTCTATTCAAAACAATATCTCTTGCTTTATAGACAATTGCCATTCCACCATTTCCTATTTTTTGAATCATTTCATATCTGCTTCCTAATATTTTTCCTTCTAAATTCATAATTTCCTCTCTCCTTATTTATGTTTTGATGTAGACTGCTATATATTTTTTATGACAACTACTGTTATATTGTCATATCCTCCATTTTGGTTTGCTAAATCCACTAATTCTTTTGGTGCTCTCTCAAAGTCTTTTTTAGCTAAACGGAAAATATCTTCTTGTTTTACAAGGTTTGTTAATCCATCTGTTGACATTATTAAGATATCATCTTTCAAAAAACCTTTTACCATTACATCTGGTTCTATGAATGCGTTACATCCTAAAGCCTTCATCAACATATTTTTTTGAGGATGATGTTCTGCCTCTTCTTTTGTTATTGTCCCATCTTTTACTAATTTTTGAACATAACTATGGTCTTGTGTTAACTTTCTTATAAATTCATTTCTTATTCTGTATATTCTACTATCTCCTATATGCCCTATAAAAACTTTGTTATTATATATTAAACATATCTCTAATGTTGTTCCCATTCCTTCTAATTCTGGGTCTTCTTTAGATTTTTCGTATACCACCATATTTGCATATTCCATACTGCTTCCTACAAGTTGGATTATACTGTCTTTGTCTTTTGGTATTTCTTTAAAATTATTTTCTATGTAACTTTTGGCTGTTTGGATTGCTAAACGACTTGCTATTTCTCCTCCATTATATCCTCCCATTCCATCAGCTAACATATATAATTGTACTTCGTCTAACGAATTGGATATGTAATAATAATCTTGGTTCATTTCTCTTACTTTTCCAATGTCGGATTTTGCATAAGCTTTTATCATTGTTTCACCTCTGTTTTTTTGCTCTCTTATTTCTTATTCTATTTTATATCATATATTCGTTATTTTTGCAATTATTTTTGCGAAAGTTTATTTAGTTCGTTTATTTCGCTTATTTGTGTGGGGGTTGAAATATTTTTATTGGATTTGTTAGTTTGTTTTTTGGGGAAATTAGATGATTTTTGCCCGCAGAAGATTTAGGTGATATATATTTTTTTATATGAATGGCTCCTTTCGTAGTTTAAGAGATTCTATGCGAATTTTTTGGCACCCTTTCTTGTGCTAATTCTCTTGAAAGAGAATTACACGAACATTTTCCAAAAATTTCGCAAAGAATCTCTAAAACTACTACAGTCACACATTCATATAAAAAAATATATATCACCTAAATCTTCTGCTACTCTACTAATTAACTTGAATTTAATTTTAATAATTTCTATTTTTGTTTGTCTCATGTTATCTGCTTTTAGTTGATTGTTATTTAACATCAATTACTTTCCTGTATCTTACAATCTGAAATAT
>CALXJT010000045.1 GCA_944388695.1 uncultured Clostridia bacterium
AAGAGTCATTAAGAGATAATATGACAGATATTGAAGTAGCATTAACAGATTTAGGAGAAATAGCGACAAGAGAACTTGCAAAAGAACATAGACCTTATGGATTAAAAGCAAACAGAAAAATAGCAAAAATGGGTGGTCATACAGCAAAAGTTGCAAGAGAAGATTTAGAAAAAAATTTAGGTAAAACAGTTATTAGTAATTCAAATGCGTTAGATTATAAATATTTAGAGACAGATAATTTAGATAGTAACAAAATATTGAGAGAAGGAAAAACGATTAATTATAGTTATGTTATGGGAATTGATAATATAGATAAACTGCGAGAAAATAATTTTGAAATAAAGTCTTATGGAAATAATTATGGAATTTCATTTTCAAGTGATAAAATAGAAATGTTTGAAAATTTTATTTTTGAGACATTACAAAATGGATTTTGGAACGAATATTTAGGTAAAGAGAAAGTTTTCATTTTTAAATTTAATGATGGAAAAATTAAAAGATACGTTCTAAATAAAGAAAATGAAAAAGAAATACTTAATTTGTGTCAAGAATTTGCAGATTGTAAGTTCGAGTCGATTGATAAAATGTTAAGAGATAATGATTTTTATGCAGAAACATATTTTAAAAATTAATTTTATATAAAGCAAGGGGAAAATAAGTGAAATTTGCAAGAATGTATCCCCTTGTTTTTCAATTTATTATGTGATTGATTTTTACTAAAGTAGAAAGTATAATGTCAGTAATAAAAAGCAAAGAAAATGTTTTATAATTCAATTTTAGGCCCATATTTCTCAAGCCACATATTCACCTGGCAAAGATATGCCATAAGCTGTGGTCCTGTCATTAATTGCCCAAACCAAGGACGAGTAAAAGCATTTCCATCAGTTTCCAAAATCTCATTAATATATTCACTATTCAAAATAGAGTGAATAGGCGCATCTTGTCGTTTCATAATATCAGAAAGCATTTCCTTCACTTTTGCTAAATACGTAGGATTATGAGTTTTAGGATAAGGAGATTTTTTCCTATCAACAATTTCATCAGGTAGAAAATCTTTACAAATATATCGAAGAAGCCCTTTTTCTCTACCTTTCAAAGCTTTCATTTCCCAAGGTATATTCCAAACATATTCAGCTAATCTATAATCACAAAAAGGAACACGTAATTCAAAGCCATTATACATAGCCATTCTATCAGAACGATCTAATAAAGTTTGCATAAACCAATTCATAGTAAGGTAAGAAATCTTACGTTTTTCTGCAGTTTCAGTAGAATCAGTAGGTAAGATATCTACTTCGCTTAAACTTTCATTATATCTAAAATCAATATATTCCTTTAAATTAATTGAATTCGAAATATCTGAGTTCAATAATTTTTGTCTCTCATCTATTGCAATTGACCAAGGGAATGTATTACTTTTTAAACTATCTTCTCTAAAGAACCAAGGATATCCACCAAATATTTCATCAGCACATTCACCAGTTAGAGCTACAGTCATATCTTTTTTTACATGCTTGCAGAAAAGCAATAAAGAAGAATCTATATCTGCCATACCAGGCATATCTCTTGCAATCATTGCATCTTCCAAATAAGAAGCTAGCTCTGGAGTATCAATTACTATTGAGTGATGAGTAGTGTATGAATTATGATTCATTAAAGAAATATAATAATTATCTGAATTAGGTTGAAAATCACTTTTTACAAAATTTTTATCATTATCCACATAATCAATAGAATAAGTATCTAAAGGTTCTAAATCATTTTTCTTACTAAAGTCTGCTGCAAACTTTGTAATAATGCTTGAATCTAATCCACCAGATAAAAATGTACATAAAGGTTTATCTGATATTAGTTGTCTTGTAATTGAATCCTGAAGCAAAAATTTTATTTTATCACATGTAGTGCCAAAACTATCAGTATGTTCTTTAGAAATTAATTTCCAATATCGTTCAATTTTAAAGCCATTTTTATTAAATATAGCAAAATGAGCAGGTTTTAATTCAAAGATATCTTTAAATACTGTAGTTCCAGGTGTGTGGCTAGGACCAATACCAAATAATTCAGAAAATCCTTGTTTATCTAAAACACATTCTATAAAAGGATGTGCAAGTAAGGCTTTTATTTCTGAAGCAAATAATAATGTATCATCTTTTAATGTATAAAATAAAGGTTTAACACCTAAATGGTCTCGAGCCATAAATAATTCTTGCTTATTTTGATTCCAAATTGCAAAAGCAAAAATTCCATTTAGATGATGAATAACGTCATTTCCGAAATGAATATAAGATTTTAATAAAACTTCCGTATCTGAATGACCTTCAAGAGTAAAACCATTCTCAATTAAAGTATCTCTTAATTCTTTGGTATTATAAATTTGACCATTATATGCAATTACATATTCATTCTCATAATATCTTTGTATCATAGGCTGTTTTCCACCATCAGGGTCAAGTACTATTAATCTTTTATGACCTAAAGCAATATGATTATTTATGTAATAACCTTGTTCATCTGGACCTCTTTTTGATAATGTATCATTCATTTTTGTTATAATATTTTTACAATTAGCAATGTCTTCTTTTAGATTACTAATTCCTACAAAACCGCACATAATTTCACTCCATTTCTTATTTGTTTAATTTGTTATTATTTAGTATATGCAGAACTAATAAGAAAAGTGATTATAAAAATAGAAAAATTAGTAAAAATTTAATGATTGTAAGAAAAATCAAAAAACAAGTATATAAATAAATTAAGACCTGAAAGTACATACCTAATTCCCCAAATTTTCTAGAAATTTCTCATTTTGAGTATTGATTTTTCGACAAAAAAGTAATAAACTAGACAAGAAATAAAAAAGAAAAGAGTGAGGAAATGTTATTAATTAATGCATGTAAACATCTTAAATTAATTACAAAACATAAATGGGTAGTATTTAAATTATGTTGTATGGCGGGCGAACCTTGGAGAGGATTAGTACATGATTTGTCAAAATATTCACCAACTGAATTTTTAGAAAGCATAAGATATTATGTTGGAACTCATTCTCCAATAACAGAAGCAAAAAAAGATAAAGGATATTCTGAAAGTTGGTTACACCATAAAGGAAGAAACAGACATCATGCTGAATATTGGGTTGATGAATTAGCGCCAAATAAAACACCTATTATACCATATCAATATACAGTAGAAATGATTTGTGATAAATTAGCAGCAGGAATTACATATCAAGGGAAAAAATGGACTAAAGAATATGAATTAGGGTATTGGTTAAATGAAAAAGATAAAATAGTAATGAATGACAAAATAAAAGATATGATAACAGAAGTACTAGAGCAAGTAAGTGAGAAGGGATTAAAACCAGTAATAAAATCAAAAAACTTAAAAGAATTATATAAAAAATACACAACTAGCAGTTGACAAAATGCAAAAATACTTGTATAATCTTATAGTGATATTAACTGTAAAAAAGTATTATTATATACACAAGATATTAAAGCAAGGAGGGATTTTCAATGGCACAACCAAAAAGAAGATGGTCAAAAGCAAGAACACATTCAAAAAGATCAACATGGAAAAAAGAAGAACCAAAATTTGCTACATGTTCACATTGTCACGAACCAGTAATGCCACATAGAGTTTGCCCAAACTGTGGATATTATGATGGAAAACCAATGGTAGCAAAAAAAGAAACTGAAAATGCTTAAGATAGGAAAGTAGTGCTTTTAAAGTACTATTTTTTTATCTTATGGAAAATAAAATATACTATAAATTCTTGTATTTTTTTAAAGAATATTGTATATTATTAATGAATGGAGGGATTTATATGCCCAAGGAAACCTTTTATAATTTAAATGAAGAAAAAAAAGAAAAAATAGAAAAAGCAATAATAAATGAATTTAGTAGAAATAGTTTTGAAAAAGCATCTATAAGTAATATTATAGAAGAAGCTAAAATCCCAAGAGGAAGTTTCTACCAATATTTTGATGATAAAGAAGATGCTGTAAAATATATAATAGAAAAATTTATGAATATACAAAAACAAAGAATAGAAGCAATCATTCATCAAAATAAAGGAGATATATTTAAAACATCTATAGATATATTTGAATATATTGTTAATGAAAATATAAAAGAAGATGATATGCAATTATGTAAAAATATTTTTCAAAAACTAAAAGAAGAGAATATAAGTATTTTAGAAGAAGTGCGTAAAGAAGCTTCAAAAAGATATAATGAAAATGCAAAAATAGATGAAGAAATTTTAAATATATCTCAAGACGAAGAAATAAAATATATGATTAGAATTCTAACTAGTGTAATACGTATGGAAATTATTGATGTTATATCTAGAAGAAAGACTAAAGAGCAGGGAAGAAACGATTTAGAAATAGAAATAGAAATTCTAAAAAAGGGTATGAAAAAAGCAAGATAATAAATTTTACAAAAAAAGACAAAAAATTTTTAAAAATTCTATACAATTTTTAATTATTATGATATTATACTAATGTAAAAAATACGAAAGAAAGAGAGGAGATTTACATGTTTGAAAAATTTTTAAAGAGATCAAATTGGACAGATATCGTGATTTCAATAGTTTTCGTGCTTTTAGGAATCTTATTAGTAGCAAAACCTCAAGAAATGGCAGCTGCAGTGGCAATACTTTTAGGAGCAGTTTTTATAATTATAGGATTCTTAAAATTAGTAGACTATTTTACATCAAAGGATAAAGAAGATTATCTATTAACAATAGCTTTAATTTCTGTAGTTATAGGTGTAATAGTTCTATTTTGCACAGATTTAATAACAAGTGTATTTAGAATTATCGTAGGTGTTTGGATTATAGCATGTGGAATTAGAGATTTTCAAACTGCACTTGTATGGAAACAAATAAAATCAGGATTATGGACTGTTACAGTTATCTGTTCATTATTAATGATTATAGCTGGTATAGTAGTATTAGTAAGCACTTCATTAGCTTTACAAATAGTAGGAACACTAATAATTTCATATGCTGTACTTGATTTAATAGCAAGAGGAATATTTATAAAAAAAGTAAAAAATTATCTAGATGACTAATAATTAATACTTGATAATAAAATAAAAATTAGAAGATTTAAAAATTAGTATAGAAATTGAATTCAAAAGCATATTAAAAAGATTTGTAAAATTGAAGCTATAAAAAATTGGCTTCAATTTTTTTGGGTTTGAATAAAAAAGATTTAACACTTTATTTGAAACACAAGATTTAATTTTATAATAAAATATATTATCTCTAAAAAATTAATAATTTATTTTTGAACATATATAACTTTTTTTATTATTACAGAAAATAAAATTAATAGAAGATTTAAAAATACATTTAAAATATTATATAATAATATTTTTATAACTTCTTATTCTATGATAAAAACAAATTATCATAAGAATATTTTTTATAAATAAGAAACTAGTCAATAAAATAGTCAAGGTAATGTTAATTCAAATAATTAAAATAAAAATACCAAAAAATTCAAAAAGAAAAAGAAATAAATTGTAAAAAAAATGACATAATAAAAAAAGAAAGAAAAAAAAGGAGGAATTTGAATGAAGAAAAAATCAATAAAAATTCTTTTAATATCTATTATGTTATTTTTTACAATATTTATAGGAAAATCAAATGCAGCAAGTTTAGATACAATAGAAATACAAACAAATAAAGAAAAAGTAGCACCAGGTGAAGAAATAGTCTTAACAATTAATTTTGGAAAAGATTTAGGTTCATACACATTTGATATTGCATATGATAATAATTTATTAGAATATGTAACTACAGATGGAGGAACACCAAATGATATGGGAACAAAAGTAAGAGTTGTATTCTACGATTCAACAGGAGGAACAAATCCAAGACAAAGTATGACAATAACATTTAGAGCAAAAGAAGGGTTAGAGACTTCAAATCCAACAGATTTATCTGTTACAGCAGAAGGATTAGCAAATGCGGATGCATCAGAAACTTATGATGATATTACAGTAGCAATGGTTAAAAATATAACAGTAGAACCAAATTATCAAGATTATAAATTTGACTTAACATATCAAGGAAATCCGATAATAAACGAAGAAAAAGAAATGACACTAAAACTATCTTCACCAATAGGAAGATTTTATGACCATGCAAGAATTATTGCAAAAGCTACAACTCCAGATGGAGGTACAATAAAATTAGTAGGAACAGATGAAACAGACATGTCAGAACATGATTTAATTGATAGTGGATGGGGAGATCCTTCAGGATATAAAATTGGAGGAAATGTTGAAAAAATATTACAATTACGAGGTTTATTTAGTAAAGCAGGAAAATATACAGTAACATTTGAATTAATCGACAGAGATAGTTCGGATCAAGTTATTGCTACAAATCAATTTGAAATAATAGTAGAAGATGTAACAGCTCCAGAAGAAACACCAGGAGGAGAGACAGAAGGAGAAACAAATAATCCGAATGAAGAAAATAATGTAATATCAAATGAAAATACAAATAATGAAATAATTTCAAATCAAGAAATAAATAATAATGGAGAAGAAAAATTGCCAGAAGAACTACCAAAAACAGGATATGATTGGAACACATTAATTGGAATTGCTCTAGCAACTATCATTATATTAATATCAGGAATTTCATATTATCATTTTCAAAAAAAGAAAAGAGTATAAATAATGAAAGATTCCAAAAGAAAAAGGAATATAAGAAAAATAAATATAAAAATAATTACAAGTATTATTATATTTTTACTTCTTATATTCTTATTAAATACAAAAAATAAAGAAGAAGATACCGAAAAAATAGAAGTAGTCCAAGTAAAGCAAGTTATAGAAAATGAAACACAAAAACAAGCATCAATATTAACATATTATAAAGGATATCCAGCAATAGCTAAACTAGAAATACCAAAAATCAATTTAGAAACATATGTACTTTCAGAATATTCAAAAGAAACTTTAAATATATCTGTTACAAAATATTTCGGATGTAATCCAAATGAAATAGGAAATTTCTGCATATCAGGTCATAACTTTGTAACACAAAATATGTTTCATAATTTAAAAGATTTAGAAATAAATGATTTAATAAAAATAACAGATGGAGACAATAGAATTATAGAATATAAGATATATAATATATTTGAAGTAACACCAAAAGAAACAGATTGTTTATCACAAAAAACTGGAGGGAAAAAAGAAGTAACTTTAATTACATGCACATCTGACTCTAAAAATAGGATAATCGTAAAAGCTAGTGAAATAATATAAAATATATTTCATAGCTTTTTTACATATTCTTGATATATTTCCAATAATATTATAAAATAAAATAAATTTTTAATATTATAAAAAATTTTAATAATAAATGAAAGGAGAATGAGATAAAAAATCTCTAAATAGAAAATGGAAAATTATAAATTTACTTCTGAAAGTGTAACAGAAGGACATCCTGATAAATTATGTGATACTATATCAGACAAAATATTAGATGAATATTTAAAACAAGATTCAAAGGCAAAAGTTGCAGTAGAAACAATGGCAGGTAAAAATAGAATTTATATAGCAGGACAAATAACAGCAAACGCAAAGGTTGACATAGAAAAAGTTGTGAAAAATACAATTCAAGAAATAGGATATGATAATGATAGAATTGATTTAGATTATAGAACATGTAAAATAGAACAAAATATAACAATTCAAAGTCCAGATATAACAAAAGGAATAGAAAATGGAGGAGCAGGAGACCAAGGTTTGATGTTTGGATACGCTTGTGATGAAACAGAATATTATATGCCATATGGAGTAGTAACAACACATGAATTATCAAAGAAATTAACAGATGTAAGAAAGAAAAATATATTACCATATTTAAGACCAGATGGAAAAACTCAAGTAACAATAGAATATGAAAATGGATTACCAAAAAGAATAGATACAATAATAATATCTGCAGAGCATCTTGAAAATATCCCATTAGAGAAAATAAGAAAAGATATAAAAGAAGCAGTGATTTTTGATTCAATATTAACCAAGAAAAAAATAGACAATAAAACAAAAATAAAAATTAATCCAGCAGGAGTCTTCACTATAGGCGGGCTTTTAGCAGATACAGGTCTAACAGGAAGAAAAATAATAGTTGACACATATGGTGGATATGCACATCATGGAGGAGGAGCATTTTCAGGCAAAGATGCTAGCAAAGTAGATAGATCTGCAGCATATATGTTAAGATATATTGCAAAACAAATTGTGAAGAAGAATCTTGCAAAAAAATGTGAGATACAAATCGCCTATGCAATAGGTGAAAAAGATCCTGTTTCAATAAATGTAAACACATTTGGAACAGGGAGAAGTAGTGAAAAAGATTTGGAAAAGATGATATATGAAAATTATGATTTAACACCAGATGGAATTATTAAATTCTTGGAGTTAGATAGGCCAGTATTTAGTAAATCTACAAATTACGGTCATTTTGGAAATAAAGATGTAACATGGGAAAGATAAAAGCTTATTTCATCTCTGAAAAAGAAAATTAATTATATAAACAAAATAATATGTGATAAAAATAGTCCTATCCCATATATGAGAAAAGGACTATTTTTATTACATCAATAGAAAAAATATTATCTAAATCATAATTAAATCAGAATTTATATAAAATCGAGTAAAACCTATTTATATATATTGCTATACATTCATTATCAGAGATTATATAAATTTAAGTAAAACTCTTGACTTTTTTCTATTTTATAATAAAATGAACTAAATTAGAAAAAATAATAATGATATAAATATAATTAAATATAAAAATTAAAAGATAAAAGAAAGGAAAGAAAAAAATTGTATGATGTAATAATAATAGGTGCAGGACCTGCAGGAGTTTCAGCAAGTTTATACACCAAAAGAGCGAATAAAAAAACATTAATCATACATAATGATAATGGTGGTTTAAAAAAAGCTCAAAAAATAGAAAATTACTATGGATTTGAAAACGGAATAGAAGGCGAAGAACTTTATCAAATTGGGATAAAACAAGCTGAAAATATTGGTGTAGAAGTAAAAAAAGAAGAAATAATAAAAATAGAATCCGCAAATGAAAAATTTAAAGTAGTTACAGATTTAAATATATATGAAGCAAACTCAATAATAATAGCAATAGGAACAAAAAGAAATAAAGCCAATATAAAAGGAATAAAAGAACTAGAGGGAAAAGGAATAAGTTATTGCGCAATATGTGACGGATTCTTTTATAGAAATAAAAATGTTTCAGTTATTGGAAGTGGAAATTACGCACTATCAGAAACAAATGATTTACTACCAATAGCAAATAAAATAACAATACTAACAAATGGAGAAAAAGCGCCAGAATTTAGAGCTGATAATGTAGAAGTAATTACAAAACCAATAGAAAAAATAGAAGGAAAAAATAAAGTTGAAGAAGTACTTTTTAAAGACAATACAAAAATAAAAACAGAAGGAATTTTTATTGCACAGGGAACTGCAGGAAGTATAGAACTTGCTAAAAAAATAGGATTAGTAACTACAGATAACGGAAATATTAAAGTAAACGAAAAAATGGAAACAAATATAAAAGGCATATATGCATGTGGTGATTGCACAGGAGATATCTTGCAAGTTTCAAAGGCTGTTTATGAAGGAGCAGTTGCAGGATTAGAAGTAATTAAATATTTAAAAAATAAATAATAAAAATAAATAATAAGGAGGAATAATATTATGAGTGTTTTAACTTTAGGAAATGAAAATTTTAAAGAAGAGGTTTTAAATTCAGAAAAACAAGTTTTAGTAGACTTTTATGCAGATTGGTGTGGACCATGTAAAATGATGTCACCAATCATTGACGAAATAGCAGAAGAATTAGGTGAAAATGTAAAAGTTGGAAAAATAAATGTAGATAATAATCAAGAATTAGCAATACAATATGATGTTATGAGCATTCCAACAATAATGATATTTAATAAAGGAAACATTGTTAAGACTTTTATTGGAGTAACAGATAAAAATGAAATATTAGGATATTTAAAATAAATAAAAAATAGGAAGAATAAGGAACGAACAATAAAAGTGTGATATAAAATATGAACTAAAACAGGGTTTTAAGGATAGACTTATTTTTTTCGAAAATGATTTTTGAAAAAAATAAGTCTATTTCAAAAGTTGCTTGTTTCTAATTTTAAAACAATAATTTTATTATAATCATTGGATTGTTAGCATTACATTCACCTAATCAAACAGCTCAAAATCATACAGCTACAAATGTTCAAAAAAATAAAAAGAAAAAGAAGTAAAATGTAGAAAAACATAAAAAAATATGATAAACTAAAAAGGAATAAATAAATAAATAAGGATGATAAAATGAAAAAGGAAGTAAAAATAAACAAAATAATATTTGTTTTAGAAATATTACTATTTATTATAATCATAATACTAAACACAATATTATACAGCAAAATAAAAAATAATTCTAAAGTAGCTGAAACAGCATCAACAGAAGTAGAGAGTTCAGACACCAAAAACAGTACTAACATAGATAGTAATACAGAAAAAAACAATACATCAAATGAGCAAACAGAAACAAGTGGAAATCCAACCACATCATACATAAATGAAGAGCTAGTAAAAAATAGTAAATTAACAGACTGGAATCTTATTTTAGTAAATAAAAATAATTACATTCCAGAAGGATTCACGGTGCAAACTGAAAATATTGAGATATCACATCAAGTTGATGCAAGAATAGTAGGAAACTTACAACAGATGTTAAGTGATGCAAGAAAAGAAGGATTAGACCCAGTAATATGTTCAAGTTTTAGAACACAAGAAAAGCAAGAATATTTATACAATTCAAAAGTAAGAGAATATAGAAAATACGGATATTCAGAGGAAGACTCAAAAAATTTAGCATCATATTGGGTTGCAATACCAGGAACAGGAGAGCATCAGACAGGGCTTGCAGTAGATATCGTATCTGAAGATTATCAAATATTAGATGAAAAACAAGAGGAAACAGCCGAACAAAAATGGCTAATAGAAAATTCATATAAATATGGATTTACATTAAGATATCCTACAGAAAAGAAGGAAATGACAATGATAAATTATGAACCATGGCACTATAGATATGTAGGAGTAGAAAATGCAACATTTATGAAAGAAAATGGAATGTGTCTAGAAGAATTTATAGACTATTTAAAACAAAAAGAAAGTTAATTAAAAATTAAAGGATTTATAGAAAAAGATTTGAATTTAGAAATTTAAGTTATACAATCAAAAAGATAAAAAATAGGGGTGTAAAAATTATGGAAAACAATAATTTAGGTGAATTATATCATTTATTAGAAACAATGAGACAAGAAGGAAGAAATGAAGAAAAAATTACAGAAATAAGAAATCTGATAAATGAAGGAGAATATATAGAAGCACTAGAAAAAGTAAAAGAGTTACAACAAGAAAGCAATTTAAATAATAAGAAAAAAAGTAACAACAGAAAAAAGAATAAGAATAAAAAAGAGATAGAAGATAAAAAAACAGATTTAAAAACATATAAAGAAGAAACAAGTGAAATAAAAGATGATGAAGCATATAAAGAAGGTAATGAAGAAGAAATTGATGAAGAAGATAAAGAAGAGGAAATAGATAATGAATATGAAGAAGGTAATGAAGAAGAAATAGATGAAGAATATAATGAAGAAGATAAAGAAGAAATAGATAATGAATATGATGAAGAAGATAGTGAAGAAAGTCAAATAGAAAAAGTAAGGAAAGACAGCAAAAGACAAATTAAAGGAAAATATCCAGAAATATTACAAAATGATAAATTAGAAAGAATGTATTTAGGGCTACTATTAAATAATCCTAAATTAATCCAAAAATATTACATAATTAAAGAGGATTGTTTTTTTGAAGAAGACATATATTTGAATATCTATAAAAGTGTATTATTCACAGAAGGAGCAGATTACACACCAGAAATAGCTAAAAATGGGTATAATTTTGCTCAAATATCAAGTGAATTATATTCATTGAAAGAAGAATTAAAAGAAGAAACAATGAATAAAAACGACAAAATAGAAAAAATATATGTAGAAATAAGAAAATTATTTAAAATAAGAAGAGCATATGTAGAGCAACCATTAAGAGAATTACAAGAAAAAATACTAGAGATAGTAAACTACGAATTATATGATAAAATGTCATTAGAAGAAGTAAATGGAGCAATTACTCAAGTAACAGTAACGCAAAAATTCAAATCATCAATATTAAATATAGGACTTACAAGATTTTTAGAAGAAGGAAATAATAACTTAACAAATGGATTAGAAGCACCATTTCCAATATTAAGTTCAGTATTTAAAGGATTTAGAAAAGGCGAAACAACAGCATTTGCAATGCCATCAAACACAGGAAAAAGTAGATTTACAACATATTTAGCAGCATATTTTGCATTTGTACATAAAAAGAAAGTCTTAATAATATCAAATGAAATGTCAGAAGATAAAATGAAATTATGTTTTATAACAACAGTACTAAATTGTCCAGCAATTCAAAAAATATATGGTCACAAATTAAACATAACAGAGACAGAACTATTAGAATTCAAATTTAGACCAGATAAATCACAAAAAGTAGAAGTAGATAAAGATGGATATGTATTACAAAAAGAAAATGAAAGTAGAGCAGAATTTGTAGAGAGACTTGAAAAAGTATCTTCTGAATATAGAGAAGTAATAAGAATAACAAATTGGGCTGAAAAGCAAATGGAAGATGCAATATATTTTATATACATACCAGATCACACAAATGATGAATTACAAAAAGTAATAATGAATTATTACTATAAAGAAAAAATTGAATATATGTTTTACGATACACTAAAAACAGATACAGTAAATATAGGAAAAGACGTGGAAATAAAGAAAACAGCTACAATACTTTCAAATTTAGCACAAGGATTTCAAATATTTATATTTTCAACACTACAATTATTAGAAAATAGTACACCACCATTAGAATTAACAATAAATGATTTAGCGGTAAGTAAAACAGTAAAAGAAGTTCTAGATACATTAACATTAATAAAACAAATACCAAAAAATGAACTAAAAAATTATGAATATACTAAAGAAGAATTAGATGAAAAAGCTTTCCAAATAAAAATAGAAAATGACCCAGATATAAGATATTATGCATGTGTTATAGATAAAAATAGAGCAGGAGCAAAACCAAAACTATTATTTAAAGTAAATCTAGCATATAATTCATGGGAAGAACTTGGATACTTAAGAGTAAAAACAAAAAATGAAAAATAAAAAGTAAAAGTAAAAATTTGAATTAAAAGTTAGAAATTTGTATATAATATCAATAATAATATTTAAAGGAGGTATTGATATTGATACAAATAAAACCAACTACAGATTTAAAAAATAACTTTGAAGAAATAGAAAAAACAGTATCTGACGAAGGACAAGTTGTGTATTTAACAAAAGAGGGATATGGTTCAATGGTACTTATGAGTTTACAAAATTATACTAACATAACAGAAAATAAGGAACAACCTCAAGAAAAAGGGTTTATTAATGTAAATATACCAAAAACTAATAGAGAACCACATATAGAGATTTTATCAAAGACGAAAAAGAATATAGAAGAAGATGATTAAAAATCATATCATTTTATAGTAGCTAAAGAAAGAGAATCTAAAAATTTAAGAGCTAAAAATCAAGCATCGCCAAAAGCTGGATTTTTAGCTCTTAAATTCTATTTTTAAGAAATACAATGTAACAAAAACGAAAAAAAGCCATAAAATATATAATAATATTGAAAGGAGAATATTTTATGGATTATGAATTAATGATGAATGGAAATGTAAAAATAGGACAACGAGCACCTGATTTTGAGGCTGATACAACTATGGGGAGAGTATCATTAAATGATTATGCACGGAAAATGGTTAGTTTTATTCTCTCATCCAGGAGATTTTACCCCTGTAAAGTCTTAATCTTTGGATGAATATAAAAAATGCCTGATATTGCCTATAATTTTCGATGTAGATAA
>CALXJT010000046.1 GCA_944388695.1 uncultured Clostridia bacterium
TTTTCCAGAAGCTAAAACTTCTTCTGTTTCCATGTTAATTAATTGATATTTTAGTGATGAACTACCACAATTTAAAATTAAAATTTTCATTTATAAAATTCCTCCTCAAACTTAATAACAAATACTTTAATCATATATAAATACTATAATTATATATTACCAAATTCTTTCATCTTTACTTCCTCTAACTTTGTGCATATCTAATTCTATTCTATCTGATCTTTCCATTCTTTTTTTGATATCTTCATTTGCATAATCTTTCATATTCTTATTAATATTTTTTACTAATAAGCTCAATTCTTCATCACTTATTATTCTTTGTTTTTTTCTCCATTCCTTACTAGTTGACATTTTTTATTCCTTCCTTTACAATATTTAATGTTTGCTTTGCTATCATTAATTCTTCATTTGTAGGGATTACAAAAACTTTTACTTTTGAGTTAGATGTTGATATTTCTGCCTCTTTTCCCTTTATTTTTTGATTACATTCTGAATCTATTTCTACTCCAAATATTTTTAAATACTTACATATTTCTTCTCTTGAATCTTGTCCTTTTTCGCCTACGCCAGCTGTAAATGCTATTACATCTATTCCTCCCATTGCCACTACACATCTTGCTATATAACCTGCTGTTTGATAGTGAAACACATCAAGAGCAATTTGTGCATGATGACCGCCTTCTTTTGCATCTAATTCTATATCTCTAAAATCAACAGATACTCCTGATATTCCATATACCCCTGATTGTTTATTTAATATGTTTTCCATTTGTTCTGGTGTTAGATTTTCTTTTTTCATTATATATGTAACTACTGATGGATCTAAATCACCACTTCTTGTTCCCATAGTTATTCCACCAAGAGGTGTTAACCCCATACTTGTTTCAATTGATTTTCCATTCTTTATTGCACAAATACTTGCTCCTTGCCCTAAATGACAACTTACTATTTTTAGATTTTCTATATTATCATTCACTAATTCACTTGCTCTATTTGCTATATATTGATGTGATGTACCATGTGCTCCATATTTTCTTATTCCATATTTTTCATAATATTTATATGGAATTGGATATATATATCTTTCTTTTTTTAGAGATTGATGGAATGCTGTATCAAATACTGCTACCATTGGTATTTCTGGTGCTAATTTTTTACAAGCTCTCATTCCCTGCACTGCTGCTGGATTATGTAATGGTGCAAGTTCGCTACACTCTTCTATTTTTTTCATTACATCTTCTGTAATAAGTACTGGTTCTTCAAAGTATTCTCCACCATGTACCACTCTATGACCAATTCCTCCTAGTTCTGATAAATCTTTTATTACTCCATAGTGTGGGTTTGTTAATCTTGATATTACGAATTTTATTGCTTGTTCATGGTCTTTAGCTGCTCTTTCAAATTTATGTTTTATTCCGATTAACAGTATGTGTTAAAAATGAATTTGCTTGTCCTATTCTTTCAAAATATCCTTTTACAAGCATTTCTTCTGTTTCTGTATCAATAACTTGATACTTTAATGACGAGCTTCCTGAATTTAATACTAAAATTTTCATTTTTTCTCCTTTCTTAAATCCCCTATTGTGCTTGTACTGCTGTAATCGCTATTACACCTGCTACATCATCACTATTACATCCTCTTGATAAGTCATTTACTGGTTTTGCTATTCCTTGGCATAGTGGTCCATATGCTTCTGCTTTAGCAAAGCGTTGTACTAATTTATATCCAATGTTTCCTGCATTTAATTCTGGGAATATTAAAATATTTGCATTTCCTTTTAATGGACTATTTGGTGCTTTGAAATTTGCAACTTCTGGTACAATTGCAGCATCTAATTGTAATTCTCCATCAACAATTAAATCTGGTGCCTTTTCTTTTACTAGTTTTGTTGCTTCTATTACTTTATCTACCATTTCTGAATGTGCACTTCCATGTGTTGAGTATGAAAGCATTGCTACTCTTGGTTCGTTTCCAACTAGATGTTTAAAACTTTCTGCTGATGATAATGCTATTTCTGATAATTCATCTGCTGTTGGATTTTCGTTTAGTCCACAATCTCCGAATACTAATACTCCATTTTCTCCATAGTTACAATTTGGTATTACCATCGCAAAAAAAGCAGATACTAACTTTGTTCCGAGGTGCAGTTTTTAATATTTGTAATGCTGGTCTTAATGTATCAGCTGTTGAATGTGCAGCTCCTGATACTAATCCATCTGCTTTTACATCTTCGTCCTTTAACATTAACATTCCATAATATACTGGGTCTTTTACAAGTTCACTTGCTTTTTCTATTGTCATTCCTTTATGTTTTCTTAATTCGTATAGTAGATTTGCATATTTATTACTGTTTTCTGATTCTTCTGGGTCTACTATTTCTGCTCCTTCGATTTTTACATTGTTACTTTCTGCTTTTTTTAAGATATTCTCTTTTTTTCCTATTAAAACGATATTTGCATATTTTTCATTTAGTACCTTTTCTGTTGCTTTTAATATTCTAATATCTTCAGCTTCTGGAAGCACTATTGTTTTTATGTCTTTTCTTGCTCTTTCTTTTATTTGCTCTATAAATTCCATTTTTTCTACTCCCTTCTTTTTTTGTATTTTTATTATATATGTATTTTTATAAAAGTACAAGTAGTTTTTTAAATTATTTTTATTGTAAATTTAAAATTATTTCTATTGTAAATTAGATTTATTGCATGTCTTTTTATTCTGTTTATTAGGTTATTTTAAATGTTTCTATTGCCCTTAATATTTTTCTTTGTCTTATAGTTTTTTTATTTCCATGTAAATAAGTTATATCTTTTTTCACTTTTATTTTTTTGTAGCTCTTCATTTAACATTTCTAATGCCTTTTTTCTGCTACTTATTATATTTTTTTCATCTTCTGAAAGTTCAGCTAAAGTTTTCCCGTTTTCCAATTCAAATATTTCATCAAAACCAAATCCATTATTTCCTCGTCTTTCTTTTGAAATATATCCTTCCAAAACTCCTGTAAATACTTTATATTTTCCTTCTGAATTAATAATTGCTATACTTGTAATTGCTTTAGCTTTTCTTTTTTCCTTTTCAATTCCTAGTAATTTTTCTAAAATATATTCATTTCTTTCTGTTTGTGTTGCGTTCTTTCCTAGAAATCTTGCTGTTTGTACTCCTGGGAATCCGTCTAAAATTTCTATGCAAAGTCCACTATCATCTGCTATACATGCTTTTTTTGTTAGTTTCCATATTTCATATGCTTTTTTAATCGAATTTTCTTCAAATGTATCTTTATCTTCTTTAACTTCTATATTTATATTTGCTTCTTCTAAAGATACTATGTTTTTATCTTTTAATATTTGCTTCATTTCTTTTATTTTTCCTTTATTATTTGTTGCTAAAATAATTGTTTCTTTCATCTTTATCCTTCCTTTTTATAAACTAATATTTAGATTGAAAACTTTTATAATTAAAATAAATATATATTTTTTTCTATATTTAAAATTTAGAAATTTAAATTTTTTTACTATTTTTTATTTCTTTTCAAATTATATCATATAATAATATTACTTTTCTATGTTATATAAAAATTTTATTTTGTAAATTTTCTTTTATTGATATTTCTTATTTCAATATTCATAATATAAAATTTATATAACTTTGATTAATAAAAATTATCATGAAAAAAATTTTTATCAAGAAAAATTTTATCAATTACTAGACTTTATATATTTTTTATGATATTATTAGAAAAACCAATGAAGAAATTTTAGGAGGTAATTAATTATGTCAAAAATGTTAAAAATGGTTTTTATTTTATTTTTAGTGTTTATTGTTTTTTGTTTTATATCTACTCAAGTTGAGGCAATTGACTTGAATTTAACAGATAATTCTGCAATAAACAGTTCTTCTAATACAAGTTCTAATACCTCAAATACTACAAATACAACAAACACTTCAAATAATACAAATACTTCAAATTCTAGTAATACTTCTTCTAATAGTAATTCTACTAATAATTCTAATAGTAGTAATTCTGCTAATACAGGAAATACTTCTAGTTCAAATACTAGTTCTAATTCATCAAGAAATAATTCAACAGCTACAGATTCTACTAATTCAGCTTCAGAATCTACAACAGTTAGCAATTATATGCCTGAATCAGAATTAGGTTTAACTAATATTTTAAATATATTATTAATTGTTATTGGAATTTTATTAATTTTACTTGCAATCGCTATTATTATTAAGTTAAAAAAATAATTTTTAAAAATATTTATAATTTTATTTTGGCACAAATCCCAAATATTATATATTTTTTCTATATATAATATTTGGAATTTTTTTATTTTTTTGAAATTAATGATTCCATGTATATTTTTCTATCTTTTTTTTAATAATAAAATATATAATTACTTATTTTATAAGTTTTTAAAATTAGATATTTGCACTAATAGAAAGCAATATAAAATCACTTATTTTGTAAGTTAATTTAAAAGGAGGATTTTTATGAGTAAGAAAATATTTTTTACAATTTTAGGAGTTCTTGCTATAATTTCTATATGTACATTTTGTAATGCTGCTGATGGTTCTAATCCTATGCAAGATGCTACAAATGCTGTTAGAAATGTTGTAGGTGGTGCTGAAAATGCTGTAGAAGACGGAGCTGAAAGTGCTACAAATGCTGTAAAGAATGGTACTAATGCTGTTGAAAACACTGCCGAAAATATGAAAAACGGTGTGGAAAATACTACAAAAGATGTAAAAAACGGTGTAGAAAATGTAACAGGAACAGTTAAAAATGATACTAAAAATGCTGGTACTCAAAATTCTAATAATTCAAAATCATATTCAGCTGTAAGAACTTCTACAGATGCCAATGGTAATGCTACTTTTATGGGAATGAATTCAACTACTTGGATTTGGCTTATTTTAGGAATTGCCGCTATTGCTATTGTTGCGTTAGTTTGGTATTATAGTACTCAAATTACTAATAAGAAAAATAATCGTCGTTTAGATTAATTTAATATTTCAGATTAGATGGTGTCTTCGTACTAAAATAATGTTGGGACACCTTCTCTATTTTCTAAAATTCTTTTATTTTTATATAGTTAGTTTTCATTTACTTTTCTTATTTATTATGATATACTTTTTTTAGTTAATTATTAGAAATAAGGAGTTTTTTATTATGGAATCAAAATTAATTGCTAAAAATCCTACTGCATATCATAATTATACTATAGAACAAACTATCGAAACTGGGATTGTTTTATCTGGAACTGAAATAAAATCTATACGTCTTGGTAAGGTCAATTTAAAAGATAGTTATGCTGTAATAAAAAAAGGCGAAGTTTTAGTCCTTGGAATGCATATAAGTCCTTATGAGAATGGAAATATTTTTAATAAAGACCCTTTGCGTGATAGAAAATTATTATTACATAAAAAAGAAATCTATAAATTAATAGGATTAGTTCAACAAAAAGGTTATAGTCTTATTCCTATTTCATTATACTGGAGTGGAAATTTGGTAAAAATGTCTTTAGGTGTTGGAAAAGGAAAAAAATTATATGATAAGAGACAAGATTTAGCTAAAAAAGATGCAGAGATGAAAATTAGAAAAGCTATGAAAATGGAACGTTAGAATAATCTAAACGTTCCATTTTTTATTTGTCTTGATTTCTATTTTCTAAATTTTATTGCTTGATCCAAATACATCTATCATTTTATGTTTTACTGTTTCTTTTATTAATTCTCTTGCATTTCCTAAATATTTTCTTGGGTCAAAAGCATTTGGTTCTTCTACAAATGTTTTTCTAATTCCTGCTGTCATTGCAAGTCTTAAATCTGTATCTACATTTATTTTTGATACTCCTGATTTACTTGCTTCATTTAACATTTCATCTGGTACACCTTTTGCTCCAGGTATATTACCACCATATTTATTACACATTTCAACTAATTCTGGTATAACTGTTGATGCTCCATGTAATACTATTGGTGTATTTGGTATTCTTTCTTTTATTTCTTTTAATATGTCAAATCTTAATTTTGCTTCACCTTTAAATTTATATGCTCCATGGCTTGTTCCTATTGCGATTGCTAGTGAATCACAACCTGTTCTTTTTACAAATTCTTCTGCTTGTGCTGGGTCTGTATACATTGCATCTGATGCAGATACATTTACATCATCTTCTATTCCTGCTAATTTTCCAAGTTCTGCTTCTACTACTACACCTTTACTATGTGCATAATCTACTACTTGTTTTGTTAATGCTATATTTTCTTCAAAATCATATTTTGAACCATCTATCATTACTGATGTAAATCCATTATCTATACACATTTTTGCTGTTTCGAAGTCTGGTCCATGGTCTAAATGTATTGCAAGTGGTACTTCTGGATATTCTTCAACTGCTGCTTCTACCATTTTCATTAAATATCCTATTCTTGCATATTTTATAGCACTTGATGATGTTTGTACTATAACTGGTGATTTTGCTTCATGAGCAGCATCCATAATTGCTTGTAATATTTCCATATTATTTATGTTGAATGCTCCTATTGCAAAACCTTCTTTCATTGATTTTTCAAACATATCCTTTGTTGTTACTAACATATCTTTCCTCCATTTCTGGCATATTGCCTTAAACATTTTTACAATGCTATTTTATTTCTATTTTTGTTATATGTCAAGAAAAAATGGGAAGAAATTTTATTCCTCCCCATAATCATAACTTGCACAGAATGATTCATCAGCTTTTTTTGTGTCACAATCTTTTACTGGTTTTATTTCTATTCCTTTTAAATTACACATACTTTCCTCTGTATTATTATATATGCAACTTTCTACTGTGCATTTTATTTTTTGATTTCCTTCCATTTTTCTTGCCTCACTTTCATTTTTTTCTTTTTATTGTATAGAAAAAATTGCCTTTTTCTTAAAAACATATTGTTTTTTTGAATACAACAAGAAATATTTAGTTAAATCATAATTGTGAGCTTTATATAGCTTCACTACTTTTTATTATGTTTATTTTACTTAAATTTATTCTTTTTTTGTTAAATTTACAATAAAAATCGACGAATTTTATAAATGCTGTTTGATAAAAAAAGACTATTAACAAAATATTTTTTATACTTTGTTAATAGTCTTAAATGGTTATTTAAAAATTTTAATAACCAGTAGCATTAATTACCCTAACCATTTTATGAAATTTGTTTTAATTTACTTTTGTTATATGCTTCTTTTAATTCGCTATAGTTTGGATGATTCGGAACTGAAACAATTTCTTCATTAATTTGAAGATTTTTGTAAAATGTTTTCCGAGTAACCTTTACTATGTCAGCATTGCTTGCATAAAAAGCATTTTCATCAATTTGTGTTATTAGATTTGGTGCCATCTCAATTACCTCTTCTGGAGTTACTTCAGTTGCCATATAAACCATGTTTATATACTCTGAAACTCCATTTGTTTTCTGCTCTATAACTCTGCTTTTTCCAACTATTAATTCTGGTAAAAAGTCAGAATTATAAAGACAACTTCTTTTTGCTAGATATAAAATATTTCCATTTGTGTCTATATAGTGATTATCTTCTTTTTTGTAAACACTATCTATAAACCCTGCTAGAAATGCTTTTTTAATGTTGCTACGGTTTTGTGAATTATTACTAGTTGTTTCTCCTTGAAGTTGTAGTTGTAAATAAATTTTTTTGTAATATTCTTTTGCTTTAGAAAATGCTTTAGGCCTGATTCCTAAAATTTCTAATTCAAAATTTATATAATCTGCTTTTACAACTCTATTCCAAACATCTAGTTCTGCTAAAAGATCACTTGAGGTTTCTCTCGTAAAATTTCGATAAGAACCTTTGTTGCCTAATAGTCCTTCTACTTCTAATAATGATGCAATACATACAATTGCTTCTGTCACATTGTATTTTTTGGCTTCAACAATCATTCTTGCAAATTGGGGGTCTACTGGTAATCTTGACATTTCTATTCCTATTTTTGTAACATTATTATTATTGTCAAATGCCCCTAAATTTATAAGAGTTTTTTTGGCTTTTTCAAGTAATAAGTTTTTTGCTTTATGAAAAAATTTTAATTCATTTATGTCTATGCCATTTGCTTGAAGCCTTAAATATGTTTGAGTTATCTCTGCTTCTTTCATTTCTGGATAAGGATATTCCATTCTTTCTTCATATGGCGTATTAGAACAAAGAATATATCTACCTTCTTTTGTTCTACCAGCCCTACCTTTACGCTGAATGCAATCAGATTTGCTTATATCTCTTGAGAATAACCCTTCTATTCCATTATATGATTCAACTCTATTTTCTTTTCCTGTATCTATAACAACATCTATATCTGGAATTGTAATAGATGTTTGTGCTATGTTAGTTGCAATCACAACTTTTGGAATTGGATATTCTTTTAAGCAATTTTTTTGTTCAAGTATATCTAGTTCTCCATGCAAAGGTAGTATCATTGCTTCTATGCCAGTTAATTCTAGCAACATATCCGAAATATCTTTTTTCCCTGGAACGAATACTAATACATTATAATTTTGCTGAACCATTTCAATAATTGTTGGAATTATTGATTCTTCACTTCTTTGTTCAAATGTTACTGGAAATGTATTTTCTGGTGCTTCATATATTACACACATTTCTTTTCCTAGATACTTTTTGATATCATCCTTCTCAATAGTTGCAGTCATTAGTACAAGTTTTATGTTCCATTCTTTAAACATTTTTTTGTATAGCCAATATGCTAATAATACTTCTACATTATGATTCCATTCATGAACTTCATCTACTATTAAAATTTTATCCTTAATATGTTCTGCATCTATCAAGCTTAAAACTACTTCAAGTCCATCTGTGCAATACATTATAGATGTTTCTTCTGAATAAAGCTTTTCAAATCCTGTTCTATACCCAACTGTTTTTCCAATTGGCTCTCCAATTTCTTCAGCTACTTTTTCTGAAAGAAAATTTGTTGCAATTCGCCGTGGTTCTGTTACAATAACATCATAGCCCGCTTCGTTCAAATATTGCGGTATCTGTGTTGATTTTCCTGAACCTGTTTCGGCTATGATGACTGTTACAATATTTTTTTCGATAGCTTTTATAATATTTTCTTTGTGGTTGTAAATAGGCAATGATGTATTCATTTTTTCTCCTTTCTTTTTATGATTATGGTAATTTTATGCTATTCTACGTTTGTTACATGCTGATTATACCATATATTTACATAATTATCAATCTTATTTTTTAAAATCACTCTGTCTTTTTCTAGGCTTATTATAAAATCAGCCCCTTGCCACATAAAAATAACCCCATGCAAGAAGCATGAGGTGTGATGAGAGGTTGTTTTTCATTTTCCATTATATTACCTCATCTTAATATCTCATACGAATAATACATATTTATTTACCTAAAATAGCCGTGATCAAAAGTCTAAATACCTGATTTAAAGTTGCTTTAGTACTATCAGAAATGGCAATTCTAAATCCAGCAGAATTGGAATGTCCACCACCTTGTAAAAAGATTTTTTGCTCTGCCATAGATGTGCAAATATCATTTAAATCGATATTAGGCACAGTTGTTCTTATAGAACCTTTAATTTCATATTTGTCATTTTCCATTAATAAAATCAAGGTATTGCAAGAAACAGAGTCTAATATTGCTTGAATAATTGCTTTATGATTGACTGTTTTTAACTCATATTCATCTGGCATCAAATCCGATTGAAGAATATAGGTGTACCCAATTTCTTGGTAAATAACCATTCTTTTAATGGCTAAATTTGCCAAAGTTTGAGTTCTAATATCTATATTATTCAATTGTTCTTTAATTTTTTCAATATTAATGCCTACTTTTTTGCAATAATTTAAAATGTCTTTACATTCATCAGTAACATTTAATGTTAAACCAATCGTATCAGACATAATTCCAATAGCAACACTCCTAAAAAAGGAATCGATATTTTGCTTACATATATACATAGAAAATTCTCTACATATGATGCAAGTACATGATGATGCAGATGTGTCAATTATACGGCTCTCGGTTTTTATTGAATTTTCAGAAACTTCATGATGGTCGATGACAATACATTGTTTTGCAGAAAACTCTTCTAATAAGTTAGAACCTTCCACTCTCTCATAATCAGAGCAATCTACAATTATGAGCAAATCATGCTTTTTTAATGTACACTTATTCTTTAAAATATTGTTCCTGTCAACAAAGGATAAATCCTTACTTATATAAGGAATACATACCTCAATATTTTCATTCTTTTTTCCTAGACTAACAAGAAAATAGTACATAGCAATTGAACTAGAAATTGCATCTCCATCTGGCCTGATATGGGTAAGAATTAAAAATGTTTCAGCCTGAAGAATTTTGTCTAAAATTTTTTTCCGCATTAAATAATATCCTCTCTTTCTTATTTGATAATATGTTATCTCTCATAAAAAAATATGTATGCTTGTATAAAATATCTTTCCTCCTTTGTAATTTTTAATATTTTCTTATGTGAGTAATTTTCTTTTGTGTATAATGGTAGATAAGATCTAATCCATTAAAAACTAGAATTAAAATTAATTAATTCTTGAAATGTATTGTTAAACTCTACTAATTTTACTATTTTTTTATATTTCTGTCAACTTTAACTTTTTATTTTATCTACTCTTCTAATTCTTTTTGCATGCATTTTTCATTTGGATTTTGAAAGCTTAAATACCAAGATATTCCGTTTCTGTTTTGCATAATTTCTTCTTGTCTCTGGATTAAATTTTCAAATGTTTGTGGTGGTGGTAAAATTACTGGTTGATTTGGCATCCAATTTGCTGGTGTTGAACAATTCATACAATCTGCCATTTGTAAACTCTGTATTATTCTGATTATCTCTGGTATAAATCTTCCAACATTCATTGGATATATAAGTATTGTTCTGACTATTCCTTTATCATCTATTATAAATACATTTCTTACTGTTTCTGTATTGCTTATATCACTTGATATCATTCCATATTTTCTTGCTATTTGACCGTTTCTGTCAGCTATTATTGGAAATGATATTTTTATTCCTGTTTTACAATAGATATCATACATCCATGCTAAATGTGAACTGTTACTATCTATGCTTAATCCTAGCAATTCTGTGTTTAGTTGCTTAAAATATGTATTCGCTCTTGTAAATGCTATCATTTCTGTTGTGCATACGGGGGTAAAGTACGCATCTTTGGATGTGTTTAAATCATTTTATTAATATCAACTTTTAATCCAAATTTAATAGTTCTATCTCTATCAATATATATTTTATCAATAATCATTTGTAATATCATTTTGTTTGGTACGTCTGAATTTATAATATCGTCAAAATACTCTATTGAAGTTTTTAGTTTATTTACTTTTTCTTCTGAATTTTTCTTTTCATCTTTTTCTAATAATGTCTGTATGTAAGATATACTTTGCATCTTTTCTTTCTCTAACTCTTTATATGTATTCTCAATAATTTTTCTTGCCATTTCATTGTTTGCAGATGCTAATTCTTTTATTTTTTGATTAACAAGCATTTTATATTCTTCATTTAAAATATTTAATTTATTTTGCAATTTATATTTGTTATTTTCTTTTTTATCTTGTTTTATTTCAATTTTTATATTTTTTATTTCTTCTAAATATTTCTGTTTTGTAAATTTTAAAAACTCTTTTAAATGAACTAAAATATCTTTTTCCTTTACTTCATGGCAATGACAAGCCTTTGTTCCAAATTGCCTGTACTTTGAACAATCATAACCTTTTTCAGCTACTTTCCTTTTGATTATAATTCCTGACATACCAGAGCCACAATCATTACATATACACATTCCTGAAAAATAGTAGTCTCTTTTTTTATTTGTGCTTGATGTATTTTGTTTAATTTTTTTAGTTCTTATTTCTTGTGCTAAATTAAATATTTCTTTTGAAATAATAGCTTCATGATGATTCTCAAATATAAATTGTTCTTCTTTTGGAACTTCTACTACCCTACCTCTTATATTTACAGTTCTTTTTTTATGAGTAATTAAAGTCCCAGTATAAATTTCATTTTTCAAAATATTACTTACCATATCTTTTGTCCATTTTTCCTGTACTTTATGCTTATATATTCTGCCTCTTTCAAAATGTTTTTCTCTATAATATTTAGATGGTGTAGGATAATTATATTTTGTATTTAATTCTTGACTAATTCTTTGAAAACCCATTCTATCTTCAACATATAATTTGAATATAAGTTTAATAACTGGTTTTAGTTCTTCAATAACATATAACATTGGTATATTGTCTTTGAAAATTTTTTCATAACCATAGTAATTTCCCATTATAAGCCTTGCTGTTTTTTGTTTTGAATACATATGATCTCTTGTTTTTCTTGAACAATCTTTTACATATCTTTCATTAAACCAAGTTGTAATTCCTATGCAATCATCTCTGTCATTTAATACATCATAAGAACCACCCATTTCAGAAACTAATATTAAATTTTTTTGCATATTTTTAAATTCATCAATAAGTACCAAAACTTTTCCATTGTTTCTTCCTATTCTTGATAAGTCTTTTGCTATAACTACATCAATTTTTCCTCCTTTGACTTTTTCTAACATCTTTGTAAACTCAGGTCTATTAAAGGTATATCCCGAAACATTGTCATCTATGTAGAAGTCTCTATCTTCGATAATCCAATTACGAGTAGAAGCATATTCTTTAATAATTCTTTTTTGTTCCTCTATGCTTGAATAATTTTCTTTATCTTCATCTCTAGACAATCTACAATATCCGCACAACTGTCATTTTTCCTCCTTTTGCCTGATATTGCTCTTGGTCTATGTTAACATACATTATCTGATAATTCCACTTGTTTTGTAACTATTTTTTTAAGAATTTCGGGATAGTTTTCTTTTCCTGTTACAAATATTCCTATTTTATATTTTTGCTTCTTATATTCTTTTATCTTATCTTGTATTTCTTGGATTGTTAATTCTTCTTTAGTTAAATAAATTTGCATATATTTTGTATTAGAAATTCCATTAGAAGTAATTTGCATATTATTTAACTCCTCCATAATATTTCTCTCTAAATATTATGCAAAAAGAAATAAACAAATATCTCTTTTAGTCTAAAATTACTTTACAAAATTCTAATACCTATAATTTTTCTTTACAATCAAAAAATCACCTCCTGTTTTAGATACACAAAATATATCCTTCTGACAATAGGAGTCCAATTTTTTTATATAAATGTTGCAAAAAAGTTATTCATAGTTCAAATAAATTTCTATAATTTTTAGGAAATCCCATCTTGAATAATACTTTATCTATTTTTATTGTAAAAAGTTGAGTTTCTAATTTTTCTATTTTTGCAATAATATTATGATAAAATTCATT
>CALXJT010000047.1 GCA_944388695.1 uncultured Clostridia bacterium
ATATCTTTTGTTTTTAATAAATAGCTTTCTTCTGTCCAATGTGAAAATCCTCTCATTTTCATGTCATCTTTCATTTTACTTATTATTTGTTCATTTGTCATATCAAAAAACCTCCTGTTTAATATATTTGCAACTTTTAAGTTGCATAATTATATTATACAAGAGGTTTTATATTTTTTCAAATTTATTCATTCGAGCCATTTCGAGGTACGAGAAATTTAGTACAAAACAAGAGATACTAATAGACATAATGCCTGTTAGCACCTCTTGTATTTTTATTTTTTCTACTTTATTTAATTATTTCATATATATTATCTCCAGTCTTTTTTAATTCGATACTAGATCCCAGACAAACTAGCGGACGGAACCCAAAGAAAGTAATTCTATAGTCGCGGCCGTTGCCCACACCGCCGTCATCGGCCACAGACATAACAGTTAAACTCCAATAAGCCGACGGACTGGCAAGCCACATTCCTTGAGCATTTGTATCAGAATTTATTACAAATGTTCGGGCTTCGCCATTTAAATGTTCTGCACTATTTATTGTATAATTACTCCATGTATTTCCTCCGTTTGCACTTATTTCGTATCCTGTAGCACTTTTAGCTCTTGCTTTATATTTTCCACCTTTATCTTTATAATTTTCGTCTGGATGTGCTTTATTATACGCTTCAAATAATAGTTCTATTGTTGGCCCTCCTATTGCATATTCTGCTACTCCTTCTTCTCTAAAACCACTCCATGCATTTGTATCTAACATATATGCTACTGCTTTCATATTATCCTCTGCACTCGTAAAATTCTGACTAAAATAACTATCATTTAATGCTTGTATTTTACTGTCTGTTATCTCTGCTGAACCACCTGGATAATCATTTAATATATTTGTAAAGCTTACTCCTCTTGGATCACTACCTGAACCTATACTTGGTTTATTTGTTCCACTTTTCCCATATGGTACCTCTGTTATATAGTCACTTGCTATTAAATAGATATTTTTATCATCTATATTAAATATCATCCATTTTCCTGGTATTCCTTCTTCTGTTACTATTGCAGCATTACTTGCAGGTTCATAATTTGTTACATATTTTCCTATTAATTCTTTCTTTTGCTCTTCTGACATATCTCCTGCTTTTAATGTTGGTTCTTTTATTTCTCCATCATATATTTCTGATAATGGTATTTTATAATTTCCGTATTCTTCTTTTGTATCTAATACTGTATCTGATGTAAAATCATCTGGTACTTCTTTAAAATATTTATCTAATACCTCTTTTATATCATTTCTTTCTAATTCTCCGTTTGAATTATCTGCTTGTTTTCCTAATATGTCTATTTGTGCTTGTTCTATCACCTGTGCTTTTTCTGTTTCTTCTTTGGCTTTTCCGGCATTTCTTAGTATTCCATTTTGTCCAGATAAAGCACTAATTGTTACTCCTGCTAATATTAGCAAAACAATTATTGTTATTACTAATGCAATTAATGTTATTCCCTTCTCTTCTCGTACTTTCTTCTTTTTCATCTCTCTTTTTCCTCCTTTGTTTATTTTTTGCATTTTTTTAAATTTTTATTAAAATATTTGTAAATACCTTAATTTAATATTATCATTATACTTGCTTTTTGTAAATAGATTTTAAAATATTTTAAATGGTATTTTTTATAAGTATTTCTCATCTTTTTTTATCATTTTATATTTTACTATTTTGTTGGTATCTTTATAACAACCTCTGTTCCTTCTCCTACTACACTCTTTATATCAATACTTCCACCATTTTTATCTAATATTTCCTTTGCGATAGAAAGTCCTAATCCTGTTCCTCCCATTTCTCTAGTACGTGCTTTATCTACTCTGTAAAATCTTTCGAATATTCTTGATAAATCTTCTTCTGGTATTCCGATACCATTATCAAATATTTTTATATATGCATCATTATATACAAATCCTACATATATTTTTATTTCTCCATTGTCTTTGGTATATTTTATACTATTTGTTAATACATTTAAAATTACTCTTTCTATATCATCTTTGTCTGCATATGCTGGTGGAACGTCTGCTGTTACAAAACATTTTACATCATGTCCCTTTTTCTTGATTTCTATAGCTAGTTTTTCTTGACATTTTTTTACTAATTCTCCTAAATCAAATTGGACTTTTTTTGTTTTGTTTTTATTATTATCATATCTTGAAAGTGTTAGAAGGTCTGTTACTAGTCTTGCCATTCTTCTTGACTCTGAACTGATGACATTTAAAAATTTTTCTTGGGTTTCTTTATCATAGTCTCCCTCTAATAATGTGTCTGCATAGCCCATTATTGATGTTATAGGTGTTTTTAATTCATGAGATACATCTGCTACAAATTCTTTTTGCATATTGTCTAATTTTACATGTTCTGTTATATCTTGAATTACTGCTATTACTCCATCTGGTCTTTCTAATTCATCTTTAAATGGTGCAAAATATACATTTACATATTTATCTTCTACTTCTAATCTTTGCTCTGTTGATGTCCAATTTTCTAGATATATTATTTTTTCCATATTTATATCTAATTTGAATTTTGAGAATATATCATCAAATGTTACATCTTCTGGTCCTATACTTAATAATTGTTTTGCTGCTGGATTTATTAAAATTATTTCGCCTTCTCTGTTAAATGCTATTATTCCATCTGTCATGTGTAGTAATATTGTTTCTATCTGATTTTTTTGAGTTGACACTTCACTTAATTTGTCTTTTAGTTCTTCTGTCATTACGTCTATTACATTTTCTAAATCGTTTACTTCTGCTGTTTTATTTCCTTTTTTATTTTGTGCCTTATTTTTTATTTTTTCTTCTTCACCTGTAACTTTTTCTGCACTTTTTATTAGCTTGTCTATCGGATAAATTACAAATTTTGATAAAAATATTGCTGTTATTATCATTAATACTGTAAATACTGTTATTAGAATTCCTATTACCCAATACATATTTGTTCTTATATTTTCTATTAATTGAAGTGATTCTTCTGTTGTTGATATTTCTATGCTTCCTTCTATTAAATTGATTTGTGATATTGTTGTTATACTTAAAGCTGATATTATAACTATTCCTATTATGAATATAATTAGTATTATTTTGAATTGCATATTTTTAAACATTTTTTATCCTTTCACTTCTCTCTTCTCATCTAAAAGTTTTTTTATTTCTTTATATATTTTTTCTTCTACATTTTCAGTAGAAACTTTATGTGCATTTTTTCCCATTTCTTCTACTCTTTTTGGGTCAAAAACAATTTCTTCTATTTGTTTATTCAGGCTTATTGCTTCAAGTTCATTATCTGGTATGATTATTGCTGCTTTTTCATTTTCTAAAACTTTAGCATTATATGTTTGATGGTCTCCACTTACATTTGGAAGTGGTATTAATATTGATGGCTTACCTAAATTTGATATTTCTGTAATTGTCATTGCTCCACTTCTTGATACTATTAAGTCAGATATGTTCATTACTTCTTCCATATTATATATATATGGTACTATTTTTGTATTTTCTATATAGTCCATGTTTATATTTCTATCTTCTAGTTTTTCTTTTATTATGTCATATTGTTTTGGTCCTGTAGCCCATAATAGTTGATATTCTTTATTTAATTTATTTGATATTATTCCCAAAATTGCTTCATTTATTTTTTGAGCTCCTTGACTTCCTCCAAATATTAATATTATTGGTTTTTCTGGGTTTAATTTTAATTCTTTTATTATTTTTTCTTTTTCATCTTTTGTATATTCTTTTTTTCTTATTTTTACTGGTGTACCTGTATATACTATTTTTTTTGCTTTTGGAATTCTTGGTATTGCATCTTTAAATGATACTAATATTGTGTCAGTCTTTGGTGCTAGCATTTTTACTGCTTTTCCTGGAAATGCATTACTTTCGTGTAATAGTGTTGGAATTTTTAATTTATGTGCTTCTGTAATTGTAGCTCCACAAATATATCCTCCTGTTCCTATTACTATATCTGGCTTAAATTCTTTTATAATTTTTTTTGCTTCTCCTAATCCTTTAAATGTTTTTAACATCTTTTTTAGATTTTCTATTGATATTTCTTTACTTAAACCATATGCATCTATTGTTTTTAATTCATATCCTGCTCTTGGAACTAAATCATTTTCTAATCCTCTTGTTGTTCCTATAAAAATAATTTTTGAATCTTTATTTTCTTCTTTTATTTTATTGGCTATGGCTATCCCTGGATTAATATGTCCTCCTGTTCCAGCAGCTGCTATTATTACTCTCATAATTTTTCCTTTCTATTCAGATTTTATTTATTTTTAGCACTTGCTCTTGAAATGTTGAGTAGTACTCCCATCTCGCACAGTAATATAAATAATGCTGTTCCTCCATAACTGAAGAATGGAAGTGGCATTCCTGTTGCTGGCATAGATGATGTTACAACTGCTACATTTATTATTACCTGAATTGCTACTAATGCAGTTATTCCGACTGCTACTAAACTTCCGAACATATCTGGTGCCTTCATTGCAATTAATACTCCTCGCCAGATGAGTATTGCAAATAATATTAGTATAACTGCACAACCTAAAAATCCTAATTCTTCTCCTATTATTGAAAAGATAAAATCATTATGTGGTTCTGGTATGTATAGATATTTTTGTTTACTTTCTCCAAGGCCTACTCCAAACAATCCTCCTGAACCTATTGCATATAGACTTTGTATTACCTGCCATCCATCTCCTGTTGCATCTTGCCATGGGTCTAAAAATGTTGTTACTCTTTGTAATCTATATGGTTCTATAATTACTATTACAATTACTATTGGTATTAATATACAACTTGCTCCTAGAAAATGTTTAAATTTACATCCTGCTACAATCATCATTATTGCCACAATTCCTAATATAACTATTGATGCACTAAAATGTGGTTGTAGTAATAGTAACCCTATTATTGGTAATACCATTGCAAAATGCTTTACAAAACCTTTTCCAAATTTAGATAATTCGTCTCTATTTTTTACTAATATTCCCGCATAAAATATAATAATGAAAAATTTTACTAATTCTGATGGTTGTATTGAAAAACTTCCTATATATATCCATCTCTGTGAACCGTTTATAGTTCTTCCTACCAATTTTACTAGTACTAATGCTATGAATGATAATATCCATGCCCATTTATAATATTTTTGATAAAATCTATAATCTATTTTTGATATTGCAAACATTGCAATTAACCCTAATATTCCAAATTGTAATTGCTTTTTAAAATAAAAATAACTGTCTGCTTGTTCTGCTAATGCAGAAGGGGAACTTGCTGATAATACCATTACTAACCCTATTCCTAATAATGCTAGTATTGTTATTAATAATGTAAAATCCATAGGATTATTTAAAAAGCTTGAAAATTTTCCCGTTTTCTTTTTTGGCATTTAAGAGAACCTCCCTTACTATCTCTTTAGTGTTTATTCTATAATTTAATTTTATTAAATTACTTTTAATCCTATGACACAAACTATTAAGGTTATTAAGCTAAAAATTATTACTACCTTATTTTCTTTCCATCCACATAGTTCGAAATGGTGATGTAGTGGTGCCATTTTAAAAATTCTTTTTCCTGTCTTTTTGAAATATGCTACTTGTATTATTACTGATAATGTTTCTAACACTGGTATTAGTGCAATTATTAATAGTAATAATGGCATTTTTAAATATAATGCTAATCCTGATATTACTCCTCCAAGTAATAATGAACCTGTATCCCCCATAAATACTTTTGCTGGGTGTAGGTTAAACATAAGAAATCCTAGTGTTGCTCCAATTACTATACTTCCAAATATAGAAACTTCCTCCATCCCAATTGTTATTCCTATTATTGTAAGTGTTGTAATTATTATTGCTGATACACTTGAAGATAATCCATCTATTCCATCTGTTAAATTTACTGCATTTGTAGTTGCAAGTATTATTACTATTGCTGCAGGTACATATATATAGTTTGGTAAATTTATATATATTTTTAATATTGGAATATATGTCTCTGTTCCAATTTCTAATCCTTGTGTCAAATATAATACATATGCTACTGAAATTACTAGTAATCCGAGCATTTTATAACTTGGTTTTAATCCTTCTGTATTTTTTAGTACTAATTTTTTATAATCATCTATAAATCCTATTGCTCCAAATCCTATTGTAAGTAATAATAGCGGTATTAATTTTTGGGCTGTTTCTGTTTTTCCTGTCATATTCATGTAAATATATGCTCCTACTACAGAAATTATCATAGCTATTATTATGATAATTCCTCCCATTGTAGGTGTTCCTTGTTTTTTTAAATGTGAGGCTGGACCATCATCTCTTTCTATTTGCCCTACTTTTAATTTCTTTAATATTGGAATTATTACAATTCCTAAAATTATTGAAATGATAAAAGTTATTAGCAATATTCCTATTTCAAAATTCACTTTTCTCAAACCTTTCTGCTTTTATTTCTTTCGTTATATTTCTTTTTTTGTATCTTGATTTAATTTATTTCATTAAATCCTTATTATTTCTTTTACTTTATTTAAATATTTTTTTGCTTTTTTTATTCTTGCTTTATTTAAGTATTCTTTATTTTTAGTTTTTTATTTTTACCTTATTTTAGTATTCTTTATTTTTAGTTTGATTTTTTACTTTATTAATCTTGAGCTTTATTACTTTTATTATCTTTACTGTTTTTATTATTTTTTTTGCTAGTATTATTTCCTTCTTTTTTTATTTTTGAAATAATTTCTTTTACTATGATTCTTTCATCAAATGGATATTTCTTTCCATTTATTTCTTGATATGGTTCATGACCTTTTCCAGCTAATACAATTATATCTTTCTTATTTGCCATACGTATTGCTTCTTCTATGGCTTTTTTTCTGTCTACTACTATTTTATATTTTCCTTTTGTCTTTTTGATTCCTTCTTCTATTTGTTCTATTATTTTTTCTGGTTCTTCTGTTCTAGGATTATCAGATGTTATTATTGTGAAATCTGCAATTTTTCCTGATATTTCTCCCATTATTGCTCTTTTTCTTGTATCTCTATCACCACCACATCCGAATACAGAAATTACTTTTTCTCTTGTGTATGTTTTTACTGCTTGTAATATATTTTCTAAACTTTCTGGTGAATGAGCATAATCTATCATTATTGGAATTTCTAAATCATTATCTACCATTTCAGATCTTCCTGGTACTCTTACTTCTGCTAATGCTTCTTGTACTTTTTCTGATGAAATTCCAAATTTTTGTGCAACACATATTGCAGCAAGTGAGTTATATACACTAAATCTACCTGGTATTCCTACTCTCACTCTTTCATTTCTATCTGTGATTTTTACTCTAAAATCTACGTAATGGTTTGTTACTGTGACATCTTTTGCCATTACATTTGCAAAATTATCTATTGCATATGTTATGATATTATTTTCTGGAAATAGTCTTGGTATTTTTGCTCCTTGTAAATCATCTGCGTTTGCTATTCCTGTTTTACACATTTGGAATAACTTTAATTTTGATTGTAAATAATCTTGCATATCTGGATGTTCATTTGGACTAATGTGGTCTTCTGAAAAGTTTGTAAATAATACTATATCAAAATTACATCCATCTACTCTATGTAATTTTAAACTTTGTGAAGAAACTTCCATTACAACTACTTCTACGCCTTCTTTTACCATATTGTCAAATATTTGTTGTAATTCTAAACTTTCTGGTGTTGTTCTATCACTATCTTTTATCTTTTTATCATTTATATATGTTGCTATTGTTCCTATTAATCCTACTTTTTTTCCTGCTTTTTGTAATACTTCTTTTATCATAAATGTTGTTGTTGTTTTTCCTTTTGTTCCTGTTACTCCTATTAGTTTAAATTTTGAAGATGGATTATCGTAGAAATTTGCTGATGCTATTGCTAATCCTTCTCTTGTATTTTTTGCCATTACTATTGTAATGTTTTCAGGAACTTTTATTTCTTTTAGATTACATCCTTCTTCTATCATAATTGCTACTGCTCCATTTTGAATTGCATCTTGTATGAAGTTATGTCCGTCTACTGTAAATCCTTTTATTGCTACAAATAAGTATCCTTCTTTTATTTCTTTTGAATCTCTTTCTATCCCTTTTATTTCAACATTTAGGTCTCCTTTTACTTTTAATCCTTCTAAACCTACTAATAATCTTTTTAATTCCATTTAGAATCATCCCTTCATTATTTATTAAACTAGATGCAATTTTGCTTCTAATTTTTCATTATTATATAACTATTTTTTGTTTTTGTATAGAGGTTTTGAGGTTTTTTGTTCATTTTTTACATTTTGTTTTTATTATTATGACTCATCTAATTTTATGATTTATTTTACTTTTTATTCTTTTTCTTTACCTTTTTTATAAATTACTTGTTATTTGTGTAATGTAAAGATTTTTCTATTTATTTCTATACTTTATTAATTTTCTAATAATATGAGTAGATGATTATATTTTGTTAAAAAGAGTATTCTTACTCTATTTTACAATATATGTTTGTTCCTTCATTTATTGTTATTCCCGCTTTTGGAGTTTGCTCACTTATAATTGTACTTTCTTCATCTAATTCTTCTGGTTCATTTTCTATTATCAGATTAATACCTGATTCTTTAGCAATATTCTTTGCCTCTTTTACTGTTTTTCCTGTTAATTCTGGAACTTGTATTTGATTTATTGTTTCTATTTCATCTTGATTTCCTTGACTTACTTCTAGATATGGAAGTATTTCGCTAAATATTTGACCTCCTAATGGTGCTGCAACACCACCTCCTTGATGTCCTCCTTCTCCTGTTGGATTGTATAGAGTTATTAACATTACTACTTCTGGGTCTTCTATTGGTGCAACTCCTAAAAATGAGGTTACATATTTATTTGTATTTACTCCATCTTCTGATGTTCCTGTTTTTCCTCCTATTCTATATCCTGCAACTTTTGCATTTTTTCCTGTTCCTTCTGATACTACACTTTCCATCATGCTTAATACTTTTTCTGATGTTTCTTTTGATATCGCTGTTCCTTTTATTTCTGTTTCTATTTTTTTACTTTCTCCTGTTTGACTATCTATTATTTCTTTTACTACATGTGGTTTTACTAGATTTCCACCGTTTGCTATTGCTGATACTGCTGTTACTAACTGCAGAGGTGTTATTTCAAATCTTTGACCAAAACTTATTGTTGCTAGTTCTACAGGTCCTGCTTTTTCTTGTTTAATAAATATGCTATTTGCTTCTCCTGGTAAGTCTACTCCTGTGGTTTCTAGTAATCCGAATTTTTTTAAATATTCGAAATATTTTGTTACTCCTATTTTTTGACCTAATCCTATGAATACTGGATTACATGAATTCATTAGAGCTTGCCTTAAACTTTCTGATCCATGTGGTCTATAATATCTCCAACATTTTATTCTTACTCCTGCAACTTCTATACCTCCTGTGCAAGAAAATTCTCCTTCATTATCTGTATCTGTTATTCCTTCTTCTAATGCTGCTGATGCTGTTATTGTTTTAAATGTTGAACCTGGTTCATATGTGTCTGTAATGGCTCTATTTCTCCATACTGCTTGTAATTTTTCTGTTCTTTCTGCTGAACTCATATTTTCCCAATTTTGCTTTAATTCATCTGTATATGCTTCAAATGGTTCATTTAAATTATAGCTTGGATATGTTGCCATACCTAATATTTCTCCGTTTTTTGGATTCATTACTACAATATTACCTCCATTTGTGCATACATTGTCTATACATGCTTCTTCTAAATATTTCTCTATTATTGATTGAATATTTTTATCTATTGTTAGTATTAAATCATTTCCATCTATTGCTGGAACGTAATTTTCTCCTTCTTCACCTATTTCTCCACCTTTTGCATCTGTATGTCTTTCTATCGTTCCTTTTTCTCCGTGCTAATTCACTTTCATATTTTGCTTCTATTCCATCTAATCCTTGATTATCACTTCCACAGAATCCTATTATTTGTGATGCTAGATTGTTGTTCGGATAATATCTTTTTGTATCTTCATCAATATTTATTCCTGTCATAATATTATTTTCTTCCATCCAACTTCTTAGTTCATCTGTTTTTTCTTTATCTACTTTTTTGGCTATTGTTTCTATTGAGCTTCTTTTATTTACTTTTTTTAATGTTGCCTCATAATCTAGCTCAAAAAGTTCTGATAGCTTTTTTGCTACTTTTTCTTTGTCATCTTTTGATATATTCCCTGGATTTATTGTCACTGTTTCTACTGTACTACTTATTGCTAATACATTTTCTCCAGTTCTATCATATATTGTTCCTCTTTTTGGATTTATACTTCTATCTAGTGTTTGTTGTTCATATGCCATACTACTTAATTCTGCGCCTTGAACAAATTGAATATATCCTATTCTACCTATTAATATTGTAAATACCATTATTGAAATAAATAATATATTTCTTAATCTTTTTCTCATCGATAAATTTGCTGAAATCATAAAAAACACCTCTTAATTCATTTTATTAAGGGTGTTTTTCTATTATTCTTTTATTATTCTTTTCTTATTACTTTATCTTATTTTATGCTTTATTAATCTGCTATCTGTATAATTTTTTTATAAATTATTTCATTTTTTATATATTAGACTATTTGATTATTATTTCGAATAGTTTTAGATATTTTTATACTATATTTTCCTCTGTTCTTCTATCTATTCCAAATTAAATCTAATATTTTTTGAAACCAACTTTCCTCTTCTTCCTCAATTACAACCTTCTCTGAAGCAGATTCTATATAGTCTTTTTTTGGGAGTGTAACATATACTGTTTGTTTATTTGTTAATTTTTCCATTCCTAATCTTTCTTTTGCTTCTTTTTCTATGTTACTCAAATTTAGATTATTTTCAATGTTTATCTCTGTTTGCTCATTTTCTTTTTCAAGTGCTGCTAATTCCTTTTTTTGATTTTGTATTTCATTAAATTTTATGTTTATTTGTGAGTTACGATAACTTATGGTTAGAAGTGCTAAAAATATAATTGCTATCCAAACTGTCATTTTGATTTGCTTTTTTCTTTGTTCTTTGGACACTTTTACTTCTTGTCTTGGTACTTCTTTTACTATTTTTATTTTTTTCTGTTTTGCTTCTTTTTTTGTTTTCTTTCTAGGTTCTTCTATTTTCTTTGGGCTTGTCTCATATTCATACCTTGCCACAAGTTATCACCTCCTTTTTCTTTTGGTTTATTACTAATCTTCATTTCTTTCGAATATTCTTAATTTTGCACTTTTACTTCTTGGATTTTCTTCTTGTTCTTCTTTGCTTGGTAATATTGGTTTTTTAGTTATTATTTTTCCAAGTGATTTTGCTCCACATACACAATATGGTAGGTCACTTGGACATGTGCATTTTCCTTTTGCATCTACCATTGCTTTTTTTACTGCTCTATCTTCTAATGAATGGAATGTTATTACACATAATCTTCCGTTTTCTTTTAGACAATTAATACAATCTAAAATTGTATTATATAGTGGTTCTATCTCATTATTTACTTCTATTCTTATAGCCTGAAACGTTCTTTTGGCTGGATGACCATCTTTTTGCTTTGATTTAGGTATAGACTTTTCTATTATTTCTACTAATTCTTTTGTCGTACCTATCTCTTTATTTTTTCTCTCTTTACATATATTTTTTGCAATTTGTCTTGAGAATCTCTCTTCTCCATATTCATAGATTATGTTCGCTAGCTTTTCTTCCGGATAATTATTTACTACATCTTTTGCTGTTAGTTTTTGAGTCTTATCCATTCTCATATCTAACTCATTTTCTCCTAAATAACTAAATCCTCTATTTCTCTCATCTAATTGATATGATGAAACTCCTAAATCTAATAAGATTCCATCTACTTTTTGTATTTGCAAATTTTCTAGTATATTTTTTATATCATCATGGTTTCCATGCACATATTTTACATTTCCAAATTCTTTTAAGTTATTTTTTGCAGCTTCTATTGCTTCTAAATCTCTATCTATTCCTATTAATTGTCCACTTTTTAATTTTTTTACTATTTCTCTACTATGTCCTGCTCCTCCAAGTGTTCCATCTACATATATTCCATTTTCTTTTATTTCTAATCCATCTATACATTCTTTTAACATTACTGGTTTATGTTTAAATTCCAAAATTCCACCTCATATTTATTATAATGGATTCAGCTGGTAAAATGTTTTCTACCAGCTGAATCTTATTTTTTGCTTTTTTCTTTTGGTTTTTTGTTTTGCTTTTGTAATGTTTTTTCATTCTTTTGTATTATTTTTATTTTATGTATTTTTCTTTTGTAGTGATTTAATTTTTATATTTATTCTTTTGTAAAATTTATTTCTTTTGTATTATTTTATCTTTTGCATATCTATCTTTTGTAATAGATAGCTCTAGTTTCTCGAATTTTTATCTTTTGTATCTTTTTCTTTTGTTTTTCTTAAATCTTTTGTAAAATATCTTTTGTACTCTTATCTTTTGTAAATTTATATAAACTTTTTCAAGTTATATACCTAAATTTGACATATGTTCAGCAATTTCTTCTGGTGATATTTCTTCATCGCAATTTGTTTGCCATTTTTCTTTATTCCATATTTCTAGTCTTGTTCCAACACCAATTATTATTGCTTCTTTTTCTAAATTTGCTATTACTCTTAAATTATTTGGTATTAGAAATCTTCCTTGTTTATCTATTTCACATTCTGTTGCTCCTGCTAAAAAGAATCTTACAAAACTTCTAGCATTTTTATCTGATAGTGGTAATGATTTTAGTTTTTCTTCAAAATTGTTCCATTCTTGCATAGAAAATGCAAATAAGCATCCATCTAGCCCTTTGCTTAAGATGAACTTTTCTCCTATGTCTGCTCTTAACTTTGCTGGCATTATCATTCTGCCTTTTGCATCCAGAGAATGCTCATATTCTCCTATTAGCAATGAATTTCACCTCTTTCATTTTTTAACCACTTTATACCACTTTTCTCCACTTCGATTCAATTTTAATATATCTTTTTATATTTTGCAAGCTTTTTTCAAAAATTTTTTTATTTTTTTAGTATTTTAAACTTTTTTATTTTTAATAGCAATTTTTTATCTAAAAATTAATCATTGAATTTAATATATGAAAACATATGAAATGACTGATATTTTAGTGTTTTTATATTTTTGTATTTTTATGTTTTTATATTTTTGTATTTTTATATTTTTATGTTTTTATATTTTTATATTTTTATATTTTTATAT
>CALXJT010000048.1 GCA_944388695.1 uncultured Clostridia bacterium
AATGTTCTGTCTAATGTTCAAATGTTTTATAAATTGTTTTTGATATATACTTTTCAGCAATTTTTAAAATATATTTGTAATCAGTTATATCATCAGGGAAATAAATTCCACCTTTCTCTTTATTTTTTATCATCCAACAAACAGCAGCAAGTGCAGACATTGCAACTGGTGTGATGGTAGGAGTTTGCCAATATGAATCTTTTTCATTTTTATATAAATATGATAGTTCTATTCTATTACCTACCCAAACAGGCTTAAAATTTTCTCCCATTATTAATACTCCAACATATTCTGTTCCCGATTCTATTTTTTCTTTATATACAATTTCTGAATATTTTGGATATACATATCCTCTTATAATTGTTTCTCCATTTTGATTTTCACAATCTAATGGTTTATTTGGGTCTGGATTTGGATATTCATTTACTTTTGCATTTTTTAAATATTTCCTTGCAAATTCACATGGTGAATATATAAACATAACTGATGGACGATATATAACTTTATTATCTTTTTTTACTTCTAAACTTTTTGCAATTGTTATTGTTTCTTCGTGTGGAACTAGATATCCTTTGAACTTTCCTTCTGGATAATATGTATCACATTCTTTTTCTACTGCAAGTTTTTTAAATTCTATAAATCCATTTTCATAATCGATAAACTTACATTCATCTTCAAAATCGATTTTTTCTTGTGTTCCTATGTTCATTGTAGCTTCACTTAAAGCTTCAAAGAAAAATGAATCTATACACCATGTATTAAATAATTTATTGTCATCATATTTATCATTTATTTTTTGTAAATCTATATCGTTTACATGTATCATTTTTACGCCTAATCTTTGTGCTGCTTCATTAAATTTATTTTCTTTTATTAACTTTTTTAATTCTTTATCTTTTTTAAATTGGGTATTTGCTATATATTCAATTCCTGCTTTTACAAAATGTGAAACTAATCCTGGATTATTACCATGTTGAAGAACTATTGGATATTTATTTTCTTGGCTACTATTTTTATATTTTTCTTTCAATTCATTCTTTTTTAGATTTTCGTTTAAAATGCTATACCAATTTTCTGGCCAATCTGCTTCACCTGTATTTATATACATGATATTATTTTTTGCACACCAATCACAAATATCTTTTGTTCCTACAGTATCTGCGAAGTCAATTAATAGATCTCCACTACTTAATATTTTTCCGAATATTTCTTTAAAATTAGATTTTGTTAATTCTGCTTCTATAAAATTTGCTACTATTCCTCCAAGATTTATATATGCTTCAAATTCTTCTTTATCCATTGTTACTACAAAATATTTATTTTCGTTAAATTTTATTTCTTTTGATACCTTTTCATAGAAGCTTTTTCCTACTGCTCCAAAACCAAATTGAACGATTTTACCTTCAAAAGTTATCATCTACTAACACTTCCTTTTCTGGAGAAATGATTTATTCTTTTTTAATTTGATTTTTTCTATTTTCTCAAATCTATCTACTAGAAAGATTTCTATTCCTTTTTCTTGAAATTTATATAAAATCTTTTTTAAATCTTTTTGTATTGATTCTCCTCTTATCAAAATTTTTCTGGTACCATTTTCTAAAAAGCATTCTGCTGATGGAATGTCTTGTGCATATATATCCCAACTATTATCAAATATCGATGGATTCATTTTAAATCTATTTGTTCTATTACTATCTAATAAAAAAGCAGGCATAGCCGTTTTACTTATTTTTATTTTTTCTAATTCTATAGCTCCTTTAATGAGTCCTATTTTTATTACTTTATTGTCAACCGTCGCCATTACCCCTTTTTGTTCGTCTGTGCCATTATAAATTGGTATTGGTCTAAAACCAATTTTTGCAAGTGCTATTCCTTCTTTTATACTTTCATTTTCTGGTAAATCAATAATAATAGCAGTATTTTTTATTTCCTCTTTTATATAATTTATATTAGGTATCGTAAAATCTTCAATTTTATATCCTTCAAATTTTTCATTTATTCCTATGAATGGTACTGGTCTTACCCATTCTACCCATTTTGCTCCTTCTGGAGCCCATATTTTATATATATCTTTACCTGTCATTTTTATCCTTTCTTTTCTATTTATCTTTTTTCTATTAATACTGGTATATCTGCTGCATATGAATCTATTCGTGGCAATTTACTTATTCTGGCATAATAACCTGCATGTTTTCCATCTACACTATATGAGCCTAAACAGATATGAAAACTTTCACCTTCACTACTTATTATCGGTTTACTATTAAATCTTTTTTGTGCTAGATATTTTTTTGGATGTTTTTTTACATCTTTAATTATTTTTTCATATTCATCTTCTCTACAAGCTTCTTCTATAGATATCTTTTCTCCTACTCTACCACATGCTGGCTTATATATGTACCCACTTTTGTTTTTTGCTTTTTTTACTTCTATTGTCTCTGGAAGTAAATCTCTCCAAGTTGATAAATTAATACCTTCTTTTTCAACTCTATCCCAAACTAATGGAAATCTTTTTGTTTGTGCGAATATTGCTATTGGATGATTACATGATGGTGTTACTGTGTCAAAATACCCTTGCCAATGTTTTGGTTTTATATCTTTTAACCATTCTAGTGGTGTAAATCTAAATATCCCATCAATTTTTCCTTCATTTCCATCAAGAATACTTATTGCCTCATTATTCTTGAATCTTATATGGTCAGCAGCTGCATAGATGATATTAAATCCTAAATCTTCTAACTTGTCTCCTAAAAATTGCATAACTTGTCTATCATCACTATATGATGTGCAATGAACTAGCATAATATTTCCTTTAGGTTTCACTTTTTTTATTATTGCATTTGTTAAAATATCCCCAAAATTCTTATACCAATATTTCCCCTCGTTTATTGTATCTATAGCAATTTGTGGCATTATCGAACTTTCTGCAAATCCTCCTGGTACATCGCTATTTACTTCACTTAATGCCCATTTTCCTTCAATTGTCGGATGAAAATCATATCTCATAAGACGAATATGTTTATCTGCTTCATAGTTTTTCATTCTTTTTAATTCTTTATATATCTTTTTTGGTAAAACCAATGGTTTAGCAAGATTTAAATTCTTATTTAAGTATTCTTCTGCTTGTCTTGTTTCTTTATCTAGCTTTTCTGTTAAACTTTCTAATTCTTTATGTTCTTCATTTGTAATTACTAAAGCTTGTTTTGCTATTGTGTTGCTGTCATAAAATTGTGGATCCCATTTATAACCATTAAACATTAAATTTAATCTGTAATCATTATATTTGTCTTTTGGTATTGAAATTAGTTTCATAAAATCACTCTTTTCGTTGTTATGTTTTTTTCATTGTATCATATTGTTATATTTTTTTAAAGATTTCAAAGTGTAAACATCGAACATTATGCGAACATTTGACGAAAAATTGGCAAAAATTTGGCGAACATTGGAGTCTCTCCAATGTTCGCCAAATTTTCGCCTAATATTCATTATACTTCTCTAGCTTTAACTATAACTCTTTCACTACCATCATCTGTGCAAGTAATTAATGTTACTTCTCTTCTTCCATCTGTTTCTTGTGATGTGCAGTTCGTGTCATCAGGTATTACATTATATTTATCATATACTGCGTATTGTACTGTTTCTCCATTTGATTTTATTTCTATAATATCTCCATTTACTAATGTTGGAACTTTACTAAAGAATTTTCTATTTCTGTAATTATGACCTACTACGCAAAAGTTTCCGACTTGATTTGGACCATTACCCCAGAATTCACAAGGTGATGCTTTTAGTAATGCCTCTGTTTCTTTTAATATCCCTGTCTCTCCTTTTAAAATTGCATAATTAACTGAAATTTTAGGGATATTTATTTCTGCTACTGTTTTACAGTTATATCCATTTATTTGAGTTGTATATCCTCCATCTTCTTCATTATTATTTGTTTCTACTACTTCTACTGGCTCTGTGTCATCTGCACTATTTACAGCATCACTGCTTAATACCACTCTTAAAATATTACTATCTGGCTCTTCTTCTTTTTCTTCTACTTGCATACTTGCTAGAATTTCTTGTGATAATTGTTCACTTTTATTTCTATCATACTCTGCATATATGTAACAAGATGATAATACTCCAATAATGAATACCGATAGTATAAACTCAAACTTATATATTTTCTTTTTTCTTTTTAATTCTGGTGTTATATATAGTTTTTTTGTTACTAGAATTTGATTCATTCTATACTCCTTTTTTAGTTTTTTAGTATAAAATATAAATACTTTTTTTATTATAACATATTTCATATTGTTCTTCAAGATATTTCATCAGCTATTTGAGCAAATTGTTCTAATGTTAACTCTTCTGCTCTTGCATTTTCTGATATATTCAATTTTTTTAGAATTTCTATTCCTGTATTTTTTTCTTTAAATATTTTTGTGTTTGTAAGTGCATTTAAAAGTGTTTTTCTTCTTTGTGTAAATGAATTTTTTATAATTTTAAACATCATTTTTTCATTTTGAGTTTTTACTTTTAATTCTTTTCTTACTTTTAATTGTATTACTTCAGATGTAACTTCTGGTTCTGGTATAAAAGAATAGCTTGGAACCTCCATTATTTCTTTTGCTTCTGCATAATAATATACTGAATATGTAATTGCTCCTGTGTTTTTTTCTCCTGGTATTGCTGTTAATCTATCTGCAACTTCTTTTTGAATCATTACTGTTATGCTTTCTAAATCTAATTTTTCTTCTAATAATTTCATAATTATTGGTGTAGTTATGTAATATGGTAAGTTTGCCACTATCTTTACATTTTCTATTTCTTTACTTTGTTTTTCTTTCTCTATAATATTTTTTAAATCTGTTTTTAAAATATCTTGATTTAGTAATTCAAAATTTGAATATAGTTTAAATCTATCTTTTAATATTTCTACCATTCTTTTATCTAATTCTACACAAATTACCTTATTTGCACTATCTAATAATTCTTTAGTAAGTGTTCCTAGACCTGGTCCTATTTCTATTACTAAATCTTTTTTGGTTATATTACTACTTTCTACTATTTTATTGACAACTTCTTCACTTATTAAAAAATTTTGTCCTAAACTTTTATTTGCTTTTATATTATATTTCTTTAAAATAAATTGTGTTTCTCTTTCTATTTCATTCATTCTTAATCTTATATGACATAATTAGATGCCATATTCTCCTTTCCTTTAATATTATACTGTTTTTCTATTATTTTTTCAAGGAATTCTCTTTTTTTCTTCTTTTATTATTTCTTTATTTTTTCTTTTGGATAAATAAATTTATTTATCTTAAAATATACTGCATGCTCCTATTGATTTTTCACATTTATTATTATAAAATATATAAAACTATTTACAAAGGAAAGATGTATATGGATAGAAACAAAAATGATAATAATAAAGAAAAAAATAATGTAACAAAAAAAGATATTACAAAAAGCTCGAAAAAAACTGATAATAATAAAAATAATACTTCTAATAAAGATAAGTCAGCCAAAAAGGTTATTAGAGTTAATGAAGAATTTTCTTCTCAAAACTTTATACATGTAAAAAAATTAAAGCGAATTTTTATAACCATTTTAATAATTTTTGTATTATTAATTGGTCGTATTGGTTTTTTACAGTTTGTAGATGGTGCTCATTTAAAAGAACTTGCATATAATCAGCAAACAATCAATCAAATAATTAGTCCTAAGCGTGGAAATATATATGATAGTAATGGTATGACTTTAGCCACAAGTGTTCAAGTAGATACTGTTACGATAAATCCAAAGAGTATCAAGGGTGATAATGATGAAGAAACTGCTAAATTAAAAGAAACAGTTGCAAAAGGATTATCTGAAATTTTTGAACTAGATTATAATGAAACTTATGAAAAAGTTACTAGTAATTCTCAAGTAGAAACAATTGCTAAAAAAGTTTCTAGTGATAAAATTGATGCTTTGAACGCATGGATGAAGGAAAATAAAATCTCTGTAGGTATTAATGTTGATGAAGATACGAAGAGATATTATCCTTATAATAATGTATTATCACATGTTCTAGGTTTCTGTGGTGATGATAATGACGGTAGATATGGTATTGAACTTGAATGGGATTCTGTTTTAACAGGTACTCCTGGTAAAATAGTTAGTTCTAAAGATGGTAGTTTAAGTGGTGATGAAATTCCTAATGCAGAAGAATCTTATATCGCTCCAGAAAATGGTAGTGATTTAACTTTAACTATTGATTTTAATATCCAAACTATAGTAGAAAAATATTTGAAACAAGCTTGTATAGATAATGAATGTTCAAATGGTGGAACTTGTATTGCTATGAATCCTAAAACTGGTGATATATATGCTATGGCAAATTATCCTGATTTCGACTTGAATAATCATAATACTCCTAATGAAGTTTTAGCAAAAACTTATGATTCTTTGTCAAGTGAAGAAAAAAATAATTCATTATTTTCAATGTGGAGAAATAAAGCTGTCTCTGATTTATATGAACCAGGTTCTGTTTTCAAAGTCATTACTTCTGCTGTTGCTTTAGAAGAAGATATTACAGAAGCTGATGTTCCTAATGATTTTAATTGTGTTGGTTATGAAAAATTTACAGATGTTAATAATAAAGTTTTAACAATTAATTGTTGGAGAAACTATAATCCTCATGGTTCTCAAACTTTGGGACAAGCTTTAGAAAATTCTTGTAACCCTGCTTTTATGCAATTAGGTGCTAGAATTACTGCTCCAGTTTTATATAAATATTATGATGCTTTTGGATTGTTTGATACTACAGGTGTTGATTTACCTGGTGAGGCTAATTCATTATTTGTTGACCTTGATAAAGTTGGTCCTGTAGAGCTTGCAACAATGTCATTTGGTCAAAGATTAAATATTACTCCTTTACAAATGATTACTGCAATTTCAGCTGTTGCAAATGATGGTGTTTTAATGAAACCTCGTATTGTTAAACAAATTACTAATTCAGATACAGGAGCAGTTACAAATGTTGACCCTGTAGAGGTTCGTCAAGTTATTTCTGAAGAAACTGCTTCAACTGTAAAATCTATGATGGAATCAGTTGTTGTTGACGGTACTGGATATCGTGGAGCTGTTACAGGTTATTCTATAGGTGGAAAAACTGGTACTTCTGAACCAATTGAAGGTAGCGCAAATCAAGATTATGTTGCTTCATATGTTGCAATTTCTCCTGTAGAAGATACTCAAATTGTTCTATTACTAATATTATATGGTCCACAAAATGAGAAAAATGGTCACCAAGGTGGTCAAGTGGCAGGTCCTGTTGTATCACAAATGTTAACAGAAATTTTACCAATTTTGGGTGTACCTTCTGATGAAGAAAGTTCTCAAGCAGATGAAGACTTAATTACAGTTCCTGATATACGTAATAAAACTATTACAGAAGCTGAAAAAATATTAAAAGAACAAGGATTTACAACAAAAATTTCTACATCTAATGACAAAAATAGTACAGTCGTTGTTGATCAGGTTCCAAAACCTGGTGTGCAATTATCTAAAAATTCTATAATTATGTTATATGATGCTGATAATTCTGTTAGAACTTCTGTTACAGTTCCTGATTTAACAGGAAAAACAGCTGCGCAGGCCACTAGTACATTAAAGAGTCTTAATTTAAATATATCTATTGATGGTTCTGGAACAGTACTTTCTCAAGATACGCCAAAAGATTCAAAAGTGGAGGAAGGTACAGTTATAAAAGTACATTTGAACTCTGCTTCAAAAGACTCTCATTAGTCTATTTATTAATAATTTTTATATTATATAATTGATATGAATTTAAATAGAGAATATTTTCACTAAAAACTAATCGTGAACATATTCTCTATTTTTTATATCTTATTCCTATTATTCTCTCTATAATTACAATTTTGATTCTGTCAGCTATTATTTATTTATTTTGTTAATAAGATTATTTTTGTAACTACTTATAACAGTGAAAATTATTTTACTAGCTATATTTGTAATTATATTTAATTAGTTTTTTTCATTATATTTAAAATTTACATTCTAAATATATTATCCATTTAAACTAATTTTAATTTATGCTATTTAAACTTCTTTAAAATAAGTTGAGTTTTTCTCTTGTACTCATTCTATTACTTCTTTATTCCAAAATTCTTCAACTAATTTATCCAATTTAGCAATTTTATAATTTAATCTCTTTACTCTTAACACTTCCTCTTCATTGTCACCTTTAAGATATGTCATCCACTGTTCTTCTTTATTAAGACTGTTTAGATATATTGATTGGAATTTTGGCAATTCAAGAATGTGTAATTCTACTATTTCTTCATCAAATTCTTTTTTATTTGATAAATTTATTACTTTATGGTAGCAAAAATTTGGATAATAATTAAAGTCCAATATATTAATTGTAATCGTTTTAACAATTTCTCTTTTTGTGTTGTATTCTAGCTGATTATTATGTATCAAAGTATAGTATAATAATAATTTTGTTCGAATATATTTTCCATCTAAAAATTGAATTCCTACATTCAACTCCTCGTTTTCTTTTGTTTTTACTCTAACATCTACTACACCAAAGTTATCCTCTGATGGTAAATTTTTAGCCTTTTCTTCCAAATATCGGTTTAGTTCTATTTTTTTTATTTGGATTTTTAGTATTGCTTGAATAAAATCTTTTATGATTTCTAAATTATTTTCTGAATTTAAAACTTTTCTAAGAACATAATTCCTTTTTGCTACTAATTTTTTATTCATATAAGTAATGCTATCCCTCCTTTCTTTTTTAGATTTGATATTGGCTTTTATTATCTGGAATTATTTTAGATTAAAAAATTAATGATTTAAAAAATATTATGCTATAAGTATATTTTCTTTTTGTACTAATGTCAATGTTTTTATATAAAATTTCTTAACTTTTCATCGCAAAATTCGACAAAAAACGTAATCCTAAAATTTACTTTTCAAATTTCTTTAAATATTATAATAGCTTAAAGTCCCTTTTATATCAAGAACTTTAAGCTATTATATTTATTTAATTTTCTTTAGCTTTACCAATTAACAATTCTTTCACATCCACTATACTTTCTTTTGGAGTCGAAGCCCCAGCCATAATTCCAATTTTGTTATATTTGCTAAAATCTAGTTCAATTTTTTCTAATTCTTCTTTTGTCTCAATGCAAACTGCTTCTCTACAATATTTTTTTGCAATCTCATATAATTTCTGTGTATTTGAACTGTTTTTTCCTCCTATGATAATCATAAAATCAACATTTTTTGATATTTCTTCTGTCTCTTTCTGTCTTGATTCTGTTGCATGACAGATTGTATTTACTATATCTATCTTTATTCCTTTATCTTCTAATAACCTTTCTATCTCTTTTGTTCCAGTTTCAAACTTTTCTAAATTATATGTAGTTTGTGCTATTACTGCTAATTTTTTTACTTGTGATTCTTCTAATTTTTTTAGTGCTTCAGGTAACCTTTCTAAATCTTCTATTACATAATATTTATTCCCACAATAACTTATTGTTCCTATATTTTCTGGATGATTTTTGCTTCCAAATAAAAATATGTAATATCCTTCTTTTTGAAAATCTTCTGCTATTTTATGTATTTGTAATACTTTTGGGCATGTTAAATCTTTTATTTCTATATTCATCTCTTTTGCTTTTTCATATATTTCTTTTGCAATTCCATGTGCTCTAATTATTGTTTTTCCTGTAGCTTCTTCTATCTTTTCTATTTGCTTTATTCCTTTTTGTTTCAATTTTTTTACAACTTCTTTGTTATGTACAATTTCTCCTAAACAATAGACTTCTTCTTTGTTTTCTGTTTCTTCAATTGCCCCTTCTACTGCTCTTTTTACGCCATAACAAAATCCAGCAGTTTTTCCTACTATAATTTCCATAAAAATCCTTTCCATTATAAATTTAAGTTTTACATTTTTAATTAAGTATTTTTTAAATTATTTTTAATTAACATTTCTAATCAATACTTATAATTAATACTTAAAATTAATACTTCTAATCAATACTAATAATTAATTTTCTCATCAATACTTATAATTAATATCTATAATTAAAATTTCTAATTGATATTTTTAACAATTAATTAAACTAATTTTGATATTTTAATCCTATAATCAATTATACTCAATTAGTTCTTTAAAGCCTTTATTCTTGATTTACCATAGCTAAAATCTCTTTTTCCAATTCTTCTACAATATCTTCTTGTTTAACTTTTCTAACTATTTCACCTTTTTTAAATATTAAACCTTCTTTTATTCCTCCTGCCATTCCTATATCTGCTTCTCTTGCTTCTCCAGGTCCATTTACAGCACATCCCATTACTGCAACTGTTATATCAGCTTCTATTTTTTGTAAAAATTCTTCTATTTGTTTTGCTATTGGAATTAAATCAATTTGAGTTCTTCCACATGTTGGACATGCTATTAATGTTGGTGATTTTTTATATAAATTACAATCTTTTAATATTTCTTTTGCAACTTTTATCTCTTTTATTGGGTCATCTGATAATGAAACTCTTAATGTATCTCCTATTCCCTGTCTTAATAAATATCCTAGTCCTATACTTGATTTTATAGTTCCACTAAACTCTGTTCCTGCTTCTGTTATTCCTAAATGTAGTGGATAGTTAAATTCTTTTGAAGCCTCTTCATATGCTTCTATACATAAGTCTAGATTTGATGCTTTTAGAGATATTAATATATCGTAAAATTCTAATTCTTCTAAAATTTTTATATGTCTTCTTGCACTTTCAACCATTGCTTTGGCAGTTGGTTTTCCTCCATATTTTTCTAATAAGTCTTTTTCAAGAGAACCTGCATTTACACCTATTCTTATTGGTATGCTTTTTTTCTTACATGCATCAACTACTTGTTTTACTTTTTCTTTTGAACCAATATTTCCTGGATTTATTCTTACTTTATCTACTCCTGACTCAATTGCTTGAAGTGCTATTTTATAATCAAAATGTATATCTGCAACAATTGGTATATGTATTTGCTTTTTTATTTCAGATATTGCTTTTGCATCTTCTATATCTAAACATGCAACTCGTATTATTTCACATCCTGCTTTCTCTAATTCTAAAATTTGTTTTACTGTATTTTCTACATCTTTTGTTTTAGTATTACACATTGATTGTATTACTACTTTATTTTCTCCACCTATGCTTATATCTCCTACTTTTACTTTTCTTGTTTCAGTTCTTTTCATATATTATTCCTTTCAAATTTTATTTAAGTGATTTTTCCCATTCATTTATTTTAAAACCAACTAATATTTGTTTTTCATTTATTAATAATGGTCTTTTTATTAACATTCCATCTGATGCTAATAATTTTACTTTTTCTTCATCACTCATATTTGGTAATTTTTCTTTTAAATTCATTTCTTTGTATTTTAATCCACTTGTATTAAAAAATTTTTTTATATCTAATTCACTTGCTTCTATCCATTTTTTTAGTTCTTCTTCATTAGGTGTATCTTCTATAATATTTCTATCTTCATATTTAATGTTATTTTCGTCTAACCATTTTTTTGCTTTTTTACATGTTGAACATTTTGGGTATTCAATAAATAGATTTTTCATTTTTTCCTCCACTATTTAATATTTTGTATTTTCTGTTTTACTTACATTTTTAACTATATAATATTTTATTATAATTTATCTCCTATCTCATGCTAAACTAATATAACATATAAACTAAAAAAAATCAACAAATTGAAAATATCCTAAAATACACTTGTATTACCAAAAAAAATGTGATATAACTGTACTATAAAAATTAATGCTAAAGAAAGGCGGAAGTTTTTGTGGAAGAGAATATTGATAAGGATGTAAAAACAATATTAATTGTTGATGATGAACAACCAATTATAGATGTATTAATGTATAATTTAAAAAAGGAAGGATATAGAATAATAGAAGCTAATGATGGAATAACAGCTGTAAATAAAGCATTAGATGAAAAACCTGATTTAATGTTATTAGATATAATGTTACCAAAATTAGATGGTCTTTCTGTTTGTAAAAGAGTAAAAAATTCTCTTAATATTCCAATAATAATGCTTACTGCTAAAGATGGTGAAATCGATAAAATTTTAGGATTGGAATTAGGTGCTGATGATTACATTACAAAACCTTTTAGTGTAAGAGAATTAGTAGCAAGAGTTAAAGCTAATTTAAGAAAAGTAGAAGCTGTTTCTTCTCCAGTACAATATAGAAATGATGAACCTTCTCAAAGTAAAAAAGAGAATAAAATAAAAGTTGGAGATTTGGAATTAGATTTAGATAAATTTGAAGTAAGAGTAAGAAATGAAATTATAGATTTAACATTAAGAGAATTTGAAGTTCTAAAATTCTTGGCAATGCAACCTGGTCAAGTTGTGACAAGAGAAGTTCTATTAGAAAAAGTTTGGGGATATGAATATTATGGAGATATAAGAACTGTTGATGTTACTGTAAGAAGAATTAGAGAAAAAATTGAGAAAGATACTTCAACTCCTAAAATTTTAATAACTAAAAGAGGCGTTGGTTATTATGTTCAAGATAGTAAATAGGATAAAGTTAACTTTACTTTATCCTATTTTTTATTTTATTCTTATTAAAAAAATTTTCATATAAATATTTATTATTATTATTTCTTAAAAAATTATTTATTACTTTAATATTACTTCAATATGACATACCTTTTCTTTTCTTTCCAAACTAATTTTATTTTCACTCTCTTTACCATTTACTAATACCTTTTCTATTTCATTATTTCCACTACCATTTAAATTTTTTACATTAATATTATATATTGTATTTCCATATTTATATTGTATTTGATATTCTTTCCAATCTTTTGGAATACATGGTTTTATTTCTATACATTTATTTTTTATTTTTAATCCTAATATATATTCTATTCCTGCTTGATAGTACCAACTTGCTGAACCAGTATACCATGTCCAGCCTCCTCTTCCTGATATATTTCCAGCTCCATATATATCTGCTGCTATTGCATATGGTTCAACTTTATATTTCTGTATTGCATCTTTTGTTCTTGCATGTTCTATTGGATTTATCATTTTATATAATTCTGTAGCTTTATCTCCAAATCCTAGTATTGCTTCTGCTATTATTGCCCAACAACTTGCATGTGTGTATTGCAGTTGTGGACATTTTTTCTATCCTACCTTTTTCTCATAACTTTTTCTAGCACATATAAAAT
>CALXJT010000049.1 GCA_944388695.1 uncultured Clostridia bacterium
AATCTTACAATAACTTTTAAAATACAATTAAAATCTATTTACTTTTACTAGAATAGAATTTACTTTTTTAATTTACTGTCGAATTCTATCGAATTTTGCGATGAAAAGTCCTTTACAAAACAAAAGAATCATGTTATATTATAACCATAAAATATTTTATTCAAAAACTTTTTAATCAATATTTTTTCGAAAAAATAATCCAAGATTAAATCAACAAAAGGTGGTGATACAAATGGATATCTCCTTTCAGTAAAAGATTTATTAATTCAATTATTCTTATAATTTCTATAATTATTTTTATCATGATAAATTTTTTCTATATTCAAATTAAGAATATCGATTTTAATACAACCCCTATCTATAATTTATTTAAAAATGATAAATTTTATGTAGAAATATCAACTAATTCTAATAATAATCAAACAAGTATAGAGAATACTTTAACCTCAAACTATAACTCTCAAAATAATCCACTTACAAATGAAAAAGATACTAATAAAAGTATGAAAATAGTTTGGAAATTAATAATTCCTTCTATATCACTAGAAGCTGAAATAGCTGAAGGGACTGACCCTGAAACTATGAACCAATACATAGGTCATTTTTCAGAAACAAGCTTAACATATGGAAACATTGGTCTAGCAGCTCATAACAGGGGATATCCAGTCAACTATTTTTCTAATTTAAAAAAATTAAAAAAAGGTGATGAAATAATCTATCAATATAAAAATTTTTACAAAACTTATTCAGTAGCAGAACATATAATTATCCAAGATACAAATTGGTCCTATTTAAAAAACACAGAAAATAATACAATAACACTTATTACCTGTGTTGAAAATGAACCAAATTATAGAAGATGTATTTATGCTATAGAAAAATAAAAAAATTACATACAACTTTCAAAAAGTAGAAATATTAGAAATGTATTTTTGCTATAGAAAAATAAAAAGGAGGAAACTATCTTATGAAATTAAATTTCATTATAAAAATTTTCGTTACCATATCACTAATTTTATTACTAAACTTTATAACTATCTTTAACTGTGCAAAAGCCATATCATTAGATTCAACCCAAATTATCTCTGGAGGAGACTGTCGGGAACTTACTAAAATACAAAGGTAGCATTGTCAAAGTATATTATGCACAATATTTAGATAATGGCATATCCTATCCTGCATATTGCCTAGATAAAACAAAACAAGGCATTACAAATGATATTTCCTATTCAGTATCAATAAAAAACACCATAAATGATGTAATGTTATGGAGATATGTCATTAATGGTTATCCTTATAAAACACTAGAAGAACTTGGTTGTGCAAATAAAGAAGAAGCATTTACTGCTACAAAGCAAGCCATATATTGTTATATACACGGAAATCGTGTAGAAGACTACTCCCCAATTGGCGAAGCTGGAGAAAGAACTTTAAATGCATTAAAACAAATAGTTTTAAATGCAAGTCAATCTACAGAAACACAAATATCAAATATTATTACAATAAAAAGATTAGATGACTATTTTACAGTAGATAAACAATTTCCAGAATATGTTTCTAAAACTTACAAAATAGAAGCAGATGGTCAAATTGAAGATTATACAATAAACCTATCTTCCGAAAACTCAAATATTTTAGATTCCATAAAAATAACAGATTTAAATTCAAACGAAAAAAATACTTTTTCCCAAAAAGAATCTTTTAAAATTTTAATCCCAATAAAAGCTATGAGTACAGATGGTAATTTTACAATTAAAGTAAATACTAGAATAAAATCAAAACCTGTTTTCTATGGAGCTGCTGAAAACAGTAATTACCAAGATTATGCTTTAACTGCTGAAACATATGAAGAAACAATACAAAATATTACAGAAGATTATACAAAAAATGAAACTAAAATAAAGCTTATAAAAAAAGATAAAGAAACAAATGAAAGAATTTCTAATGTTGAATTTTCTATATATAATTCCAAAAAAGAAATATTATATTCCAACCTAAAAACAGATGAAAATGGCGAATTTATCCTTGAAAATTTAGTACCTGGAACATATTATATTAAAGAAACTAAAACAAAAGATGGATATGTCTTATATGATGAATTCATAAAAGTAGATGTAAATTATAATGAAACTATTACTATCACTTTAAACAATTCAAAAGAAGAAAAACCTATTATAGAAACAACTAATGATAAAATAGAATATAGTAATCAAGAAAAAACAATAGTAAAAAAATTACCTGTTACAGGAATGTAAGTTAAGAATAATTATAAATTTCCTTCCATTTTATACATATAAATTATATTTTTGTATATTAATATATTTATAAATACTAAATATATTTTTGTATATTAATATATTTATGCATACTAAATATATATATTTGCACATTAATATATTTATACATACTAAATGTATTTTTGCATATTAATATATTTATATATACTAAACATATTTATACATATTACAGATTTATATAAAAAATTAAAACTCTAAAGTAAGTTTTACTCTTGAGTTTTAATTTTTTATATAATTTATTTATAAATTCTCTTATATTCTATCATATCTTTATATTTAAATTGCTAAATATAATTTTTATTATATTTATATCTTTTACATTAAATAAATTTAATATATCTAATACTTCTAATACATTTAATAGATTTAATATTTCAAATACATTTAATATTTCTAATATATTTAATATTTCTAATACATTTAATAAACCTAATACTTTCACTATCTATATATTCCAATTAATTTTCTGCTAATTCTAATTCAAAGTAAAATGTAACACCATCATCACAATTAAATACTCCATAATCATTATCATAATTAGACATTATAGCTTTTACAAATGCAAGACCAATTCCTGTTCCACCACTTTGACGATTTCTTGACTTATCAACCTTGTAAAAACGTTTCCAAATTCTACTTAAATCTTCGTCACTAATATGCTCACCTGTATTATAAACCTGGATATTAACCTTTTTCTTGGTATTATTAATAATATTTTTAATTATTATTATTTTACTTCCATTAACCTCTTGTACATTTTTTATTGCATTTGTTAAATAATTTGTTACAACTTGTTCTATATAAAAATCATCTGCATTTACATATATACTCTCTGGTCCCTCAAAAATAACTTCTACTTCTTTTTCATCCAACATTACTTTTGATTTTCTTACTACTTCTTTTTCTAATTCGACTATATCAAATATTGTATTATTAAATTCTCTTTTTCCATATTCTAACTTCATTAAATCTAATAAATTTTGCACTAATCTATTCATTTTATTTGCTTCATCTTGAATTACTTCTGCATAGAATTTTCTACTTTCCTCATCAGTATTAACATTTTCAATTAATCCTTCACTATATCCTTGAATTAAGGCTATTGGTGTTTTTAATTCATGTGATACGTCTGATATAAAAGTTTTTCTCATTTCATCTATTTTTGATTTTTCTTCTATGTCTCTTTCTAACTCTATATTTGTATTTCTTAATTGTTTTATTGTTGATTCTAATTTATCAGACATTGTATTTATACTTTTTCCTAAATTATTAATTTCATCATCTACATCTGTTACTCTATATTTATGACTGAAATCTAAATTCGACATTTTCTTTGCTATCTTATTTAATTCTAATATTGGCTCTGTAAATTTCTTCGAAATAAAAGATACCATAACTGCCGCAATTAAAATAGTAAGTCCTGCAATTAATAACATAAAATTATTAGATATTTTTACACTATCTTGTATTGATGTTATTGGCATTCTTACATACAAACTATATCCATTATCTAATGTACCTGCTAACATTATATATGTTAATCCATTTTTAAAATCTTTTTGACGTGTTATTACATATTTATCACTTTCTTCGAGAACATTTTGACCATCAATACCTTCCAAAATATTAGACATAGTTCCAACAACATAGTAAAAATCTTTATTTGAAGTATATATTGTATAATTTCCGTCTTGTATTAAAATATCAAAATTATTTTTTACAGCTATCATTTCCATTTCTGTTTCTAAATCCAGATTATAATTATCACCATTATAGTAATCATTTAATTGTCCATAAACATCTTTTAAAGTATTTTGTTTACTATATAAATAGAATCTACCTAATGCAAAATTATTAACAATAATAAGAAAAAACATAATTAATAATATTGTTATTGTAAGTGTTAAAAATAATTTAACTTTTACAGATTTAAATAAATCTTTTAATTCATCTCTAATTTTTTTCACTTTTACATTCATATTTTTCATTCCTTATTATTAAATATTTATATTTTAAAATTAATTCTTAAATATTTTTTTCCTACAATAATTCTTTTTATTTAATTTCAAACTTAAACCATTAAATTAATTTAGACTCTTCTGAATCTTTTAATTCTTTCCTATTTATTTAATCTCAAACTTATATCCTACTCCTCTAATAGTTTTTATATATTTTCCTTTTTTACCTAATTTATGTCTTATCTTCTTTATATGACTATCAATAGTTCTTGAGTCTCCATAATAATCATAATTCCATACATTATTTAATATCTTATCTCTTGATAAAGCTATATTTTCATTTTCTACTAAATAAACTAAAAGTTCATATTCTCTTAAACTCAATTCTATTTGCTTTCCATCTACACTTACAGTTCTTCCTTCTTTATCTATCTCTATTCCTCCACAATCTTTAACTTCTTTTGGAGAACCTTCTGTTCTTTTTAATATAGCTTCAACTCTAGCTGCCAATATTTTTGGACTAAAAGGTTTTGAAATATATTCATCTACACCTAATTCAAACCCAAATAATTCATCTTGTTCTTCTCCTCTAGCAGTTAGCATTATTATTGGAACTTGAGATGTTTGTCTTATTTGTCTCAAAACTGACCAACCATCTAATTTTGGCATCATTACATCTAATATAATTAAGCGTATTTTTCCTGCATTTTGTTCAAATACATCTAATGCTTTTTCTCCATCTTCAGCCTCTAAAATACTATAACCTTTTGCAACTAAAAAGTCCTTTATTAATTTTCTCATTCTAGCTTCATCATCTACTACTAAAACATATTCATTCACAATATCAACCATCCTTTTTATTAATATCTTAAATATTATACAATAACTTTATGTCTATTTTGTGAAATACTAGTAAATTAAAACAGATAAGAATAATTTCACATCATTAGCAAAAGCTTTATTTTAAATTTTTTTACTAAAAATAAAACGAATAAGAAGAATTCTCCCCCTATCCGTTTTCTAGATAAACTGTCTTTGTATCATATGCTAATTTTACATTTTCTTCTTTTAATATTTGCATTACTTTATAATTAATTTTTTCTTTTTCTTCTAAATAACTATTATAATCTACAGAATCTGTATAACTACAAACTAATAAATTTATTCCATTATCAGTAATCTCATCAAATTTAACAATTATAGTATCATCAATAATTCTATCATGTTTTTCTAACATATTAGTGATTCTATCTTGAACTTTTGCAACCTTTTCTAATGGTGTATTTAAATCTAAACATAAATTAAAGCGATATCTTCTTTGTTCCATCTTACTCCAATTTATTATAGATGAATCAGATATTACTGAATTTGGTACATTAACTACTGAATTTTCAAATAGTCTAATACGAGTACTACGGAATGTAATTTCTTCTACATTTCCTTCGTATTCTCCCATTTGTATCCAATCACCAACTGCAAAAGGTTTATCCAAAAATATTACAAAACCACCAAATAAATTTTTAGCTGTATCTTGAGCTGCTAAAGTTATAATAATTCCACCAATACCAAGTCCTGCAATTAATCCACTTAAATCTACTCCTAATTCTGTAAGTACAAACCCTCCTGCTATTACATAAATAACTGCCCTCACTATTTTTAAGATAATCTCTATAGAATTATCATCCATTTTTTTAGAACTTTTAGCTCGAATTTTTTGCACAAATTTTGCATCTAATGTAAAACTTTTTGCAAAACCTTTTGAAATAGCTATAATCACTATAACTTTAAAGATTCTTGTTACCCATAGCATTACATTATCTTGAATATCTAATGGTTCTCTTAAGAAACATATTCCTATATATATACCAAAAATAGTAATAAATAATCTTAATGGATCATAAAATGCACTTTCTTTTATTTCTTTAGGACTTTTACTTTTCCATTTAAACATTCTAATAATAATATATGATATACCACTACTAAAAACTCGAAAAAGAATAATTATACATATTGCAATTACTAAATCTACAATTGGTACAGCTAAAATCTTTTCTCCTAATTCTACAATTCGTTGCATATATATCTCTCCCATTTTTCTGTGCTATTTATTTAATACAATAACTACATAATATTTTAGCTCATATAATCTCTTAATTTTTTACTTCTACTTGGATGTCTCAACTTTCTTAATGCTTTTGCTTCTATTTGACGTATTCTTTCTCTTGTTACATTAAATTGACTTCCTACTTCTTCAAGTGTTCTTGATTTTCCATCTTCTAGTCCAAATCGCAATTTCAAAACTTTTGCTTCTCTTGGAGTTAATGTACTCATAACTTCCTCTAATTGCTCTCTTAATAATGTATATGAAGCTGCATCATGAGGCTCTGGACTATCTTCATCTTGAATAAAATCACCTAAATGACTATCATCCTCTTCTCCTATTGGTGTTTCTAAAGAAACCGGATCTTGTGCTATTTTTTGAATTTCAGCTACTTTTTCAACAGGTATTTCCATCTCTGCTGCAATTTCTTCTGGGGTTGGTTCTCTACCTAATTGTTGTAATAAATGTCTTGATGTACGAATTAATTTATTTATTGTTTCAACCATATGAACTGGTATTCTTATTGTTCTTGCTTGATCTGCTATAGCTCTTGTAATCGCTTGTCTAATCCACCAAGTTGCATATGTGCTAAATTTAAATCCTTTTGTATAATCAAATTTTTCTACCGCTTTTATTAATCCCATATTACCTTCTTGAATTAAATCTAGAAATAACATTCCTCGTCCTACATATTTTTTTGCTATACTAACAACTAATCTTAAATTTGATTCAGCTAATTTCTTTTTAGCTTCTTCATCACCTTTTAAAATTCTTTGTGCTAAATCTAATTCTTCCTCAAATGTTAATAATGGAATTCTACCTATCTCACGCAAATACATTCTTACTGGGTCTTCTACATTAATTCCCTCATAACTTGTTTCTGTAATTTCATCTAATTTTAAGTCTTCAACCTCTTTTAAATCATCTAAATCTGGTTCTTCATCAAAATCATCTGGCAATAAATCAACTCCAATTTCTTCAAATGCATCAAATACAGAATCAATTTGATCTGGACTAACATCAGTAAGTTGACTTGCTAAATCACCATAAGTAATTTGTCCATTTTCTTTGGCTTTTTTTAATAAATTACTTACTTTTTCATTCTTTAATGTTTCTCTTTCGTTATCTACAGATTTTTCTTGATTTATCTCTGCAGCTTCTTTTATTTCTTCTTTTAATTCTTCTACCATCTCTACTTTTTCATTCTTCTTGCTTTTTGATTTTTTAGTAACTTTCTCTTGACTATCTTTTACAGTATTATCCTCTTGTTTTTTAGAACTTTTTTTATTTTTTTCAACTTTTATCTCTTCAGAATCAACATCTTTCTTTAAGTCTTTTCCAGTTTCATCAGAATTTTTAGAACTTTTTACCTTTGTTTCTTTTGAACTTTTTTTAGAATCTATTTTTGATTTCTCTATATCTTTTTTATTTTCATCAATTGTTATTATTTCATCATTTGCTACATTTTCTTTTAACTCTTCTTTTTTATTTGCCATTTTTTTCACCCCTACCTAATTTTAGCTAAACCAATAATTATATTGTTTAACTCTCTTTCTAATTCTCTTTTTTGGCCATCTTCTACTCCTGAATCTAATAATTCTATTATTTCCATTTTTCTTTCATTTAATTTATCTTTTTCGTAGTTCTGTATTATATCATCTATTGCTTTTTCCATATCCTGAATCCCATAATCAACAGCCATAATTTCTGTTATTCTATTTTGTTCTTCTTCTGTTAAATTATCTAATATTGAATTAATATTATTATTACTTTTTTGAAACTCTTCATACAATTTTTTTAAAATCTTTTGATTTAATTCATCTTTAAAATCCTCTACCTGTATATTTTGTTTCAAAATTTCATAAAATTCCAATTTACCTGTTAATAAAATTGATAAAACTGTATTTTCTCTTTTCTTTACTGACTCTGGTATTACCTTCTGCTCTACCTCTTTATGTATTACTGGAATTTGTGTTTTTTCTAAAGTTTTTTCAGACTTTTCATTAGCATATGTTAATTTATTAACTTCTGCATATATTGCTTCTTTAGAAATTTGATATTCTCTTGAAATTTTATCTATATAGAGTTCTCTTTCGATTGTATTATCAATTTTAGCTATTAATTTTGCAATTTCATTCAGAAACTTTATTTTATCATTAATATTCTCTAAATTCAAGTCTCTTTTTAAAAGTTTAACTTTAAATTCTAGTACAGATATAGCTTTTTCTATTAAATTAGAAAATCTTGCATTTCCATACTTAATAATATATTCATCTGGGTCTTTTGCACCTTCCATTTGCAAAACACGTATATCACAACCCATATTTTGTAAAATATCCATTGCTCTTATTTTAGCATTTAATCCTGCTTCATCAGAATCGAAACTTAAAATTATTTGTTCTGAATTTTTTCTTAAAAGCCATCCTTGCTGTTCAGTCAAAGCTGTTCCTAATGGTGCTACAACATTTGTTATTCCTCTTTGATGTAATGAAATAACATCCATATATCCTTCAACTATTAATATTTTTTTCAAATCTCCCTTTTTGGCAACATTTAATCCAAAAAGATTTCTTCCTTTACTATATACAACATTTTCTGGAGAATTTATGTATTTAGGTTTAGAATCATCTAAAACTCTTCCTCCAAAAGCAATAACTCTTCCTCTTGCATCACAAATCGGAAACATTAATCTATTACGATATCTATCTATATATTGACCTCTTTCATTACGATTTACTAGCCCCGATTCAAGCATTTCTTGGTCTTGAAATCCTTGTTTTTTTAATTCTTGATATAATTCATTAAATTTACCTGAAAATCCAATTTGAAAGGCTTCCAAAGTACCATTAGTCAACTTTCTCTTTTTTACATATTCTTGAGCCATTTTAGCTTCTGGCTTGTACAAATTTTTATGATAAAAATCTGCCGCATATTCATTAACTTTAAAAACTTTTGCTTTTAACTCTTCTTTTGCACTATCAGCGCTATTTTCTAAAGTAGGTAACACAATATTTGCTCTTTCTGCTAAAGTTTGAACCGCTTCTATAAAGTTGATTCCCTCAATTTTCATCAAAAATGAATAAACATTTCCACCTACTCCACAACCAAAACAATGGAAAATTTGTTTATCTGGTGACACTGAAAAAGATGGTGACTTTTCATTATGAAATGGGCATAATCCAAAAAAATTTCTACCACTTCTTTTTAGATGTACATATTGAGAAATAACATCAACTATATCATTATTTTGTCTTATTTCTTCAATTAATTCGTCACTATATCTCGCCATTTTTCCTCACTTTCTTCCATGAATTTTCCACTTTTTTTCCATAATTATATTATTCGACGTATTTTACATAAATCCTGCTATATTTTTAAATTTTTTATTTCGCTATTTAAACCTAAAGTTATTAGTTAATATTATAGTTAAAATATTAGTTATAATGCAAAGAAAGGCTTTGCTTTTAACAAAAACCTCTCTTTTTTATCTAGTTTCCTCCATGGATTAACATCATTTTATTATCTAATTTTCTCACCATTTTTGCATAATTTACTAAATCTTTTGATTCTGCTTTAGTAAGCTGTTTAGTAGATTTATATTTTATTCTATGTTCCAAACTAGCCCAAAAATCCATTGCCATCGTTCGTATTTGTACTTCTACTTTAACATATAATTTCTTTTGTGATAAAACTATTGGAACTTCTAAAACTAAATGATAGCTAGAATATCCACTTTTTTTAGGATTTGTAACATAGTCTTTTTCTTTCGAAATACGAATCCCTGGAAGTTGTTCAATTAAATTTCTTATTGAAAATATATCTTTTTGCATAGGACAAATTATTCTTACTCCAGCTATGTCATTAATATATTGTATCATTTCTTTATATGTAAATTTCAATCCTCTATCTTGCATTTTTTTCTTAATACTATCAATTGATTTTATTCTAGTTTGAACATGATCTATTAAATCATAATCATAAAAAATTTTAAACTCGTCTTTCATTATTTCTATTTTAGTTTGTAATTCCTTTATTCCAACAGAATAAATAAACATTATTTTATTAAAATTATCACTATTTATATCTATTTCATCACTTGTATCTAATAAACTATCTATTCGAATTAATTCATTTTTATTATTTTCTACTTTAGGTTTTTTTCCTCTCAATTAATTATCCTCCTATCATATTAGAAAATTTCTTTCCCTTCTTTAGTATATGCTTATAATAATGTAAGTTTGTTATCAAAACTTATTTTTATTGTGTCTTTTATGTGAAATATATTCTTAATTTTTTTACAATCCCTATCTTCAAAAATAATATACCATATCGAACAAGTTTTTGCAAGTGTTTTTTTATTTTTAATCTGATATCCGGACACTTTTATTTCTTATGCTCTAAATTAAAGAAAATACGAAGTTTTTCTTGTTTGCTTCGTATTTTCTCTCTTTTGGTCGCATTTTTGCTCTATTTTTCTCTTGCTACTCTAGGCTTTCATCAATTCTGCCCGGATATCAGCTTTTATTTTTTCTCACTTTTTTAACCTTCTGTTTCTTCTACTTGGAAACTAGATGGTAGAGAAACTACGGGGCGGACGCCAAACGTACCGTAGCTACTGTTGTTGATACTGCCGCTATAATACACATATCTCAAGTTGTACGTGTTGTCAGGGTCCGGAGAAGCCAACCAATAATACGGAGTGCTACTTGAATTATAATTATATTTATTTAATCCTCTTAAATGAAATAACCCTGTTGCTCCAGTATTTGTACTCACTGAACCTGTAGTCTCTAAATCACTTTCTCCTCTTGCTTCATTTAGTTCCGCTAACGTTAAATTATGTACTTCTTCTGCTCCTTCTGTTAAAAATTCTGTCTCACTTAAATTTCCACTTGTCTTTCCATTTACTTTTGTATAATATCCTTCATTAGCAGCTGCACTTGTTCCTTGGCTGAATTTTATCTTTCCAAAATTATATCTTAATCCTGCTGCTGCATACATATTGTAATCATCATTTGAACCTGATGAATAATATTCATTTGCATATCTTTCTCTTTGCTCTGCATTTCCTGCCCAGTTTCCATATTCTCCATTATTTTCTTTATTTCTTATACTAATATATTGATAATATAACTTTGCTGGGATTCCTGTTGAGATTAGTTTTAATCCTGTATATGTTCCATCTCCATTATCTGTTCCTGGATTTAATACTCTCCATCCATTTTCTGCTGTAAATTCATATCCTGTGTATACATCTGTATATGTTACATTATATCTTACATAGTCTCCTATTTTTAATGAACTTTCATATTGATCCACTGTTATTGTATATTTTGTGCTATATTCTTCTCCTTCTACTCTTCCTATTATTTCTACTGTATATTTTCCATTTTTGTTTATCTCTATTCTATATTTTTCTCCTGCTTTTTCTCCTTCTTCTTCTCCTATTTTTATTCTTTCTATTTCTCCTCCTTCTATTTTAGCTTCTATTTCTATATATAATTTTGTTCCTTCTGCTTGGCTTCCTTTTCCTACCTCTTCTCCTGCTTCATTTACTACTTTTGCACTTATTACTTCTGGTCTTGGTCCTGCTTTTTCTATTTCTCCTATTATATTTCCTTCTTTGTCTATCTTTACTTCATATCCTCCTTTTTCTATTGTATATGTATCATCTCCATTATCTACTACTCCTCCAAATTTTTCACTTAAAAAATCTTCTATTGTCTTATTTCCTGTATATCTTTCTATTTGCCATTCATTTAATGCTAACTTTATTTCATCTTCTGCGTCACCTCTTTCTGATTCTTCTTTTGCCTCTCCTGCATTTTTCAATATTCCATTTTCTCCTCCTACTGCTGCTATTGTTACTCCTGCTAATATTAATAATACTATTATTGTCCTAATATTCCGTTATGACTATTTTTTTAATTTAGCCAACATTTTGTAATTTATTATCTTCTTTTCCCATATTTAAAATATTGAATTTATAATATATAGTTATTTCTTTATTCTCTGATATTTCTATCTTATCAACCAAAGATACAAGCATTGTCCTTGTTATTTCTTTCATATCTACGAAATCTTTAACAAGTTTATCAATATCTACTGATGAATCTTCTTTTTCTTCTAATTCTTTTAACTGTTTTATTCTTTCTTCTGATTGTTTTCTACTTTCTATTTGTTTTGAATAAAGTCTTGAAAAATCTTCATCTTCAAATAGACCATTGTATTTATCTTCATATAACTTGTCTATTCTCTTGTTTATATCTTTAATTTTTTTCTCCAAAATAAGAATTTCACATTTTACATTAAACCTATCTTTAATTATCTTGTCTTTTGATGTTTTTGCGATTGTAGTATATTTTTCTTCACTTAAAAATTCTTTGCACCTTTTCTTAATTTGTTCAATTACAAAGTTTGTTACTTTTTCTAAATTATTACTATGAGGTGTGCATAAGCCTAAATGTGTATTTGTTGCATAAGTGTTACATCTTAAATAGAATGTTGTTTTATTAGGATGTTTTTGTGGTACTAGACTTAATTTTTTACCACATTCTTTACAACAAACTAA
>CALXJT010000050.1 GCA_944388695.1 uncultured Clostridia bacterium
TGTTTTTTCAATATTTTTTAGATAAAAATTATGTAGGCATTTTTTATATTTTGCCTACATTAATTTTACACTAACTTGTCTATCTTTTGTTAATTTTTTAATAGTATTTTGTCAATCTTTACAATATCAAGTAGAAGTTACTTTTCCAATTAACTAACATTTATAATAAAAAGTCAAAGTATAAATTATTGAAAATACATAAATTGAAGTAATAATAGATTTCTCTTAAAAAAACAAAATTTATTTTATAAAATTATAAAAATGTTATATAAAATTATTATTTAATATTTTCATAAACTATTTTGGCACTTTCATAAAAAATATTTGACTTTTTTACTAAAAAGAATTATATTATTAATATACCTCTGGCAGGTATCCTTTGTTAGGAGATAGCTACTTACTTTTCGTACTATCTCCTAATTTTTTTTATCAAAATATTTTACGAATTTCAAATTCTCACTTTTTATATCGTATTTTACACTTTTCCTAAAATAAATATTTACAAATCAAATTTTTGTTATATTCTAATATCATAACAAAGGAGGAAAAAATGAAAGAAGAAAAAATCTTATTAGGTCAAAAAAAGGGTAATATTACAATTCAAGTATATCGTGAAAAAAACACTAACAAAACATTTTTCTACTTAAAATCAGATTCCGATAGTTTACTTCCAATTGTAGACATTTTAGAAGATACACTTAAAAATTACTAAAGAAAAAAATACTCTTTATTTAAGTAAAAATAAAGAAGTATTTTTTTATGTAATATTTTTCATAAACAAATTTACAATTTCCAATCTGGCAAATTTCTTTTTATTGCTCCAAACAAATTCGCTCTAATCATAGGTATAGATTTAGACAATGAAAAAATCAACTGTTTCATATCCTCTCTTTTAGAAACTCCGTCCATTGGACAAACTTTTTTCATCACATCTATGCCATTTTTCTTAACAAAACGTCTTATCTCTTTCTCTGGTGTATAAATAAGAGGTCTAATTAATGTAATTTTTGATCTATCCATGTAACTCATTGGAGAAAAAGTACCTATATTACCTGTATATAATAAATTAAGCAAAAAAGTCTCTAAAACATCATCTTGATTATGTCCTAATGCTATTTTATTACATCCTTCTCTTATTGCTACAGAATTTATGGCTCCTCTACGCAAATTTGCACATAATGAACATGGATTTTTTTCTTTTCTAATATCAAAAACTATTTCCTTTGCATTCGTTTTTTCTACAAAAAGTGGAACATCAATAGAATCACATATCTTTTTCAAAAAATCAGTATCAAAATATTCAAATCCTGGATTGATACTTACAGCTATTATCTCAAACTTTTTAGGATAAAATCTTTGCAAAGCTTTAAAAGCATTTAACATAGTAATTGAATCTTTTCCACCAGACAAACAAACTGCGATTTTATCTCCTTCTTCTATCATATGATATTCCTCTATAGCCTTCCTCATATAACTTAATATTCTTTGCATTTTTATACTCCTTTTTAATAATCGTACTATATTATACCACATCTAACAGCATAAAGTAAAACAAATAAGAATAAATTTTCATAAAATAGTACACTTTTCCGAAAAAATATGCTAAAATGTATATGCATTAATTAATTTATACTTATTTAAGCAATAAAAACATAGAAATTAAAATATGTGCTTATAGCTCAGCAGGATAGAGCAGTCGCCTCCTAAGCGACCGATGGTGGTTCGAGTCCGCCTAGGCACACCAAACAATTAAAGGTGAAAGATATGAAAAACAAATCAAAATACATAATTGTAATATTTATATTCAGTATAATAATAATGCTTATAGACCTACCAGATGGCTACATTAAAGGACATGACACAGATTTTCATTTATCAAATATAACAGCAATTGTAGATACGTTATCTTGGGATAATTTAACTGTTCAAGAACCTTTAAAATATGTTGGAAATAATTTTGGATATGGAACAAGATTTTTTTATCCATCACTTCCACATCTAACAGCTGCATATATAACTAAAATCCTAACAGTATTTAATATAGATAATGTAGCAATTGGTATGCGTATTACACAATGGCTAACATTATTTGCTTCAGGAATAACATTTTATCTTTTAAGCATAAAACTATTTAAAAGCAAAAAAATCTCTATGTTGTTATCATTATTTTATATGACAGCACCATACCATCTAGCAGAAATATTTGTTAGAGATGCTTTTTCCGAAATGTTTATACCCATCGCAATTCCATTAATAATACTAGGTCTACTATACCTTGTAGAAAAAAATTACAAACTATTTTTTACATGTTTTATTAGTGGTTACACCATCGCAATATACTCACATTTAGCAATGACCATATATTTTACACTTATTTTTTTAGTAACATTTTTTATAATATACTTTAAACAAATATTTACTAAAAAACACATACTCTATCTAATATTTGCATCAATTATAATACTTTTATTAACCGCTTCTTTCTGGATGCCTATGTTAGAAATAAAAATAAAAGGAAGTTATGGCGTCTTTATGCCTTATTATATGACTTCAAAAGGTGCATTAAGATTTAGTACAATCTCAATATCTGAACTATTTGCATTTAATAGAGAAATAGATTTCCACTACATAAGATTTAATTTACAATTATTTGTAACAATACTATTTTTCATAAGCATAATATTTATTTTCAAGAAAAAAATGTGGAAACAAAAAGAATGGTTATTTTTATTAGCATTTACTATTCTTTCAAGCATAATGATAACATCACTATTTCCTTGGTATTACACACCTGATATTTTACAAACATTACAATTTCCTTGGAGACTAGCCCTTTATATTGCATTTGGGGTAATACTTATAAGCGGAATCGCATTAAAACAGATAGAAAACAAAAAATATTTTAATATAATTATTGGAATCTTATTAGTACTAACATTAGCTGGCACATATATTTACACAGACCATTTAGAAGAATCACAAATTGATATAAATAATATAAATAATGAAAAATGTATGGGAAACCAAGCTGAATATTTACCAGAAAAAGCAATAAAAAATAAAGATTATTTTGATAATCGTTCAAATGATATAATTATTCAAAGTGGTTCTGCTGAAATTAATATAATATCAGATAATGTACCTGATTTAACTTTTGAAGCAAATATATCAGAAAAAACAACTATAGAATTACCAAGGTTATATTATATGGGATATACTTTAAAATTAAATGATAAAACCATAGAACTAACAGAAAGTGAAAATGGATTTTTACAAGCAACAATTGATGAAAGCGGTACATATATATTAACTTATTCTAAAACAACTGTTATGAAAATTGCAAATGTTTTAAGTTTGGGAACATTTATTTTTATAATTGTTTTTATAATAAATTTGAAAAGAAAAAAGAGAAAAGAGATTTATTTATTAAATGATGGTAATAAACTATAGATAAGTTGTTTTTATATTTTTATTAAATTAATTGAAAAAATGAGTATATAGAAAATTTGTACATAATTTATACAAAATTTTCTATATACTCTTTTTATAATTATCTATAGTTATTTTTCTTTTCATTTAGAAATTATCTTTAATTTATTCTATTATTAATTACCATATCCTTTTATAACTTCTCTCTTTAACAATAATAAATCAGAAATATCTACTTCTCCGTCTTCATTCATATCTGCAGATTTTAAACTATCTCCTGTCAATATCCAATTTGTTTTATTTCCTGCAATTAAATGTCTTTTTAGTAAAATTACCCTCAAACTTTACTTCCCAGTAACAAGTTTAGTCATATCATCTTTCAAATTCTGTAATTTTTCATCAGCATCATTTTCAGAGCTACCTTTTACTCCCATATATAACTTAATCTTTGGCTCTGTTCCAGAAGGTCTTACACAACACCATTCATCATCTGGTAAATCATAATATAACACATTAGATTTTGGCAATCCTGTTTTACTAATTTCTCCTGTCCCCATATTTTCTACTATATCTCTATCGATATCTTTAAATACTTTAACTTTTCTGTCTCCTATTTTATCAACCTTTTTATCTCTCATTCTAGTCATCATTGCCTTAATCTCTTCAGCACCTTCAGCACCTTCTCTTACAATAGATACTTGTGCTTCTTTATAATATCCATATTTTTTATAGATATTATTCATTTGATCCCATAATGTTAATCCTTTTGACTTATAAAAACAAGCAGCTTCACACAAAGACATTACAGCTGCAATTCCATCCTTGTCTCTTGCATAATCACCAATTAAACAGCCATAACTTTCTTCAAAACCAAATACATACTTCTTATCTCCAGTTTCTTCTGCTTTTCTCATTACTGCTCCTATATTCTTAAATCCAGTTAATACTTCAATTAGCTCTAAATCATAATTTTTAGCAATAGCATCTGCTAAATTTGAAGAAACTACAGTTTTTATCAACATTCCATTTTCAGGTAATAATCCCTTTTCTTTTAATTCAGAAATACGATACTCTGCAATCAATAAAGCTGACATATTACCTGTATAATTCATGTATTCACCTGTTTTAGAATCTTTTGCAAATACACCTAATCTATCAGCATCTGGATCTGTTGCTAAAACTACATCAGCATCAACTTTTTTTGCTAATTCCAAAGCTAATTTAAAAGCTTTTGGATCTTCTGGATTAGGATAATCTACAGTTGGAAAATTACCATCTGGCTCTTTTTGTTCAGGTACAACATATAAATTTTCTATACCTATTTCTTTTAATAATCTTTCAGCTATCATATTTCCAGTTCCATGTAATGGAGTATAAACTACTTTTAAATTCTTTCCTTGTTCTTTTACAATATCAGGATTTAAAATATATGCTTTTAAAACATCAATAAATTTATCATCCATTTCTGTTCCAACATAATGTAATAAACCTTTTTCTTCCGCTTCTTTTTGATTCATTTCTTTTATATCAGAAAAATTTTGAACATTTCTTACTTCATTTATAATATCTACATCTCTAGGGCTCACAATTTGTGCTCCATCATCCCAATAAACTTTATATCCATTATATTTTGGTGGATTGTGACTTGCTGTAATCATAATTCCTGCTGTACATCCTAAATTTCTAACTGCAAATGATAATTCAGGAACTGGTCTTAAACTTTCAAATAAATATGTAGGTATTCCATTAGCATTTAATATAAGAGCTGTTTGCATACTAAACTCTTTTGACATCTTTCTTGAATCATAACTAATTGCAACACCTTTATCTTGTACTCCTTGTTTTAATATGTAATTTGCTAATCCTTGAGTAGCTTTTCCTACAGTATATTTATTCATACGATTTGTACCTGCACCTATTACACCTCTTAATCCAGCTGTTCCAAATTCTAGCTCTTTATAAAATCTATCTTCTATTTCCTTTTCATCATCTTTAATAGAAAGTAATTCTCTCTTTGTCTCTTCATCAAATTCTGACCCTTCACACCACTTCTTATATTCATCCATATAATTCATAAAAAATCCTCCTTGTTTCATTAATATTATATAAAAGAAGAGGATTAAAAACACTTTTCCTCTTCTACCTTATAAAACTTATAAACACTTTTAACATAATTATTCTTAATTTTTACAAACTTAACATTAAGAATAAGAAACCTTTTACACTATAAAGGAAAATATATAAATATAAAATCTTATATCATAATTTACATTATTAAAATTCATATTTATTAATCTATTTTATAAAATTTTTTATATAATTCTCTAGCTGTTCTAGGACAATCAACACCTACTGAATCAGCATTTTTTACAGGTGCAAATTCCTCTTCTCTCTTCACTCTTAAAACTGCCATATCATCAACTTCACCAAAAGCATCAAATAAGAATGCTTCAAATTTATATGCATTAGGTGAATCTGGTTCAATAAGTTCTCCATTTTCATCTAAATATTTTGCTTTTTTATATGCTATATGATATGGTAAAGGATTTTGTCCCATTCTTTCAATTGCTTCTATATTAAATAAATTACATAAAATATGTGATTCTCCATATAAAAGCTCTCCATTTTCATCACATTGCTCTGCCATATCTTCTGTTATTTCTGAATACTCTATAACATTTGGTCTACCATTTTTCTTGCAGAAAACTCCTACCTTCTCTTGTGGATTTGCTTTAACTACAGACTTACAAGCAACTGTAACTTTTTTATCAATTGCAATTCCCATTAAAACTGGATCTACCATTTTTACAAGGCAATTATCTACACCACCTATAAAAATCCATTCTACACCCAAATGCTTCATTTCTTCTACCATTCCACTCTTAACTAGAGATTCATATATACCACCATGTCCATCAGCAGCCATCTTAATAAGTCCATCTTCGCCTATTAAGATTTTTCCTTCTGTATCTATCATTGGTAATTCACCTTGAATAAAGAAAAATAGATTTTTATTTCTTTGATAACCAAAAAATTTATTTTTTTCAAAAAATTCTATTGTCTGTTTGTTATTTTCTTTACTTGTCATTATAAACCATGGTATTACAACTCCATATTTTTTGCCTTCTTCTTTTAAATTATCACATAATAATTCAAATAATGACTTATGAGAATCTAAACCAATATCATAAGTTCCTTTTGGACCATCATAACCTAGTCTTGTACCTTGTCCACCTGCCATTGTAACAGCAGCTAACTTTCCTTCTTGAATTGCTTTTTTACCTATTGATTCATAATATTTATATTTTTCTCCTAATTTATATTTATCTAAATAATCCATTGGCGTAATTTCTGAAGTATTGTTCTCTTTTTGCTTATTTGTTGTTAAATATAACTGATGAATTAATTCAAAATCAATTTCTGAAATTTCTTTCAATAATTCTTGTTTTTTTTCTTCTGTTAATTTGTCATAACCATTTAATAAATGCTCTTGGTTATATTTTTTTAAAATACTTCTTATTTCTTCTAGCTTTTTTTCCATATTTATACTTCCTCTCAAATAATGTATTCTTCTAGTTATTTTATCTCAAGTTACCAAGATTTTATACATAAATATAAAACAGATAAATAATTCATATTCATCTGTTTTATATTTATATAATATTTTATAAAATTTTTCAAGTATTTTTCAATTAATTTAATTTATTTCAATTTATTAATATAATTAGTCATGATAATTGTTCTAATTTCAAATAAAATTCTACTGATTATATCTAGCTTTAATAAAAACAAATCTCATATTTTAATTATTTTTAACCTCTCCTAATGTACTTAAAATAGTATTATATTTTTTAGAAATTTCTGAAACATTATTACCTATGGAATTAATATCATAACAATCTATAAAAGATGCTCTACTATTTGTATTTAAATTATCTAGTTGTTGTCTCGTTTTACTTATATAATCCTCATCACCTTTTATTATAATTGATACATCTTCATTCATATTTTTTAGTTCATCAAATTTCTCTTTATCATCATTATTCCAATTAATCTCTCTAATCAAATTCTTCTTATCTTCTTTTAAATTAACTTTTGAAAGCAAAAATTGCATAGTATCATTTAAACTATTCTCTGTAAAAACCACTACTTTTTTATTACTTTCTAATTCTTTTTCTATATATGGTAATGTTATCATCTCAAAATGATAATCACTTGCAAAAAACGAACATACCTTTTTATCATTTGTTTTAAACATATTAATCACCCTTCCAAAACAGAAATAAAAATATTTTTTATTACCTCCTGTTTCTAATTCCAAATTTTACCATCTAATTAGAAATATGTCAAGAATATTTCAAATAAAATTCATCGTGCTTTTTCGACAGCAAAAAACGTCAAAAATAAATAAATCGCTTTTATATCAATCAAAAGAGCCAAAACTTTCCATGTAAATATTTTCTATAATCATTGAAATTTAAAAATTTTGTATAAATTTTTCTAAATTGGCAATCATTCTATTAAGAAGATTTTTCAAAAAAAGTAGATTGGAGGTAACTTATGAAAAAAATAATAAAAATATTTAAAAATCCCAAAACAAAAATGATTATTATCCTTAGTATATTACTTTTTATATATACATCTATGTGTGCTTTTTCCTACGCACAAACAGTTTCTAGTGACCTAGCAGAAAGTGTTTTTAGACTTCATGTAATTGCTAATAGTGACAGCAAAGAAGACCAAGAATTAAAGTATAAAGTACGTGATTCCCTAATAAATTATATGAATTCACTATGTAAAGACTGTCAAACAAAAGCTGAATCCGTAGAAATTGCTAAAGAACATTTATCAGATTTTCAAAAAATTGCAGAAAAAACAATCAAAGAAAATGGATATAACTATTCTGTGAATGTTTCAATAGGTAATTTTGAATTTCCTACAAAAACATATGGAGACATATCATTACCTGCAGGATATTATGATGCATTACGTGTTCAAATAGGAGAAGCAAAAGGTCAAAACTGGTGGTGTGTAATGTTCCCTCCTCTATGTTTTATAGATGTAACATCTGGTGTAGTTCCTGATGAATCAAAAGAAGAATTACAAGAAAATATGTCAGAAGAAGATTATGCAATAATTTCAGATAATGATAGCACAGAAATAAAATTCAAATTCAAAATACTTGAATTCTTTACAGACAATGGATTTTTAACTGCTAAAAAACAATAAAATCAAATATGTACTCAAATAAAAGAACAATTACATTTAAAAAAATAATTTCATCTGCTAAATATAAAATAAATTTAAAAAACTCATCAAAAAAACAATTACGTTTTATAATACAAAGATTAAATCTATTAAATCTAATATTTAACCCTAAAAAAACTAATAATGAGTTCAAAAGATTAATGCAACAAAATATATAAAAAAATAAACACATATAGAAACCCAATATATAATTTTAAACATAAACTGTTGCAATTACTATACATTTATGATATAGTTTATTAGGTATAAATTTTACAATATAGCTTTATTACTATACAGTATAAAGCTATATTTACATGATACACGTTGTAAAAGTAAATAAGAAAAGAAATTCAAAACAGGAAGGAGCACTATCATTGGAAAAACTAATAATAACAGGACCAACACCTTTAAAAGGTGAAGTACATATAAACGGAGCAAAAAATGCGGCAGTAGCAATACTACCAGCAACACTATTGTTTAATGGAATTTGCACTATAGACAATCTACCAAACATAAGTGATGTAAAAATATCTTGTACAATATTAGAACAATTAGGAGCAAAAATAACTTGGAATAAACCAAATGAAATTACAATAGATACACGAAATATAACAACAACACAAGCACCTTTAGACTTAACAAGCAAATTTAGAGCTTCATACTACATCATAGGTGCAATGCTTGGAAGAATGGGTGAAATTGAAGTAGGAATGCCTGGCGGATGTAAATTAGGTGCAAGACCTATTGACCAACATATAAAAGGTTTTGAACTTTTAGGAGCTTCAGTTTCTCTAGAAAAAGGAACTATACATGCCAAAGGAAAACATCTAAAAGGAAATAATATATATATGGATGTTGTATCAGTAGGAGCAACCATAAATGTAATGCTTGCAGCTGTTCTTGCAGAAGGAACAACTGTAATTGATAATGCTGCCAAAGAACCTCACATTGTAGATGTTGCAAACTTTTTAAATACTATGGGAGCAGACATTCGTGGGGCTGGAACTGATGTAATAAAAATAAATGGTGTAAAAAAACTTGAAGGAAATATAAATTATTCTGTAGTACCAGACCAAATAGAAGCAGGAACATTTATGCTAGCAGCAGTTGCTACAAGAGGAGATTTATTAATTAAAAATTGCATAACAAAACATTTAGACTCTGTAACTGCTAAAATATTAGAAATTGGTGGAAATGTAGAAGACCATGGAGACAGTATAAGAGTTTGGTGTAAAAAAAGACCTACAAAAGCAAATATAAAAACTCTACCACACCCTGGTTTCCCTACAGACTTACAACCACAAATGGGAGTAGTACTATCTCTAGCAGATGGTACAAGCATTATAAACGAAAGTATTTGGGAATCAAGATTCCAATACACAGAAGAACTTAATAAAATGGGAGCAAAAATCACAGCCCAAGGAAAAACTGCTGTATTTGAAGGAGTACCAAAATTATATGGTGCACCAGTATATTCAAGTGACTTAAGAGCAGGAGCTGCATTAATAATTGCAGGTACTGCAGCAAACGGAACAACAGAAGTATATAACCTAGAGCATATAGACAGAGGATATGAAAACATAGAAGAAAAATTCAGAAGTATCGGTGCAAAAATAGAAAGAGTAAAAGAATAACAGCAAAATCAAATAAAATATTAACGAGTAAATGAGTAATCAAGTAAAAGAATAACAAATGAAAGAAGAAAAAAATCATGCTAAAATTTTGTAGTTTATATAGTGGAAGTAGTGGAAACAGCCTACTTGTAAAAACAGAAAATACTAATATATTAATAGATGCTGGCGTAAGTAGTAAAAAAATTGAAACAGCATTAAACAATATTGAAATAAATCCAGAAGAAATTGATGGAATACTTATAACACATGAACACACAGACCATGTACAAGGTTTAGGAACTTTTGCTAAAAAATACAATCTACCTGTATATGTAAATCAAAAAACATTAGATGCAATGCCATCTCAAAAAGAAAAAATTTCAGAAAAAAACATACATATAATAAAAATAGAAGAAAAATTCGAAATCAACGATTTACGTATAAAACCATTTTCTATTCCCCATGATGCTGCTAATCCTTGTGGTTTCAATATTTTTAAAGACAATAAAAAAATAAGTATTGCAACAGACATAGGTCATATAACAAATGGAATCATAAAAAATCTAGAAGATAGTTCTTTCGTACTTTTAGAAGCTAATTACGACCCAGATGTACTAATGTATTCTAGATATCCATATACTTTAAAAGCTCGTATTGCTGGTCCAACAGGACATCTATCTAATGAATCAGCTGGAAAAGCAATATCACATCTTCTAAATTCAGGCCTTAAAGAAGCAATGTTAGGACATTTAAGTAAAGAAAGTAATTTCCCTGAATTAGCATATAAAACTGTAGTAGAAACATTAATGTCAAGTAAACACTATGATAATCCATTCTCACTATCAGTTGCTAAAAGAGATGAACAAAGCCAAATTGTTACAATTTAAAAGGAGAGATTAACATTTTAACAATTAACATATTATGTATTGGAAAAATTAAAGAAAAATTTTTTAAAGATGCAATAGATGAATATTCAAAAAGACTTTCAAAATATTGCAAATTACATATCATTGAACTACCAGATGAAAAAATTCCAGAAAAACTAAACTCATCTATTGAAGAACAAATAAAAGAAAAAGAATGTAATAATATAATAAAACACATTCCAAAAGATTCTTATGTCATAAGTTTAGATTTAAAAGGAAAAAGCTTCTCATCTGAAGAATTTGCACAAAATATTGAGTCTTTATCAATGAATGCAAGCAATATTACCTTTATTATCGGTGGTTCACTAGGTCTAACCGAAAAAGTATTACAAATATCTAAACAAAAAATATGTTTTTCAAAAATGACCTTTCCTCATCAATTGATAAGAATTTTTCTTTTAGAACAATTATTTAGAGCTTTTAAAATAATAAATAATGAAAATTATCATAAATAGATTATAAATATAAATTATTTAATAAAAATATTTTTTCAAGACACATTTTTGTGTCTTTTATTTTTTATTTAAATTTAAAGCTTAAGAAATTCTGTATAGAAAATTTTATTATATTTTATTATATTTATTATATTTATTTTCTATATTAGTTTATATATATTTTGATTTGTAGAGAAAATATTTATAATATCTTAAATAGAGACCATTTTTGAATTTTTTTGAACTAAAAATAAACAAAAAATTAAGATAATTTATTCTTATTTTATGGGGGTAAATAAAGAAAAATATTTTCCCTACAAAATTAATAACTATTTTATTTTAAAATTAGAATTCTATTTTTCTAATTTTATCTTTTTTATTAATTGATTTTTATTTGATTAATTATTCATTTAATTAATTATTTTATTTAGTTAATTATTTTTTTAATTAATCATTTATTTAATTAATTATTTTATTTAATTAATTATTTATTTAATTAATTTTTTTATTCAATTAATTATTTATTTAATTAATTTTTTTATTCAATTAATTATTTATTTAATTAATTTTTTTATTCAATTAATTATT
>CALXJT010000051.1 GCA_944388695.1 uncultured Clostridia bacterium
AAGTAATAATAGATACAAGTAAAATAGAAATATTTGAAATTCCAGAAACATTAATGCATAAAATGCGTTCATCAGTAGTATTAGTTGGAGCATTACTAGGAAAATATCATAAAGCTACATTTACATATCCAGGAGGTTGTGATATAGGCTCAAGACCAATAGATTTACACCTAAAAGCATTCGAGCAATTAGGAGTAACAATAACACAAAACTATGGAAACATGATATGTAATTGCGAAAAAATAAAAGGTACAAAAATTAATCTAGATTTCCCAAGTGTAGGTGCAACAGAAAATGCGATACTAGCAAGTACATTAGGAGAAGGAACTACAATAATAACAAATGCAGCAAGAGAACCAGAAATAATAGATCTTCAAGAATTTCTTAATAAAATGGGAGGAAAAATCCAAGGAGCTGGAACAGATACTATAGTAATAGAAGGAGTAAAAAGGCTAAAAGAGATAAGTTACAACATAATGCCAGATAGAATAGAAACAGGAACATTTTTATGTATGGCGGCAAACACAGGAGGAGAAATAGAATTAATAAATACAAACCCAGCACATATAACACCTATAATTGCAAAATTGCAAGAAGCGGAATGTATTATTGAAACGGAAAAAAGTAGTATAAAAATAAAAGCACCAAAAAGAATAAAGGCAATTGATATAAAAACATTACCATATCCAGGATTTCCAACAGATTTACAATCTGTATTTGGAGCATTACTAGTAACAGCAAAGGGAACATCTATAATAGTAGAAAATATATTTGAAAGTAGATATAAATATATGCAAGAACTAAATAAAATGGGTGCGAAAACAACAATAGAAGGAAAAAGTGCAATAATAAGAGGAGTAAGAAGATTATATGGAACAACAGTAAAAGCAACAGATTTAAGAGGAGGTGCAGCGCTAGTTGTAGCAGGATTAGGTGCAAAAGGAATAACAATAGTAGAAAATATAGAACATATTTTAAGAGGATATGAAGAATTAGATAAAAAACTACAAAAAATAAATGCAAATATTGAAGTGTGGAAAGAATAGGAAAATAGAGAAGGGAGATAGAGAAGGGAAATAGAGATGAAAAAGAGGGGCAAGCAATGAAAGAGAAACGGTCCTCTTTTCCTTCTCTCTTTCCCTTTCCTCTTTCTACTTTACTCTTGAAGTTTAAACCAAATTATGGTAGAATAAGAAAAACATAAAAGGAAATCAATTTCCTTGGAGGTGGAAATATTGAACAAAAGTCAAAAAGAAAAAATAAATAATCTATATTCAATGCAACCAATAGAAAGTCAAGAAGATTTAGAAAAAGAACTAAAAAATTTAGAAAATGTAGAAATAAAAGAAAAAAGAAAAAAAGAAAAAGATAGAGAAAAAAGAATAAAAGAAAAAAAGAAAAAAGAAAATGAAGAAATTGAAAAATTTGACTTTGATACAGAGACAGTAATAGGAATGACGCAAAAAAATAATAGAAAAAAAGAATTAGAAAGAAAAAAGATAGTAGATAAAAACGAAAGACGAAGAATGAAAAGAATAAAAAGAATAAAGAAAATTTTAAAATGGACAATGATAATATTAATTATTGCAGGAGGAATAACATTTGCCATGGTTTCTCCAATATTTAATATTCAAGAAATACAAGTAAATAATAATCAATATGTAACTAGTGACACAATTAAAAGCTTGTCTGGATTAAGTGAAGGACAAAATATATTTAGATTCATTAATAGTCAAATAGAAGAGAACATAAAAGAAGAACCATATATAGAAAGTGCAAAAGTTTCAAGAGTACTACCAAATAAAATCAACATAGAAGTAGAAGAAAGAAAAAGAGATTTTAGTTTAGAATTTTTAAATGGATATGCATACATAAATAATCAAGGATATATACTAGAAATCAACAATGACAAAGCTGGATTACCAGTAATTCAAGGAGCTACAACTAAAGAAGAAAATATAGTACCAGGAAATAGATTAGAAACAGAAGATTTAGAAAGATTAGAAGTTGCAATTCAAATATTGAACGCATGTAAATCTCAAGGTTTAGACGGTAAGGTCACTAGTATTGACATAACAGATAAAAATGAATATAGTATATATATGGAAGAAGAAAAGAAAACAATTTATCTTGGAGATGGAAGTAACCTAGGAGACAAAATATTATGGGTACAAGCCATATTAAAAGATAATGAAGGAAAAGAAGGAGAAATATATTTAAACGGAGATTTGAATAATAATTTTAAGCCAAGATTTAAAGAAAAAGTAACAGTATAAACACAAAATAGTTGAAAATAAAAAAGGTTTATAGGTAAAACCATATAATGTAAAAACCTAAATCTATAAGCAAGGAGAAGGCCTATGACAAATAAGCTAAAAATAAGCATCGTACTAGGAATAATGTGTTTAGCATTAACAGCAGGAATCTGTGTTCAAGTAAAGACAGTACAAAGTTCAAATAGTACAGTCAGCCAAAATTATGAAGAAAATAATTTAAGAGCAGAAGTATTAAAATATAAAGAAAGATATGATAATACGATTAAAGAGATAGATGAATTAGATAAACAATTAGACGCCAAAATAGATGAAGCAACAGAAAATAACTCTGAATTAGAAGAAGCACAAGCACAAATAAAAGAAGGAAATAAAATAATAGGACTAGAAGAAGTAACAGGACCAGGAGTAATTATAACTTTATCAGATAGTCAATTAGACCCAAGTACAGTATTTGACCCAAGTACATTATTATTACATGATTTAGATATTGTAAGTGTAATAAATGAGCTAAAAAACACAGGAGCAGAAGCTATATCAATAAATGAACAAAGAATAGTATCAACAAGTTCTATACAATGTGGAGGAGCAATTATAAATATAAATGGAGAAAGAATAGGAAGTCCATTTACAATCAAAGCAATAGGATTACCAGAAAGTTTGGCAAATATTGATAGAACAGATGGATATTTAGATTTATTAAGAAGTGAGCCATATAAAATAGGAGTAGAATTAAAAAAATCTAATAACATTACAATTCCAAAATATTCAGGTGTTATAAATTTTAAATATGCCAAATCAGTAGAATAATATTAAGATGAAATAAAATACAATAAAATAATTAATATAAAATATAATTTTATAGAAAGCTAAAAATATTTATAAAAAATACTTATAAAAAATACTTATAAAAAATATTTTCAAATCTATTTATAAAATATATAGATAGGAAATATAAAAACAAATTTGTTAAAATTAAACAAAAATATAAATTAAGGAGGTAAAAATTGAAAAGAAAAGGAAAAGTTACATTAACAATTACAATAGGAATAGCATGTCTAGCATTATCAATTGTTATGTTTATGCAATTCAGATTAGTAAACGAAACAGACATTACCTCTATAGAAAATATGAGAGAAGAAGAATTGAGAACAGAACTTGCAAATTGGAAAGAAAGATATGAAGAGGCAAATTCACAATATGAAGAAAAAGCTAAAAAGCTAGAAGAATATAAACAAAAAGAAGAATCTGACGCAGAAACAGCAGAACTTGTAAACCAAGAACTAAACAACGTAAATTTATTACTAGGAAAAACAGATGTTGAAGGAGAAGGAGTAATAATAACACTAAAAGATGGAGAAGAAAATTCAGAAGAAACTCCAATGGTAACTCCAGATAATTTAAATCTATTAATAAATGAATTAAAATTAGCAGGAGCAGAGGCAATATCAATAAATGATGAAAGAATAATTAATATGTCAGACATAACAGTAGTAAATGACACACTAATATTAATAAATCAACAAAGAGTAATGTCACCATATATAATAAAAGCAATAGGTGATCAAACATATCTAGAAAGTACTCTTGTAGGAAAGGGACGGATATTATGATACACTAAAAAAACAAGGATATGATATTTCTATAGAAAAAAGTAATAATATATCAATACCAAAATATAACAAAGAAATAAGCTCTAAATATATTCAATAAGAAAAGGTTTATAGGTATAACCAAAAACCTAAATAAAGAAAAAGGAGAAATAAAATGGTATTAATAGCAATTATAATAGGATGTGTTATTGGAGCAATAATAGGAATAAATGCCCCAATCATATCATATACATATTCAAGTTATCTAGCAATAGCAATAATTGCAGCACTAGATTCTGTATTTGGAGGAATTGCATCAGTAATAAATAAAAATTTTGATTTAAAAATATTTATTTCTGGATTTTTTGGAAATGCAATACTTGCAATATTACTAACAATATTAGGCCAAAAATTGAATGTAGATATATATCTTGCAGCGATTGTAGTATTTGTGTGGAGGATGTTTTCAAACCTAGGAATAATTAGACGATACTATGTAGAAAAGTGGTCAAATAAAATAAAAGAGAAAAAAATCAAGAAAACCTCTTGATTTTTTTTGATTAAAAGTTTATTATATTTAATAAATTGCAAAAATAGTCGAAAAAAACAAAAAATAAAAAAATAATGTCAAAAAGAGTAAAAAAGTTAAAACAATTGAAAACACTAAAAAAACAATAAATAATAAAAACAACATTACAAAAGTGTTACAAACTTGTTACAAAAATATAACAAATTCTATTGACTTTTTTTTGAAAATGTAATATAAATACTCTAGTAAATTTATTCTGAAAAAATGGAGGAATTAAGTTGGCAATCGGTGATATTATAGTCGGTGTAGATATAGGAACAACAAAAGTATCAACAGTAGTAGGAGAGGTCAATAATTTTGGTCAAATAGAAACAATAAGTACAACATCCTATAAATGTAACGGACTAAAAAAAGGAAAAATAATTAACGAAGATGAAATAAGTTTAAGTTTAGCAAGAACAATAAAAGACGCCGAAGATGAAACAAATTTAAAAATAAATTCAGCATATGTTACAATACCAGGAAAATATGTAACAATAGTACAAAATAGTATAACAAAAGAAGCCAAAGATAAATATTCAGGAATATCAATAAGAGATGTTCAAAATGCAATCATGCAAGTAAAAGACATAGAAATACCTGAAGGAAAAACATTAATTGACATTGTACCAGACAAAATAACACTAGAAAATGGAACAGTAGTATCAGACCCTGTAGGAAATTTAAGCTCAAGCTTTAACATTAGTGCACAAGTGATATTAGCAGAAAAAGATTATGTAAGAAAATTAACAAATATATTTAAAAGAGCAGGATTAGAAATAGACGGAATAGTGCCAATAACACTCGCAGAAAGAAATTTAGTATTAGATAATAATGAATTACACGACAACATAATGTTATTAGATATAGGAGCAGGAAACACAGACATAGGAGTATTTGAAGGAACAACATTTATATATACAAATTCAATTCCTTTAGGAGGAGAAAATATAACAAATGATATAGCACTTGTATTAAATATATCAGAAGAAGAAGCTGATAAATTAAAAAGACAATATGGATTAGCATTAAAATCATATATAGATGTTGACAAAGATAATGATATTATATTAAATACATGTAAAGATGAAAATAAAAGTAAGATAATAAAAAGCTCTGAATTAATAGAAATAATAGAAGCTAGAATAGAAGAAATTTTTTCAATCATAAACAAAGACATCACAACACAAGGAATAAAAGGAAAAATAAACAATGTTGTATTAACAGGACAAGGAATAGTAAATATAAACAAAAGTGATGTAGCAGGAAAGATAAACTTAAATATACCAGTTAAAATTTCAACAGGAAGAGCGATAAGTACAGTAAAGCCAAGTTATAGAACAAGTTATGCATTAGTAAGATATATAGCAGCAAGACCATTTACAAAAACAGTATCAAGTAATGTAGATACAAAGTCAGAGGACAATTTTTTCAAAAATATATTAGAGAGAATAAAAGAATTTTTTTATTCTTAATGAAAAGATTTGAACATACATATGAAAAGGTTTAAAAAAGATGAAGGAGAAAGTTATTAATTTTAAATTATAAATTTTGAGGGAGGAAAAACCAAATGATGGAATATGATGATAACAATATAACAATGATGGACGGAACTGCAACAATCAAGGTAATTGGAGTAGGAGGAGCAGGTAATAACGCTGTAAATAGAATGATTGAATCAGGAATAAAAGGAGTAGATTTTATAGCAGTTAATACAGATAGACAAGCTCTTCAACAATCAAAAGCAAATACAAAAATCCAAATAGGAGAAAAAATAACAAGAGGATTAGGAGCAGGAGCAAACCCAGATATTGGAGCACAATCAGCAGAAGAAAGTAAAGCAGAAGTATCAGAAGTATTAAGAGGAGCTGATATGGTATTTGTTACAGCAGGAATGGGTGGCGGAACAGGAACAGGTGCAGCCCCAATAGTAGCAGCAACAGCAAAAGAAATGGGAATTCTAACAATAGGAGTGGTTACAAAACCATTCACTTTTGAAGGAAAGAAAAGATTATCACAAGCAGAGCGTGGAATAGAAAGCTTAAAAGGAAAAGTAGATACATTAGTAGTAATACCAAATGATAAATTATTACAAATAATAGACAGAAAAACATCAATCATAGAAGCATTCAAAATGGCAGATGATGTATTAAGACAAGGTGTACAAGGTATATCAGACTTAATCGCAGTACCAGGACTTGTAAACCTAGACTTTGCAGACGTAAAAACAATAATGCTAAATCAAGGAATGGCACATATGGGAGTTGGTAAAGCATCTGGTGAAAATAGAGCAGAAGATGCTGCAAAAGAAGCAATCCAAAGTCCATTACTAGAAACATCAATAGAAGGAGCAAAAGGAGTTATTATAAACATAACAGGAGGAGAAGATTTAGGATTACATGAAGTAAACACAGCTGCAGAATTAGTACAAAGAAGTGTTGATCCAGAAGCAAACATTATATTTGGTACAGTAACAGATACATCTATGCAAGATGAAATTCAAATAACAGTTATAGCAACAGGATTTGAAAAAACAGAACCAATATCAAGCATAGGAGTAGACAATATTGTAAATAAAACATGGGAAAAGAAAATGAATTCAATCCCAGCAAGTTCAGAAGTAAGCTCATCACAAAATGATTTAGATATTCCATCATTCTTAAGAAAAAACAGAAATAAAAATTAATATATAAGGCTAAAATAAAATATTTGAATAGATTAAAAAGCCAAACGTCAATAGTTGGATTAGGAAGCATCAAAGTTTTCTAATCCAATATTTATTATTTATTATACTTTAAAAAGAAATAATCGAAAAAAATCGATTATTTCTTTTTTTCTACATTAAAAAAAGACAACCTTTTCAAAACAAAAGTAGTAGAATAAAAAAACAGGTGATATAAATGACAATCTATCTTGATGTAGTAATGATTGAAAATCTCATAATGAATAGCATAATAATATATGCAACAGCAATTATAACAAAAGTAGAAATAAAACACATAAGAATAATACTTTCAAGCTTTATAGGAGCAAGTTATTCTATACTATCATATATCTCTGGACTAAAAATATATTCAGAACTATGGTTAAAAATAATACTATCAGTCATAATGGTATATATTGCATTTAATCCAAAGGATTTAAAAAAATTAGGAAAAGAATTAATAATGTTTTACCTAACCTCATTTGTATTCGGAGGAGTAGCATTTTCACTAATATATATTATAAAACCACAAGAAATTCTAATGAAAGATGGACTATTTCTAGGTACATATCCATTAAAAACAGTATTCCTAAGTGCGATAATAGCAAGTATATTAATTATAGTAGCATTCAAAATTGTAAAAAGTAAAATAACAAAAAAAGATATGTTATGTGAGGTAATAGTAAAATATAATCAAAAGGAAATAAAAATAAATACAATGATAGATACAGGTAACATGTTAAAAGAGCCTATTTCAGGAATGCCAGTAATAGTAATAGAAAAATCTGCATTATATAAATTAATCCCAAAAGAGATTTTAAATCATTTAGAATCCATATTAGGAGGTGATTTTAAAGAAATACCAGAAGAAATAAAAAATAAATATTTGCCACAATTAAAATTAATTCCATATTCATCACTAGGAAAGCAAAATGGAATATTAGTTGGGATAAAAGCAGATGAAATAGAAATAATAAGAGAAGAAAAATCAATACATAAAAATGTAGTAATAGGTATTTATGAAAAATCCTTAACAAAAAGAGGAGAATATAGAGGGTTAATAGGAATGGAATTAATTTAGAAAGGACCAAGAATGAAAATATTAGAATTTGTAAAGAACAGCATTTGCACAATTTGTGCAAAATATATAAATGATGAAAACGAGGTAGAATATTTACCCATTTTTTACATAGCAGGAAGTCAAACACTTCCACCACCATTACCACCTGAAGAAGAAGAAAAGATGATAGAAAAATTATCAGAAGAAGACAATTTAGAAGCAAGGCAAGTTCTGGTAGAAAGAAATTTAAGATTAGTAGTATATATAGCAAAAAAATTCGAAAACACAGGAATAGGAATAGAAGATTTAATATCAATAGGAACAATAGGATTAATGAAAGGAGTAAATACATTTAATGCAGACAAGAAAATTAAACTTGCAACATATGCATCAAGATGTATAGAAAACGAAATATTAATGTATTTAAGAAAAAGTAATAAATTAAAAGGAGAGATTTCAATAGATGAACCATTAAATAAAGATGGGGATGGAAATGAATTACTATTGTCAGATATTTTAGGAACAGATCCAGATATAACTTCAAGGAATTTAGAAGATGAAGTAGATAAAACACTTTTAAGAGCATCAATAAAAAAATTAAACAATAGAGAAAAAGACATAATGGAAATGAGATTTGGTTTTAAAAGTGGAAAAGAAAAAACACAAAAAGAAGTTGCTGATGAATTAGGAATATCACAAAGTTATATTTCGAGATTAGAAAAAAAGATTATCAATAAAATGAAAAAGGAGATAATGAGTAAGACAGGATAAATTTTAATATATGTAAGTATAGAAAGCCTTTTTTAGGAAATAATAAAAATAAATAATTCTAAAGGAGGTTTTCTCTTTGATTAATAAAGTAGAAATATGTGGTGTAAACACATCAAAACTACCAATTTTAACAAAAGAACAAAAAGAAAATTTATTAAAAGAAATCAAAGAAGGAAATGAAGAAGCAAGAAAAGAATTTATAAACGGAAATTTAAGATTAGTATTAAGTGTAATACAAAGATTCTACAGAAAGTCAGAAACAGCAGATGACTTATTTCAAGTAGGCTGTGTAGGGTTAATAAAAGCAATAGACAACTTTGATATAACACAAAATGTTCAGTTTTCAACATATGCAGTTCCTATGATAATAGGGGAAGTAAAAAGATACTTAAGAGATAATAATAGCATCAGAGTAAGTAGGTCTATAAGAGATTTAGCATATAAAGTAATACAATATAAGGAAAAATATACGAAAGAAAATGGTAAAGAACCAACTATAGAACAAATAGCAAAAGAATTAGAAGTAGAAAAAGAAGAAGTAGCATTTAGTCTTGATGCAATTCAAGATCCAATATCATTACAAGAACCAGTATATAATGATGGTGCAGAAAATATTTATATTATGGACCAAGTAAAAGATAGTAAAAATACAGATGAACTTTGGGCTGAAAAAATGACAATTATGCAAGCTATGAAAAAATTAAATGAAAAAGAAAAGACCATAGTAAATAAAAGATTCTTTGATGGAAGAACTCAAATGGAAGTAGCCGAAGAAATTGGAATATCACAAGCACAAGTATCAAGATTAGAGAAAAGTGCTATTGAACATATTAAAAAGATTTATTTAGGAAATTGAGTTTTAGAAAATTAATACATCAATATTACAAAATCAATATTAAAAAACTATATATTATATATTAAAGATAACTTTTAATAAAATTATAATTTTTAGCATACTATTTATATTGTAATAAAAAACATATAAAAGAATATATATAGAATAAAATAAAATAGAATAAAATATAAAGAAAAGGTGATATTGATGCAAGATAAAGGATTAGATTTTAAACATAAAGAAGTTGTAAATATAAAAGATGGAAAAAGGTTAGGATATGTTCAAGATGTATGTGCAGATTTACAAACTGGAGTAATAACTTCTATAATAGTTCCTGGCAATAATAAATTATTTAATATATTTTCACAAAATAACGATATAGTTATTCCATGGCAAAATATAAAGTGCATAGGCGATGATTTAATTTTAGTTGATTTGTAAATTAAGTTTTTGCGAACAATGGGGACACTCTTTTTTGTTCGAAAATTTTTCAAACAAAAAAGAGTGTCCCCATTGTTCGTTTATAATCAATATATAGAGAGTAAAAAGAAAATAAAAGTTAAAAGATAGAGAGCTATTTCTGAAAGTTAAATCCAACCCAAAAATTTGCCCCAAAAATTTCCAGCAAAAAAAGATAAAAAAAGTATTGACACAAGTATGAATATATGTTAATATAAATTAGCACTTGAGAGGAAATTCTAAAAAACAAATTTCTTCTAAAAAATAAAATAAAAAAAGTTTAAAAAAATTCAAAAAAAGTGTTGACAAAAAGAAGTAAAAGTGCTAATATAAAAAAGTACCTAACAACAGACGAAAAAATAAGAAATATTAAAGAAGAAATTAGTCAAATGACGAGAGAAAAATAAGAGCAAAAAGGTAAAAAACTAATTTTTTATTTTGCCCCAAAAAAGAGCAAAAAAATATTTCAAAAAAATATCGAAAAAGTATTGACAAAATGAAAAAGGTATAATATAATACAAAACGTTCCAAGCGGAACAAAAAAGTACATTGAAAAGTAAACAATAATATCCTTTAGAGAAAAACCAAACGGTACGATTCTTCAAAAAGAAAAGTACAAAAATATTTTAAAAGTTTTTCAAAAAAAGTAAGAAGTTTTAAAGAGCTTGAACAAACACTTTAAAAAAAGATTTATATAAACTCTGAAAAGAGGAAAATATAGATACCAAAAACATGAGAGTTTGATCCTGGCTCAGGATAAACGCTGGCGGCGCACATAAGACATGCAAGTCGAACGGACTTAACCATTAGTTTACTATTGGAGCGGTTAGTGGCGGACTGGTGAGTAACACGTAAGCAACCTGCCTATCAGAGGGGAACAACAGTTAGAAATGACTGCTAATACCGCATATGCCTTAATCTTCACATGAAGATAGAGGGAAAGGAGCAATCCGCTGATAGATGGGCTTGCGTCTGATTAGATAGTTGGTGGGGTAACGGCCTACCAAGTCAACGATCAGTAGCCGGACTGAGAGGTTGAACGGCC
>CALXJT010000052.1 GCA_944388695.1 uncultured Clostridia bacterium
AAAGATTGTATTATGTTTTTTATTTATGGTATAATATGATATATATTTTATTTAAGGAGGTAATTTATATGTCTACACCACATAATGAAGCAAATGTTGGAGATATTGCAAAAACTGTTATAATGCCTGGTGATCCTCTTAGGGCTAAATATATTGCTGAAAATTTTTTGGAAGATTATAGACTTGTAAATAATGTTAGAGGTGCTCTTGCTTATACTGGAAAATATAAAGGAAAAGAAGTTACTGTGATGGCTTCGGGGATGGGAATTCCTAGTATGGGAATTTATTGTTATGAACTTTATAAATTTTATGATGTTCAAAATATTATTAGAATTGGCTCTTGTGGCGGATATTTGCCTGAACTTAAGTTGTTTGATATTATTTTATCTAAACGTGTCTTTTCTGAAAGTAATTTTGCCTTGACTTTGAATAATGAAGATACTCATGTTGCTTATGCTTCTGAAAAATTGAATGATTGTATTTATAATACTGCTTTGGAAAATAATGTTCATATTGTTGTTGGTGATACAATTTGTACAGAATGCTTTGATGTGTATATGACTGATAAATCACAATTTATGAGTCGTATACCAGATGATTTTAAACCTTGTGGAGCTGAAATGGAAGCCTTTGCATTATTTTATGTTGCTAAATTATTAGGCAAAGATGCTGCTTGTCTTATGAGTGTTGTTGATTCTGATTTTGTTAAAGAAGTTGCAACTGCTGATGAGCGTGAAAAAGGCTTGAATAATATGATAAAGTTAGCTTTAGATAGTTTTTTGAATTTGGAATAACCTTTATTTAGATTAGAATTTTAAAAGAGGATGCCTTGTAATATTTGATAAGGTATCCTCTTTTAAAATTATTAAATTTGTTTAATTTTTTTATTATAATATATAAATTATTTATTTTTTTACAATATAGTTTCCTATGTTTTATTTTTTTGATTATATAATATATCATTTCTTTGCTTATTTATTTTTGACTATAATATATTATTTCTTTAATTTATTTATCATAAATATTTGTTTATTTTTTCAATCTTATTTTTATGTTATATTTCCTATCACAGTATTTTCTAAATTTTCTAATATTCTAACTATTATTTCTTCCCTAGAACATTCTTTTTCTAACTCTATTTTTAAAGATGTTGCTATATTTTTTGTGTCATCATCAAAATATTCCTCATTGACATTCATTCCTATACTAATTAATATATAATTTATTTTTTCACCTATTGTATTTACTTCAGTTAATATTCCACTTAACTTTTTATTATTATACATAAGGTCATTAGGCTCTTTTATATTTAATTGTATTTGGTATAATTCTCCTATTACTTTTTGAATACTTTGAGCTATTTTTACTGTTATTCCTTCTATATCTTTCATAGTACATTTAGGTTTTACTAGTATTGTAATTGCTATATTTTTTCCTATTCCTGTATACCACTTTCTTCCTTTTGTTCCTATTCCTGCTGTTTGAGTATCCGCTATCCATATTTTTCCATTCCTGTTTTCTATTTCATTTTTTAATTCTTGTTTTTTTTCTTCTTTTGCTAGCAAATGTGTTGATGGAATCTTTTCATAATATTCTATTGTTTTTCCTAAAATTTTTGTGTTTGCTTTTTTTATCTTTTCTATATCCATTGTTTTATCTCCGTATTTACCTATTTTATGCAAGTTATACGTTCTTCTCCTTGTTTTTTATATTTAGGTTTTTTACCTATAAATTTTTTATTTTCTAAATTTTTTTATTTTCATTTTGTTTTTACTATTTTACTCAATCTTTACATTATCATAACTTCTATCTTTTTTAACTTTTTATTTATTTCTAATTTTTTAACTCTACTATTGTAACTCCCATTTCTCCTTCACCATATGTTCCTAATCTAAAATTTTCTACATGTGGATTTTTTCTTAATATCTGGTGTATTCCGTCTCTTAATTTTCCTGTTCCTTTTCCGTGAACTATTCTTACTGTTTTTAAATTTGCTAAACTGCTGTCATCTAAAAATTTTTCTACTACTTGTCTTGCTTCTTCTACAGTAAAACCTATTATATTTATTTCTGTGTGTGCATTTTTTGCTTTTGCTATGCTTGAATAGCTTATTGTTGAAGATTTTTTTGTTTTCTCTTTGATTTTTTGTAATTGATTTATTGGTACATTTAGTTTCATGCTACCTATTTGAACCATTACTTCTTTATTTTTTGATGGTCTTGATAGTATTATTCCATTTTGTCCAAATGATTTTATATACATTTCTTGATTTATTTGAATGTCTTCTGGTTTTATTTCTTCTTGCTCTGTATTTTTTTCTATTCCTCGAGTATTTTTTGAGATTCCTTTTATTTTATCATTTATTTTGTTTCTTGTATTGTTTAGTTCTTTACTATTTTTAGCATTTTCTATATTTTTCATTACTTCATTTATTTCTTCTTTTGCTTCCAATAACATGTTTCTTGCTTCGTGTTTTGCTTTTTCTAGAATTTTATTCTTTTTTTCTTCTATCTGAATATATTCTGTTTTGGCTTTTTCATTTATTTTATTTGCTTCTTCTAGCTGTGTTTTTATTATTTCTTTTTCTTTTTCTATTTCTTCTTTGTCATCATATATGTTTTTTAGAATTTCTTCAAAATGTATTTCATTTTTATTAATTCTTTCTTTTGCATTTTTTATTATATTTTCGTCTAGTCCTAGTTTTTGACTAATTTCAAATGCATTACTTCTTCCTGGAACTCCTACTAATAGTTTATATGTTGGTGTTAGTGTTTCTATATTAAATGCTACAGAAGCATTCTCGAATCCATCAGTTGTTAATGCATATTTTTTTAGTTCTGGATAATGTGTTGTTGCAATTGTTAGTATTTTTCTACTTTCTAATTCCTGTAATATACTTATTGCAAGTTCTGCTCCTTCTATTGGGTCTGTTCCTGAACCAAGCTCATCTACTAATACTAATGAATTTTCTGTTGCATTTTTTAATATGTTTACTATATTTTTCATATGTGATGAAAATGTACTTAATGAATCTGATATACTTTGGTCATCTCCTATATCTGCATATATATTGTCAAAAACATGTATACTTGTTGTATTGTCTGCTGGTATAGCTAGTCCACTTGATGCCATAGCATTTAGTAATCCAACTGTTTTTAATGTAACTGTTTTTCCTCCTGTGTTTGGTCCTGTTATTAGAAGTGTTTGAAATTCTTTTCCTAATGTTAATGATATTGGCACTACTTTTTCTTCTTCTATTAGTGGATGTCTTGCATTTTTTAGTTCTATTTCTTTTTTTTCTGATATTTTTGGTATGTTCGACTTTGTTGATTTTGCATATTCTGCTTTTGCAAATATGAAATCTATTTTTCCTATTAAGTCTATGTCTTTTTCTATTTCATTTATATATGGATATAGAGTTTGACTTATTTCTTGTAATATTTTTTCTATTTCTTGATTTTCTTCTATTTTTAATCTGTTTATTTCATTATTCATTTCTAGTACTGATATTGGTTCTATAAATACTGTTGAACCTGTACTTGATATGTCATGTATAAATCCTTTTACATCTTGCTTATATTCTTCTTTAACTGGTATTACATATCTGTTATTTCTAATTGTTATTACATTTTCTTGGATTTTTTTTGCATATTGTGATGAATGTATTATTGTGTTTAATTTTTCTCTAATTTGACCTGTTATTTTTATTTTTTTCTTTCTTATACTATGTAGTTCTGGAGATGCTTCATCTGCTATTGTTTCTTCATCTATTATGCTTTTTGATATTTTTTCTACTATATTATTATTTGTGTATAAATTATTAAATAGTTCTGATAGTGTTAAAAAATCTTGATTATTTATATATTCTTTTTGAAAATATTTTTTTAGTGTTTCTGATACTTTTAAAACTTGGACTATTTCTAGTATTTTTTTAGCAGATAATACTCCTTCTGCTTTTAGGATATTTATTCCATCCGTATTATCTGCTATTTCTGATATTGCAATATTTCCAGTTTTATATATCATATTTATTGCTTCATCAGTTTCTTTTAATTTTTCTTTTACCTTTTCTTCTTTTGTATATGGTTGTAATTTTTTTACTTCTTCTTTTCCAAGATATGTTTTACAAAATGTTTGTAATTTTTCTAATATTTTATTATATTCTAATTTTTCTAAATAATATTTTTCCATTTATACTTCCTACCTTATTTAAGATTTAGGATATTATATCACATTTTTTTGCTTTTATCTTATAAAATTTGTGAAATTTATTTGTTCTTGTTTTGGTAATTCTATTCCTTTTTCTTTTCCTGCTTCAATACATTTTAAGTAATATGCCATATTTCTTCCTAAAATTCTCATAATCTGCATTCCTTCTTCGTCTTTTTTTACTTCTTCTGGTGTTCCTCCATGTACCATGTTCCAGTATCTTGATGAAATAATTGGCATTTGATTAATACCAAAATATTTATTTAATTGGTCATATGTTGCAGTTGTACCTGCTCTTCTTGCTGATATTACTGTTGCAGCTGGTTTAAATAAGAATATATCTCCTTTTCCTCCATTAAATGCTGAATAAAATACTCTATCCATAAATGATGTAATTGCTCCTGTTGCTCCTGCATAATGTACTGGACTTCCAAATATAAATCCATCCGCTTCTTTTGCTTTTTCTACAAATTCATTTACTACATCATCAAATACACATTTTCCTGTTTTTACACATGTTTTACATGCTATACATCCTGCTATTGGTTTTGTGCCTATCCAAAAAATTTCTGTTTCTATTCCTTCTTCATTTAATGTTTTTGATACTTCCTCTAAAGCTGTGTTTACACAACCATTTTTATGTGGTCCTCCATTTACTAATAATACTTTCATTTTTTTCTCTCCTTATTTATATATTTAGGTTTTAAAGAGGGTTACTCATAACCTATTTTACATTGTTATTATATCATATAAATTTCTATATAATAAAAAAGTTGTATTTTTTTAAGTTAAATAAACTTATCTAAATATTGTTACAACTTTTTTATTATTCTTTATTATTTCAATTATTTTCAATTGCTTTTTTATTAATTTTTAGTTTAATTATTTTTCAATTACTTTTCATTTGCCTTTTCATTGATTTTTAGTTTATTTATTTTTCCATTGTTTTTTATTGATTTTTAATTCAATTTACTTTTCAACTATTTTTTTATTATTTAATCTTAATGTATTTGCTATTACTGTTAAACTACTTAATACCATTGCAAGACTTGCTATCATTGGATTAATTGATATTCCTATTGGTTTTAATATCCCCATAGCAATTGGTATCATTAATGTATTATAGAAAAATGCCCAAAATAAATTTTCTTTTATTATTTTTATTGTGTTTTTACTGATATTTATTAATTTTATAATACTTTCTAAATCATTTTTTGTAAGTATTACATCTGCTGAATCCATTGCTATGTCTGTTCCACTCTTTATGCTTACTCCTATATCTGCTGTCGCAAGTGCCGGACTATCATTTATTCCATCTCCACACATCATTACATTTTTGTTCTCTTGTTTTAGTTTTTTTATCATTTCTGTTTTTTCTGATGGTAATACGTTTGAAATTACTTCTGTTATTTTTAAGTCTTCTGCTATTTTTTCTGCTGTTTCTTTATTATCTCCTGTTAGCATTATTGTATTTATTTTATTTTGGTTTAATTTTTCTATTACTGATTTTGCATTTTTTCTTACAATATCATTTACGCCTATTAATGCAATTATATTATTATTTTGTACTACATATACTATACTACTGCCTTTTTTTGCTATTTCTTGTTCATCTTTTTCATATTTATTTTCTATGTTATAGCTTTCTAATATTTTTGCATTTCCTATTATCATCTTTTGATTGTCTACTTTTCCTATAATTCCATATCCACTTACATTTCCGAATTCTTTTACTTCTAATTTTTGTATTTTGTTTTCTTCTAAATATTTTGTAAAAGCTTTTGCTATTGGATGTGTTGATTTACTTTCTATACTTCCTATAAGTTGTAATAATTTATTGGTTTCTAAATCACTATAATTTTTTATTTCTGATATTTTTAGAATTCCATATGTTAATGTTCCAGTTTTATCAAATACTATAGTATCTACCTTTTGTGCATTTTCTAGTATCTCGCTTTTCTTTACTAATATTCCGTTATTTGCACATAATCCTTCTGCAACTACAATTGCAAGTGGTGTTGCTAAACCTAAACTACAAGGACATGCTACAACTAATATTGTTACAAATACGATTAAACTATCGGCAAAACTATATCCTAATATTAAATATGCCATAAATGTTAATATTGCTATTATTATAACTATTGGTACAAAATAGCTTGAAACTTTATCTGCTACTTTTGCTATTGGTGCTTTTGTGTTACTTGCTTCTACTACAAGTTTTACTATTTCTGAAATTGTTGATTCTTTTCCTATCTTTTCTGCTTTATATTCTATATATCCATCATAATTTATACTTCCTGCTACTACTTTTTCACCTATTCCTTTGGCTATAGGTTTACTCTCTCCTGTTATGAAAGATTCATCTAAATGTGCTTTTCCTTCTACTATTTCTCCATCAACTGAAATTCTTTCACCTGGCTTACTGACTACAATATCTCCTTTATGTACTTCATCAATTGTTACTGTTTTTTCTTTTCCTTCTAATTTGATAGTTGCTTGTTCTGGTGTTATTTTTACTAGTTTTTGGATTGCTTCTTTGGTTTTGTCTTTACTTATTCCATCTAAATATCTACCTAGTTTCACAAAATATATTACCATTGCAACTGATTCGAAATATAAATGATGAATTGCTGAATTATTTCCTCTAATAATTAATACCATATTATATATACTGTATAATAAACTACTTAATACTCCTATTCCTACAAGTGTATCCATATTCGGTGTTTTATGTATTAAGTTTTTATATCCGTTTTTTATTATATCAAATCCATAAATTATAAATAATATTGCAAAGATAAAAGAACATATTGTGTAACCTATAGGATTTTGATTTACATCTATTATTTTTAGTGTTGGCAGATTAATCATATGACCCATTGATATGTACATAAATATGATTGCTAATATTGTAAATATTATAAATTTTACTTTTTCTTTTTTGCTTTTACTTTCTGTTTTTATTTCTTTGAACTCTCCTAAACTTTTGAAGCCTGCTTTTTTTACAAATTCATTTAATTTATCTATGTCTAATTTCTTTTCGTCATATTCTATACTTGCATTTGCCATTACTAAATTGACTGATGCTTGTTTTATACCATCTTGCTTATTTAGATATTTTTCAAGCCCATTTGAACATGCACTACAAGTCATTCCTTCTATTGATAGTATTATATTTTTCATATCTATCCTTCCTTTTCTACTTCAAAGCCTATATCTTCTATAGTTTCTTCCATCTCTTCTTTTTTTACTTCATCTGTTGATGTTATTTTTACTAGACCTGTATTGTGATTTGCTTCTACTTCTTTTATTCCTTCTACTTCTCCTAATGCATTTTTAATTCTGTTTTCACATCCTTCACACATCATACCTTTTACTTTTATTGTTGTATCTTTCATTTTTTTACCTCCCTATTTTTTTATGTAGATTATTTTATGATATCTACATTATATTTATTTTTAAAATTTAAATACATATTTAATTTATATTAAGATATATCTTTTGTTTTTAACATTCTTAAAGAATTTATAATTGCAATAATTGAAACTCCAACATCTGCAAATACTGCTTCCCACATAGTTGATAATCCAAATGCTGTTAATATTAAAACTAATATTTTTATAGAGATTGCAAAAACTATATTTTCTTTAACTATTCTCATAGTTTTTTTAGATAATTTTATGGCACTTATTATTTTTGATGGTTCATCTGTCATTATTACTATATCTGCTGCTTCTATTGCACTATCTGACCCTAATCCTCCCATCGCAATTCCTATATCTGCTAATGTAAGTACAGGTGCATCATTTATTCCATCCCCTACAAATGCAAGTTTTCCTTTTTCTGTTTTTGTTTTTAGCAATTCTTCTACTTTTTCTACTTTTCCATCTGGCAGTAATTCTGTATATACTTTGTCTATTCCTATTTCTTTTGCTACATATTCTCCTACTTCTTTTTTATCTCCTGTAAGCATTACTGTTTGTTTTATGTTATTTTTCTTTAATTCTTCTATTGTCTTTTTAGCATCTTCTTTTATTTTATCTGATATTAATATATATCCTGAAAATTTTTGGTTAATTGCTATATATAGAATTGTTCCTATTTCATTACATTTTGTGTATTCTATTTTGTTTTCTTTCATTAGTTTTTCATTTCCAACTAGAACTTCTTTATCTTCAATTCTAGCTTTAATTCCTAGTCCTGATAATTCTTGTGAATCTGTTATTTTCTTTTCGTCTATTTCTTTTTTATATGCTTCTTTTATTGACTTTGAAATTGGGTGGTTTGAATAATTTTCTGCATATGCTGCTATTTTTAATAATTCCTCTTCTGATATTCCTTCTCCATGTATTTTTTGTACCTCAAATACTCCTTTTGTAAGTGTTCCTGTTTTATCAAATACTGCTATTTCAGTGTTTGATAATGCTTCTAAATAGTTACTTCCTTTTATTAATATTCCTATTTTAGATGCTCCTCCAATTCCTCCAAAAAAGCTTAATGGTATTGATATTACTAACGCACATGGGCATGATACTACTAAAAATGATAATGCTCTATATACCCATTCTGAAAATGTTGCTCCTTTTATGATTAATGGTGGAACTATTGCTAATATTACTGCTACTATTACAACTATTGGTGTATAATATTTTGCGAATTTTGTTATAAAATTTTCTGATTTTGATTTCTTATTACTTGCATTTTCTACTAAATCTAATATTTTACTTACTGTTGATTCTCCATATCCTTTTGTTACTTTGATTTTTATAACTCCATTTATATTTATACATCCACTTAAAACGTCTTCTCCTTCTTCTACTTCTTTTGGTAAGGATTCTCCTGTTAATGCTTTTGTATCAAGTGTTGATTTTCCTTCTACTACTTTTCCGTCTAATGGTATTTTTTCTCCTGGCTTAACTACTATTATTTCTCCTATTTTTACTTCTTCTGGATTTACTTTTTCTAATTTTCCGTTTTTATCAATATTTGCATAATCTGGTCTTATATCCATTAAACTTGATATTGACTTTCTTGATTTGTCAACAGCATAACTTTGAAATAATTCTCCTATTTGATAGAATAACATTACTGCTACTGCTTCTGGATATTCTCCTATTCCAAACGCACCTAATGTTGCAACTGCCATTAGAAAGTTTTCGTCAAATACTTTTCCTCTACATATATTTCTTATTGCTTTTTTTAGTATTTCAAATCCTACTATGATATAACTCACTATAAAAATTATATCATTTATTAATTCGTTTTCAAATTTTATAATTATTGCGAGTAGATATAATATTAGTGCGATTATTATTTTTATTGCTTTTTTCTTCATAATTATTCATCCCTTTCTTTTATGTTCTTTTGATATGAATTTTCTATTATATCTCTCTATATTTCTTCTATTTCTACATCTGGCTCTTCTTTTTTTATTACTTTTTTCATTTTTTTCATTATTTCTTCTTTTTTAGCTTCTTCAAATTCTATTTCCATTCTTTCTGTCATAAAACTTATACTTGCATTTGATATTCCTTCTATTTTTTGAATTGACCTTTCTAATTCTGCCGCACAATTTGCACAATCTAATCCTTTTATTTTAAATTTAATTATCATTTTACTTCATCCCTTTATATGTATTTAGGTTTTTAAATTGGTTCTACCTATAAACTCTTTTTATTTCTATTTATCCTGATTTTCTAATTTCTTATGTTCTATATGCTCTGTTCCTACTTCAAATACTTGCTTTACATGTTCATCATCTAATGTATAGTATACTTCTTTTCCTTCTTTTCTGTGTTTTACTATTCCATTTTTTCTTAATAATGCTAATTGATGTGATATAGATGATTTACTCATGCCTAATACATTTGCTATATCACATACACACATTTCGTTTTGATCTAGTGCAAATAATATTTTTGTTCTTGTTACATCTCCTATAATTTTAAAAAATTCTGCTAATTCATTAAATAAATCTTGGTCTGGCATGCTTTTTAATGTTTTATTTACTATATCTTCGTGGATTATATTACAATCACATACGAATTCATTTTTCGACATATATCTTCCTCCTTTATTTTTATGTTATTTATTTAGTTATGTATTTTTATATATATTTTTTAGCTTTAAATATATTTTTTATAAAATTCTGATTAATTATATTTAAAATTTTGTCTAATTTTTATATTAGCTTTTTATTTTAGTTGAATGATTGTTCAACTTTATATATATTATAGTTGAATGATTGTTCAATTGTCAATATTTTTTATAATATTTTTTATATATTTTTTATAATAGTAAATTAAAAAAGTAAATTCTATTCTAGTAAAAGTAAATAGATTTTAATTGTATTTTAAAAGTTATTGTAAGAT
>CALXJT010000053.1 GCA_944388695.1 uncultured Clostridia bacterium
ATACCCTAAAAGGTTCTTTAAATATTAATAAAAATCTATATTTTCTTTTCCTATCATAGAAAATAAATATATCAATAAAATAAACAATTAATAAAATACTTGCAATAAATAGTGATATATATTTCCAATTACTCATTATAGCATTAAATACTTGAAGATAATCAAATATTTTACCAATAATGTAAAAAGTCAATAAATCTATTATACCTATTATTAGAGAGATTTTTAGGTACTTATTTATTCTAAATCCATAATTATTCATTATATTCTAAACTCCCTATATAAGTATAACCATCTATATTTTTCCCCACTATAAATTTTAAACATGATGGTACGGTTTTATAATTTTGATTACTTACATAAAAATCAGCAGTACTATCTCCACATTCAATTAATATGTCTTTTGCAGTATTCTGTGTAATTGTGTCATAACCAGTATAATAATCTAAATTTTCGCTAGGTGCTTCACCAATTATTACAATTTTAGGGCATATTTTTTCTAAGATTTCATTAGGTATTCTTCCACTACTTCTACCATGATGTGAAGCAAAAACAATATCAGCTTTTGTCCAATCGACATTATCCTTAATATTATTCATAAAATCCATTTCCAAATCTCCGAACCAATATACTTTAATACCATCTTGTAATGTATAAGTTATGATAGGAGATATATTATTTGGATTATCTCCATCTTCAGCTTTTTTTAGAGCATCTTTGAAATATGAATTATTTTCATCAGGCCATTTTATATTTATTCCAGAACTCCCTCGTTCTTCATTAGACTGATTCATCCAATTTCTTTTGCAATCTTTATAAATATAAAATGCTTTATCTGAATCTCTAAATTCGCAATATTTTTTAAAATCATCTGTTTGTTCTTCTTTGATTGCCTTATTTTTAACACAGTAAAAATTAGGTATAGTAAAGTTTTCTGATAAATACTTTAATCCGCGAATATGGTCATCATCAGGATGAGTGGAAATTAATCTTATTATACTCTTATATTTGCTTTCTTCAATAAGTTCATTTAATATTGAATTTTTGTTATAATCATCCATACAGCAATCTATAATAGTAAAATTATCACTATTATGCTTAATATAGAACATATCTCCATTATTAGTTGAAAATGATTTTATTTTAGTCATTATTATTCCCCCAAACTACAAAATATAAAAATATTTTATCAAAAAATATTGATTTTTTCGAGACATTAAAGAAAATTTGTGCTAAAATATTATTAACAACGGAAGATTATATGTACTCTTTCGTTATTGGAAAAGAGTTGTAGATAACTACGACACTCGCTCCAAATTGTTTACAATTCCCCGTAAGTACGGGGATTGATTTATATTTTCTTCTTAATCGCCCTTAAAATGCCCTTAAGAAGCCCTTATACGATTTATTGTATAAATAGCTTTATCTTCATCTTGTTTTAGCATATGAGCGTATATTTTAAGTGTTATAGAAGAATTGGAGTGTCCTAATCTTTTTTGAATGACTGTGATAGGAACTCCGTTTGAGATTAGTAAGGATACATGACTGTGTCGAAAATCATGTATTCTTATTTTTTTTGTGTGAGTTTTTTCACAATAGTAGTTCTTCTTTCTATCAATTGTTGTAGTAGATAAAGATTTTAAATCGCCAAATATAAACCAATCATTTTTAAAGTGAATTTTCTTTTTTTGTTTTTCTTTATACTTTAATAAATGCTGTAAAGTAACAAGATCTAGTTTCACTTGTCTATTTGATGATGTAGTTTTCGGAGAATTTAATATTTTTTTATTATCTTCATATACTCTGGTAAGAGTTTTATTGATATTTAGGTAGTCCTGTTGTAAATCATTCCAAGTTAGTGCTAAACACTCTCCAATTCTTAATCCTGTAAAATACAATACTTCAAATAATAAGTGATACAATGCATCATCAACTCCATTTATAAAATTTTGATATTCCTCATAGTCCCAATAATTTATATTTTGAGAATGTGAAGTTTTGTTTGAAAAATTCTTGATTTTACTTGCTACATTTTCCTTTAATCCATGAAAGTCCATTGCATAATTTAATAGATTTACAAATGCAGTATGCAATGATGATTTATAGTTAAAGGATTTTACCTTCTTATCTATTTCTATTTGCCAGTTTATATAATCTGCTGGAAGAATATCGTGAATATTTTCAAATTTTTCAAAATATGGTGTGATATGCACCCTTATTCTGCTTTCAATTGTTTTATAAGCATTTATTTTGAGTTTTAAATGTTTGTACTCTAAATATTCTTTTGTTAATTGAGAAAATGATATACAATTTTTTAACTTTTCTCTATCTTGAATTCTTTTCTCATTTTCTTGAACAAGCTTTTCTTCAGCAAGTTTTGCTTCTTTTTTTGTTTTAAAACCTCGTTTTTCCTTTTGCTTTTTTCTTCCAAATTCATCTATTAGATAAACTCGATATTTCCAAAGTTTTGTTTTCTTATCTTGATATTGTGGCATTTTTTTCTTCTTCCTTTCTCGCATAGTTACTTTCAATTTCTGCCATTTGATAAATAAATCGAATATCTAATCCTAAATAGCTTAATACTTCTTGAGTCGGAACATATTTTATTTTTCCCTGTGGTAAATAGAAACCTTTAGCAAGTATATTATTTTCAATGTTTTGCCTTACTTGTATCGCTTTGTCTTTACCACACTGTAGAAGTATTCTTAAATCTTCGGTGTTAAGCCAAGGTTTTGATACTATATTTAATAACGTGTCATATTTTATAATTTTCCCCCCTTTTTTTTTTTTTTTTTACACGAAAGCGAGTTTACCTATGGAGGGTTTTAGCTTCACCCACAACTCCCTTTTAGGATATATGTACAATTTTTACGACTTCTCGTACATCTAAGGAAGGTTTTAGATTACCTACAACTCCCGTGCCAATAGGGATTCGCGTAGACCAGTTGCATTTGTTTAAAGAGTCGGCAGAATCTCGGTCGCATATCCAACTCTACTAAATTGTCAAAGAGCAATGACAATTAATAATTAATTGTCGAGTATAATATAACGCCTTTCGTTACATTTGTCAGCAGCATAATTACAAAAATGTTGATTTTTGTAACATTTTGTGTTACACTTAGTACATCAAATGAAAAAGGAGTGTTTTTCATGGAAAAAAAATCAAACGAATTAGGAAATTTAATTAGAGAAACAAGAGAGAGATTAGGGTTATCACAAAGACAATTAGCGAAAGCTACAAATACTAATAATGCAGAAATATCAAGACTAGAGGCTGGTAAACGACAAAAGCCAAACGTCTTAGTACTAAAATCTATTGCAGAAGTTTTAAATTTAAGTTTAGTAGATCTTATGAAATTGGCTGGTTATTCTGATTATGAAATTAATTTTGGACGTGATGCTTCTGATAATCGTTCAGTAAGGGATTACCAGTTAGCTTTAAAAGATTATCAAAGATTTTATTTTGATGTATTAGACGATATTGATACTAGAAGAAATAATGCACTAGAATGTAAAAATATTTGTGCTGATTTAATTGATAAAATAGAACATCCAGAATTTTATAACGAGGAAATTAGCCGAGAGGAAATATTAAAGGAATTGAAAGAGTTATTTCGATTATTAAGACCTAATTTAGAAAAGTTCGATAAATCTAAATATCCTAGATATGATGCGGCTTTGTTAGGAAAAAGAAATATGCTTAAATAAAAAAATCGCTGTTTTTTCATAGATTAAACTAGCGATTTTTTCGTTATAAATTAGTTACTTTTCAAACTTATTTTAATTTCTTCAATAATATGACCAATGTTTCCTTCTCCAGCATATTTCTTCATGTCGAAAAAGTTATCGTTAATATCGACCCACTCAAGTTTATTTACTTCCTCTATTAAAACTACTTCCTTGTTTAATATCCCATAATAAACTTCTATGAGCTTATCAAAAACATTGTATTTAAGGTCCATAAAATGTATAAGAGAGACATCATTTTTACTAATAGAAGTTTCTTCTTGTAATTCTCGGTAAGCTTCATTTAATCCATCATTATCTTTCTCAATTTTTCCACCAACTAAGTTATACATACCTATATAAGGATTTTTTGTTCTTTTACACATTAATGTTTTTGTGAGATCTTCGTTAAAAATCACGATCACATTATATTTTTTCATTTACCATCATCCCTTCCAAAAATTTTTTCTTTACTATTATATCATAGAAAAGAATTTAACATGTTATTTTTTTAATCTCTTGTTTATAAAAGTTTTTTAAATTTTCATCTTCACAATAAATGTAACATCCTTTTATACCTCTTGTCAGTAATACTCTATAAGCGTTTTTTATTAAATTACTTGCAATTTTTTCCGCTTTTTCTGGGTCTTCTTTATAAAGCTTTTTTATACCTTTAAATGACGGGTCTGCCGAACCATGGTTTTCGTAGCACGCTATTACTTTATTGTCTTGATATTGTAAATCTTTTCCAATAATAACTCCGACATAATCAAATTCTAATCCTTGTACAGAATGAATACATCCTGCTTCATTAATAGAGTCATCGATAGCAAACGTTTGAGATTGTCCTAAGTTCCAGCTCATACTAAAATTTCCAATTTTAATATCATGGAAAGCTGGATTATTAAGCTCCTTTTTGTTCCAATTCCAACAGTAACCTGCTACCACTCGAGATAAAGCGCCGCTGTTTTTTTCTTTTATAAGTTTTAACAGCTCTTCTGGGGAATCAACAATCTTAAGATCATAATTGATTTTTCCAAGACTATAATTTTGGCTGATCCCTAGAATATAATTAACAAACTCTAGATATTCAGTTGAACCATTACATCTAAACTGATAGTTTAGTGCAAGCCTAGTAATTTCAGCATTGCAACTTTTTGCAATTTTTTCAATATTATCAATTGTCCCAATGTCATTATAATGTACTCTTTGTTTTTCATCAATAAAGAAAATAGATGTTTTTGCTGAAGTAACAATTTCCTTTATTTGATTTTCTCCATAGTTATTAAATAGGCCAGATTTTTCCGTCAAGCAATGAGCCTCATCAACAATTAAAACATCAAAAGCGTTTGGTAAAGTTTCTGTATAACATCCAGATGATTTAAATAAATTATCAATGCTACTTTTTTTCATACTATTTTGTAATTTATAAGAATAGACAACTCTTGGTGCTGTATTTCTTGAAACATATTGACATTTTTTTGCAGAGTTAAGAAAATAATTCAACAAATTTATGGCAATAACTGACTTTCCAGTCCCCGGATTTCCTTCTACAATAATCACATTTTTTTTACCATTTTCTTCTAAAGAAATTATTTTGTCATACACTTCCATTTGTTCATCTATTAATTTAAAATAATTGTTTTTAACAATCAACGAATTTATTTCGTTTTGCAACTTTTTGGACGGATTTAACTGCGACTCTTCAATTTTTTTTATAATATATCCATCGTCTCTATATGCTAGATTATCTTTTATAAAATCTAACAATTTTTTTTCTGTATTTTTTCCAAATATTTCAACATAATCATTAAAGTCGCTATATTTAGGATCCAATAATATATCATTTTCTCTTAAAATATAATTATGTAATAAAACAGCAGGCTTAATTATTACGTTATTATCTTGAATGTATTTATTATAATCCTTAAACAGTGAAAAATAAGACCATACTTGATAAGCCGGATGTACAACTCGGCGTATTCCTTTGTTGATAATAGTTTCCACCAAAAAATTACTGTCATCCACATTATATATTTCACTCCATTGTTTAAATTCAAAAATTAATAGAGTCTCTATGTGATCTTTATCGTATCCTGATAACATTAAATCAATTCTTTTTGAAGTCATAGGTAAATTGTATTCCAATGTAATTGTACACGCTGAATCAATGTCACACTTTTCTAAAATTTCAGAAAAATATTTTAATGAGAGATTCCAAGAATCCACTTCAGAGTGACCAGAAGATCTATGAAGTTTTTCTTTTAATGAATTGTTTAAAATATTGGCGATTCCTTGTGTTGTATCCGCTTGAAATCCTTTTATAGAATTGCTATATATAATCATTTCAACCTCCTCGTCAAAACATTTTCTTTTTTTACACAATTATAAGTCAAGTATTCACCCGTTATAAAATCTGTGGTATTAAATCTACTCATTATTTTACTGTTGAAATCCTCGCTCCATTTTCCATCGGAGTAATCATTTATCTTTTGATAAGTTCCTATGCTTTTTAGATATTGCAAAAACATTTCATAAGTATTGAAAGTCATTGAAAATCTATTTCTACAAGCAGATATTGGATAAAGGCCAGCCATATCAACTATATCATCTGTTTCGCTCAATGAAAACCTTCCGGCTAACTCATTTGAGTAAAAAGTTTCTTTTAAATAATCACTTCCTGGAACTGAAAATAAAATCCTTCCATCCGGGGCCAATATTTTCTTAGCTTTTTTTAATGCTTCTACAGGATTTGATAAATGATGCAAGACATAACTAAATATTATAATATCAAATTTACTTTCAAAATCGTATATCATAAAATCCCTATTAATAAAGATTGCTTCGTTGTGACCTGTCAAAATTCTTTTCTGAGCATTAGTAATCATATCGTCACTTATATCAATTCCAATAAATTCACAATTATTTGTTTTTTTATCCATTTTTTCAATAAGCTTACCTGTCCCGCATCCTATATCAGCTACTTTCATGCCGTTCTTGATATTACTCATTACTTCGTTAACTATTGGATTTTTTGTGCCATGATATACAACAAACCTAGCTTTGCTATCCCAATTTTCGGCAACTTTTCCACTAAATGTATTTTCGACCTGTGATGTCAAATTACTTTTTTTTAAATCAATTATAAAATTTTTAATTAATTGGATATTTTTTTCGCGTATATCTGCATAAGATTGTGTTTGTGTTGAAAATCTTTTTAAACATCCTAAAACTTCTAAGACGCACGTTTTAATATCATCATTTATAATTACATAGTCGTAATGTTTAGCAACCTCTAAGTTTATCAAATCATCATTAATTCTTTTTGTTGAGCGATTTTTTCTTCTTATGTTAAGATCTGATGCTGATGGCGGAAGAATTAATATTAAACATGTGTTTGGATTTTTTCTCTTCATTTCTAAACCCCTGTCTGGAGTCAATTGGAATATTACTATAGAATCAGTAGCTATATTATCCATGTCACGTTCAAAGCTTCCATATCGATAACCACCATATTCTTTTACATTAAACATTTCACCTTTATCTAGATAATCTTGGAATTGTTTTTCCGTCATAAAAAAATAGTCAAATCCGTTTTTTTCACCCTCCCTCGGTTCTCTAGTAGTACAGGTAGTAAATTTTTTGAATCCATCACTATTCAATAATAATTCGGTAATAGTTCCTTTTCCAGCTCCACTTGGACCACTTAAAACTAAATTCATAATCAAACCTCCAATGCCCTTAAAATTACACTAGTTATTATATAAATTAGTAAAAAGAGGGGGATTTATCCAAGTCCTCCTCCTCCGAAATCAGTAAACACCTATGTAATTTTTTAAATACTTTAGCATCTTTTTACGGTAAAAGCAACATTTTTTTTGTGTTTTAGTATTTGATTATGGTTATGTTATAAATGAAATAATGTTATTGGCTCTGCCAATATCGTAGTGTGTTACTACAATGACATTATAGTTTGAATGATTTTTTCTTATGTGCGTGTTTATAATGTAATATCATCTACAATAATTAGTTCATTTTTTTATGTATAATGCGCTATATTACCTTATATCCAAATTAACATCATATTTATATTTTTCTAATATTGTTTTCTGGCAATATATATCTAAAAAATCACAAAATACGTTTAAAAAGCAAAAATCAGCTGATATTCCATCAAATTTTTCGTAAATGTAACGCCATTGAATAAAAGCTTGAGATACACTTTTAAGTTTAGTAATTAAGCTTTCATTGCTTGGAGTGCCTTTATTCTGTAGAAATTTTAATAAAGTTTGACGTATAATTAAAGGAAGTTTATTGTATAGCATTAAAAGATCATGGCCACTTTTTCCTTTTAAATCATTAAATGTTATATTATTTTCTAAAAGTAAAAACTTTAAATAAACTTCACATGCAAAAGACTTATTTACTAAAAACGGATAATGTTTCGATACAATTTTATCCCCACGAGCTGTTAATTTTAACAGTCCGTCATTAAATGATATAATGCAGTTTTCAGGTAAGCCATTTTTCTTAGCTGGAACAATAGTCATTTCCTCAATCAAAACAGCATTTTTAAATTGTCTAGCAGTCAAGTACATTATTATTCTTTTTTTATGTTCTTCAGGTAAATTTTTGTATATCTTAGAATTTAAGCTCTCCATGATAAAACTCCTTCTTATTTAATTTTTGGATTATTAGTAACTGAAATTGATGGCTTCCATTATTTAAAACATTTTATTCTTTGCCACATAGTTTGTCTACATCTATATTATAAAAATTAGCTAATAAAATAAGTCTATCCATTGGTATTTTTATTTTCCCTTTTTTGTACATTCTTATAGTATCATTAACATATGTAAAATTGGACTGCAAAGCGAGCAGTCCTTTAAACTTTATTTTTAAAAATGTGTGAGTACAAATTAAATTTTATGTCCTAGCCAGCACTGAATTTGTACTCCCACACAAATTCTATTATGGGAATTTCCCATACCCTTTATATAATTTAATTAAATATTATTTTGAATTTTGAGATACTGAAAGAATAAATTCTGCCATTGCAATAGAAGAGTTTACTGCTAATCTTGCATGATAATCAGAAATATTTATTCTTTTATTTCCAAGACCATGAGAATCACTTCCATTATTTCTCATTTCAGCAATAGACTGCACAATATTTTCAAGACCAGATAATAACTTATTAATTCTTTTATTCATGTTTTTATCTGTGTGCATATTATATAAATCTTTTACTTGTTTATAAAGTTTGCCTATATCACCACTATCTGATGGAGTTTCTCCTTTTCGTTCGATAACATAACAAAAAGTTTCTTCTAATATTGTTCGAGATTTTGTAATAGCACTGTCAACATCATTGTCTTCAATATTCTTGATAGCTCTTTCAGCCAAAGATTTAATATAATCTTTATTAATAATTTTTAAATTAGGCGTTTCTAATACAACTTTGACTCCAAGTTTTTTTATTATATATTGATGATTTATTATACACAATTCATGACCACCAAAATATAAAATTGAATTGATTTTATCTATAACACTTTGAAAAATATATTGATATTGCTTTTCAATTTCCTCTACGTTTTTTAAAGAACTTAATGTACTTAAAAATCTTTCTTTACTCATCATGTATGATAATAACTGACTAGTTTTATTTTCGTTTATTACATATTTTAAAAGATTATCTAAATATTGCCATCTACTTAAGTTTGGCTTTTTACTTTTTCCCCAATAATATTCTTGATAACATCCAAATTTTTGTGATAATTCACATAGTTGTGGTCCACTTAAATATGGCATCGCAATTCTAACGCCATCAATTTCTTCTATTGTTGTGTCCCCATCTAATATCTCTATTATTTCTTTTCTTCTTAATAAATCATAATTTGTATTCATTTTATTTCACTTACTTTACATTACCTTTTAAATATTCATTTAAATATCTTGTCCACTCAGGAACATTCTCCTCATCAAATAAATGATATAAAAAATCTACAATAATTTGATGCCTTGATTTTGCTTCTTCCTTGCCAGATTCCGTTAACATTAAACTTTTAAGTTTTAATATTTTTTCAAATATATGGCATACACTACTATCAGCACATCTTCTTGTGTATTTTTCAGCTGATATATCTTCTATTGGAAATATGTCTTTGTTAAAAAAAGGTTTTCCATTTTTCAAACTATATGTATAAACTCGCAAAATGCCATTAGCTCCTAAAGCATCACACATATCCGCATCAGATACAATCTTGCCTTCAAGAGTTGTCGGACAAAATCCCTTTAATCTTTTACTATAGCCAATATTACTAAGAGCAAGACATACTTGTTCTTGTGTGTTTTTATCTACATTACAATCTTCCATAATCTTTTTCGTATTTGTTAAATTTTCAGCATTATTCATGCCAAATAATTTGTAATCATCAACGTCATGGAGTAATGCTATCAAAGAAACAATATCTTTATTAGCATTTTCTTTTTCTGCAAATTTTAAAGATAGTTCTAAAACTCTATTTAT
>CALXJT010000054.1 GCA_944388695.1 uncultured Clostridia bacterium
TAACTATATTGAAATTGATACAGATAAAAATATATATATTCATTTTAATTTTAATCATTTAAATATAATAAGTGATACTATATCAATAAATAATGGAAAAATAGAATATGAAGAAATTTTGAAAACAGGATGATCAAACATAATAATTGCCAGTCAAGGCGATTCATTAATAAGGTATGTTGGAAGTTAGAAAAATCCACACCATTAATATTAGCCTTCCATCCGGCTAGGAAAAGGAATATCAGGAAAGCTATTAGAAATTTCACGAACTTTCTCATAAGCATAAGAAGATGTTGGTAGAGCACCAGTTACTAAATTAACACCGTCAGGATTAACCATTGGCATAATATAAATTGAAGCAGAATTAAATAAATCAGGTATATATTGATTAAACAAAGAAGTTTTATTAACAAAAGCATCACAATAATCCTCAATAAATTTCATCAAAACAACACTACAAATCCATTCATTAGCATGAAAGCTCCCAGAATAAAAAACTTTATTTGGACCATTACCAAGTTTTACAACATAAAGATTTTTCCCCATAACACTATTACCAACAACTTGAATATTTAAAAAAGGAAAAGCAGTATTTAGTTCTATCAAATTTTTTCTGAAAATAGAATAAGTATAATTAATATTAGTAGGAACAATATTCATAAAAATCACCCACAATATAATATGAAGAAATAAAAATATAGTGAAATAGAAATTATCAGAATCATGATAACGATTTATCTATAATATTATAATACATCACTGAAAAAATAAAGTACAAAAATATTGAAATCTAACTCAAAAGATAGTATAATAATATTACTCGGGGATGCAATGGTTTCGACATAATACTAGAAAAATAAATAGCAAGTAGTGGATTCTCGTTGGCCACTTAAAAAAACGGGAAAATAAAATAAACGCAGAAAATAATAATGAGTATGCTTTAGCTGCTTAAGTTGCAGCTACACTTATCTAGAAGTGCCTACGCTTCTAGACAAAGTGATTATCTAGTAGGAAACAAAGCTACTTTTTCTTTTGGAGTAGTGGGTAAAATAAAAAGATATCGTTTCTAGTAACCTGTTTTTCGGTGACTAGAAAAGGAAGAAAAAAGAAAAAACTAAACTTGTAGAAATTTATTTGGAAGGTATTGTGGACAGGAGTTCGACTCTCCTCATCTCCACCAAAAAGTTTTCTGTTAGAACGACATCAAACAGACGATATAAATATCATTCTGAAAAGGATGGTATTTTTTAAATTTCAGAAGGTAATTGCCTCACTGATCCACCGAGTAACGTATGAAATATTTGATAATATGTTAAAAAATTGATAATTAATATAAATATAAATACAGGAACTATAAAGATTTTTCACTACTCAATACTTGAATTTTATGTAAAAAAGTTATACAATAAATCTACAATTCTAAAAAGAATTATAGAAACTATTAACTTACTTTACATGGAGGTATAATATGGAACAGAAAATTACTATTAAACCTATTAAAGAATCAAAATATACAGACAAACTTACAGTAGATCTAGCAAGCAGTTTAGAAAATGAGATACGGTTCTATTTCAATGATAGGCAGTACTTTGTAGCAAGAGATAATAATGATGGAACATTCTCAATTAGTTGCGAAGAAGAACCAGAAATTGAAAAAATTCAACATAATGAAGATTTTATACTTACTATTATTAGAAAAAATATTAATGATAAGGCTTTTAAAAAATTTTTAGTTTTAGCATCAATTATAACATTAGCCATAGTTTCATTAATAACTATCATTTTAATACTTTTAGCAATGGTGATAAAAAACGCATTAGTCTATCTACTCTTTGTAAATTTTATTTTTTTCTCGAGTCAAATTATTTTGGTTATGATTGATGAGTATATAGGTACATCACATTCATTAAGAAGTAAACATTCTGCAGAACACATGATGGTGAATTTTCTTGAAAAAAATAAAAGATTACCAAGAAATATGAAAGAAATAAGAGCAGCATCAAGATTTAGTGCTAATTGCGGAAGTCGTAAAAAAATACGGTATGCAGTAGAGGATTTTACAACAAATATTCTTGCAATAATAATAAGTATTATTATTATTAGTTTTATAAATCAAGTATTTAAAGACAAAATAATAATAAGTATTTTATTTGTAGTAATTTACATTGCTATATATTGTTATACATGGAAGTTAATAAATGAACACAAAAAATTTAAATTCATAACTAAACCCATAGAAAAAATATTTAATAATATTGTCCAATGTTCAAATACTACAAGAAAAGTTAAAGATTCCGACATAAAATTAGCATACTATGCAGCATGGTGTTGGATACAAGTAGTTTATCCACAATTTTACAGTAAAGAAGATGATATCTTTGAGAAAAGTGAAGAAAGTTAATAATTAAAATATTTGAATAATATTTTAAAAAAATACAGCCTTTGGAAAAATCCATTGGCTGTATTTTCTATTTTTAAAATATTTAAAGAGAAAAAATAAAAAAACTCAAAACTCAAAAAAAATAAAAAATTTTAAAAAACCATTTACAATTTTGTCGAATTTGTATACAATATAACAAATGGCAAAATTAGAACGAAAGAAAATTGAAAAAAGAAAGGGAGTATAATCAATGAAGATATTGATGTTAACATGGGAATATCCACCAAGAGTAGTAGGCGGTATTGCAAGAGTAGTATATGACTTATCAAGAACATTATTAAAAGATGGTCATGATGTAACAGTAGTTACATATAGAGAAGGAGATGCACCATATTATGAAGATGATAAAGGTGTAAAAGTATATCGTGTAGATAATTACATGATAAACCCAAATAATTTCATTGATTGGATAATGCAATTAAACTTCAATTTAGTTGCAAAAGCAAATGAATTAATAGCAGAGCAAGGAAAATTTGATGTAATACATGCACATGATTGGCTTGTAGCATATGCGGCAAAAACATTAAAAAATTCATTTAACATTCCAATTGTAGCAACAATACATGCAACAGAATCAGGAAGAAATAGTGGGATACACGACGAAACACAAAGATATATAAATGATACAGAATGGATGCTAACATATGAAGCATCAGAAGTAATAGTTAATAGTAACTATATGAAAAATGAATTACAAAGATTATTTGGTTTGCCATACGAAAAAATAAATGTAGTACCTAATGGAGTAAACCTAAATCTATTCAATGGAATAGAAAGAGATTACAATTTTAGAAGAAGATACGCAATGGATAATGAAAAAATAATATTATTTATGGGTAGACTTGTTTATGAAAAAGGTGTACAACATTTAATAGCAGCAATGCCTAAAATTCTAAATGGATATCATGACTCCAAATTGATAATTTGTGGAAAGGGAGGAATGTTAGACGAGTTAAAAGCAGAAGCAAATGCATTAGGATTAGGAGAAAAAGTATATTTTGCAGGATATATGAATGGAAAAGATGTTCAAAGAATGTATAAAGCAGCAGATGTAGCAGTTTTCCCAAGTACATATGAACCATTCGGAATAGTAGCTCTAGAAGCAATGCTTTCAGAAAATCCTGTAGTAGTTTCAGATGTTGGAGGATTAAATGAAATAGTACAACATAGAGAAAATGGAATGAAAAGTTATGCTGGAAATCCAAACTCAATAGCAGACTCAATACTTGAATTATTATATGACCACAAATTATGTGCAGATATAACAAAGAAAGCAAAAAATAAAGTAAGAAATGAATATAACTGGAATAAAATAGCACAAGATACACATTTTGCATATCAAAAAGCAATTTGTCAATCAGTTGCAGAAAAACAAAAAAGACAATTGGAACAAGAAAGAGCAAAGAAAACTAAAAAAGTTATTAAAGGAGATAATGAAATTACTAATTTACTTAACTTTAGAAAACGTCAAGCTTATGCATAAGTTTGTTAAAAATAATGTTGAATATAAATGATTACAAATAAAAGAATAGAAAACATTTAAAGTTTTCTATTTTTTTACTAAAAAGACTTGAATGTCAATAGTTGAGGTGGAAAACTTTAGAAATTTACTGCCTCGACTTTTTTCAGTGAAATAAAAAAATATTTCGACTAGATAATTAATAGAAATATTTAAATTAATAAGACAATTAATGCAGAAAGTAAAATAGATAAATAAAAACAGAAGAAAAGTGAAAGTATGAAATAAAATAAAAAATCAAAAATTAAAAAATAAAAATTAAAAAAATTTCTCAAATTCTACAAATTTAGCATAAAAATGGTGTATAATAGAAACATACTAAAAAAATAAAAATGAAAGAGGAATAACAATGGAAGAATTTAAATCAGGATTTGTAACAATAATAGGAAGAACAAATGTAGGAAAATCAACACTATTAAATTTATTAGTAGGAGAAAAAGTTGCAGCTATCGCAAACAAAGTTCAAACAACAAGAACAGCGATAAGAGGAATTGCAAATAGAAAAAACTCACAAATAATATTTATAGATACACCAGGAATACATAAACCAAAACATAAACTAAACGAGGCAATGGTAGAAACATCATTTACAAGTATACAAGATGCAGATGTAATATTATTTGTAATAGAAGCAGATAGTAAAGAAATAGGAAGAGGAGATGCACTAATACTAGAAAAAATAAAAGAAGCTAAAAGAAAAACAATCCTAATAATAAATAAAATAGACTTAATACCAAGAGAAAATTTATTAAAATTAATTGATATATATCAAAAAGAATATAATTTTGAAGCAGTTATACCAATTTCAGCAACAAATAGTAAATATAAAGAAATAATATTAGATGAAATAGAAAAGAACCTAAAACCAGGACCTGCATATTATGATATAGAAGAATATACAGATCAAACATTAAGACAATTAGCAGAAGAAACAATAAGAGAAAAAGCACTTAAGATTCTGCAAGATGAAGTGCCACATGGAATATATGTTGAAGTACAAAAAATGAATTTGAGAAAAAATAAACAAGGCGAAGATATATATGATGTAGAGGCAACAATTTATTGTTTAAGAGAATCACATAAAGGAATAATAATAGGAAAAAATGGAGAAATGCTAAAAAGAATTGGAAGAGCTGCAAGAATTGATATGGAAAACAATTTTGGATTAAAAATCAATTTAAAAACATGGGTAAAAGTCAAAGAAAATTGGATAGATAATCCATCAATAGTAAATCAATTTAAATTAAAGAAATAAAAAATGAATAAAAAAGACAAAAATGCAAAAGATAAAATAAATGAAACTTAAAATAGGAGATGAGCTTATGATTAAAAAAATTGCTTGGGATGCATTCAAAAATACAGGTGATATAACAACATATTTAGAGTTAAAACAGATAGAAAACATTGAAAGCAATATAAAAGAAATACAAGATATACAAAAAATAACAAATACAACAGTAGAGGAAAAAGAAAACAATCAAAAATATCAATTATAAGTAGGGAGATATATGGCACAAGTAAAAGTAAAAGGAATAGTTATATCAGAAAATAATATGGGAGATTTTGACAAAATGCTTACAATATTAACTCCAAATTTTGGGAAAATATCATGTGTTGCAAAAGGAGCAAGAAGACCAAAAAGTGCACTTCTTGCTCGGAACACAATTATTCTGCTTTGGAGAATATTTAATGTATCAGGGGACAAGTACATATCATATAAATTCGTGTGAGACAATAGAACTATTTTATCATATTAGAACAGATTTAGATAAATTAAAATTTGCAATACATCTAAATAAAATAATACAAGATGTAACAGAAGAAAATGAAAATTGCTATTTAATTTTACAATTATATCTTAATGCATTATATATGATTTCAGAAACAGAAAAAGATTTAGAATTAATAACAAGCATTTTTAAATTACGAATATTAAAAATATTGGGATATACGCCAAGAGTAACAGAATGTATAAATTGTAAATCTAAAGAAAACTTAACATACTTTAGTATAAGAGATAATGGAATAAAGTGTAATAATTGTGGAAGACAAGATAAATCAGCTTTATCTATATCAGAAAGCACAAAAAATGCCATCCAATATACAATATTAGCACCTGCTAAAAAAATATTTTCATTTGAATTAAAAAATGAGTCATTAGAAGAATTTAAATTGATAGTACGAATATATTTTAATGAGAAACTAGAAAAAGAATATAAAATAGAAGACATATTTTGAAATTACATATATATTTAAGTTTCGGCCATATTACAAATTAAATATTAAGTTAGAAATTATATCAATAGTTTTTAAAATATTAAAAAAAGTAACAAAAAAGCTTGAAAAAAAGACATTTAAAATATATAATAAAAATATATCAAAAATAAAACATAAAAGAGGAAGGAGCGATTTTTATGAAAATAAAAATAATAGGCAAGGAACTAAAGATAACAGAGGCATTAAACGATTATGTAGAAAAAAAATTAGATAGAATCGATAAATATTTTGAAAATGCTGAAGCAGATGTTACTTTAAGAACTGAAAAAAATGACCAAATAGCAGAAATATGCGTAATAGCAAATGGAGAAAAATATAGAGCAGTAACAGAGGATAAAGACTTATATGCATCTATAGACAAAGATATCGACATATTAGAAGGTCAAATAAGAAAAATGAAAACTAAAAAAGAAAAAATGATGAGAGAGGGAAGCATTAGAACAATGGAAGCAAATATTGATACAATTGCTGAAATTTCTAATGAAATAATAAAAACAGAATATTATGAAATAAAACCAATAACACCAGAAGATGCAGTATTAAAATTACAAGAAAAACCTAGTCACACATTTTTAACTTTTATAAATGTAGACACAGGAAAAGTAAATGTAATACATAAATTAAAAGACGGAAAAAATTACGGAATAATTGAGCCAGAAGCATAGGTGATATATATAAAATCAAGTAGGAAATTTCTAATTCTTACTTGATTTTTTTGTTATAATAGCATCAAAATAAAATAGAATAAATTTATGAAATTTTATAATAACAGTATAAAAAAGAAAATAGACGCAAATATAAAGAAAATGATTTTATTATTAATATAATGACAAGAAAATAATAAAAAGAAAATAATGAAAAGAAATATATAATAAAAAGGCAGGAAATCAAATCCTGCCTTTATGTAATCATAAAAACAAAATTTAACTTCTTGCCTTATAGTTAATTACAGAACATAGTATCTAAAACTATTTCATTTGGTTTTCAACTTGTTGTATCATTTTTTTAACCATGTTACCACCTATTCTACCAGCATCTCTAGCAGAAATGTCACCATTATATCCGTCTTTTAAATTTACACCTACTTCACTAGGAGTCAAAAATATATTTGACGTTTGAAAATCATAAAATAAAAAAGAAGAAAGCAATCGCCTAAAATTATACATATTTTATTAAGATATAGATAATATAATTAGAGATTATATTATTTGTCAAACAGAAAAGCATACTGAACAAAAATTAAAAAAATAACAATTTTGTTTAGTACAGTAAACAAAATTGTTGACGAAATTTTGAAATAGTGATATACTAAAATAAGAAAAGAGGGATATCTATGATTATTCGTGAAATATATTTATCTAAAATACGACCATTTTATGATCAAGATTTAATTAAAGTTATAATGGGAATTAGAAGATGTGGAAAATCAGTTTTGTTATTGCAAATAATAGATGAACTAAAAGAAAAAGGAATTGAAGAAAAACAAATTATATATATAAATTTTGAGAATGAAGATTATAGTTTTATAAAAAATGATATAGATTTACACAACTACATCAAAGAAAAAATAACCAATAAAGAAAAATATTATTTATTTTTTGATGAAATTCAAAATGTAAAAGATTGGGAAAAGGCAATAAATTCTTTTAAAACATCTAAAAATGTATCTATTTTTATTACAGGTTCTAATAGTGATTTATTATCTGGAGAATTAGCTACACATCTGGCAGGAAGATATGTAAGCTTTAAAATATATCCACTTACTTTTAGTGAAGTATGTGAGTTAAAGAATATAAAAGAAAAAGAAGATATAGAAGAAGCATTTGATGATTATATAACTTGGGGAGGTATGCCACAAAGATTTATGTTAACAGACGAGATGCAAACTAAAACATATCTCTCAGATGTATATGATTCTATTGTAGTAAAAGATATTATTACAAGATTTGGAATAAAAGATTTAGATTTATTTAATAGAATAGTTGAATATATTGTTACAACACCTTCGCAAAATTTTTCTGCTGAAAGTTTGTCAAGTTATTTTGCAAATAAAGATAATAGAGAAGTGTCTAAGGTAACATTGTACAATTATTTAGAATATATGAGTAAGGCTATGTTAATAAATAAAGCAGATAGATATGATATAAGAGGTAAAAGAATACTAAACGGAAAGTATAAATATTATTTGACAGATTTAGGATTGGGTCAAGTAAAAAACATAGGTAAAAGACAACAATTAGGAGCATATTTAGAAAATATAGTTTACAATGAGTTAATATCTCGTGGATATGATGTAAAAATAGGAAATTTAGAAAAAGCAGAGATAGATTTTATAGCAACAAGATTTAAAGAAAAAATATATATTCAAGTTGCTTATATTTTAGCAGATGATACTGTTATGGATAGGGAATTTGGGGCATATAAAGGTATTGAAGACAATTATCCTAAATATGTTTTAACGATGGATAAACATGATTTTTCTCAAGAAGGAATTATTCATAAAAATGTAATTGATTGGCTATTAGAAAAATAAAAGGCAGAAAATAAGATTTTGTCTCTGCATAGGATAAAAAATGCTTATTTTCACCAAAAAATATCATAAAATGATAAAAAGAGGTGAAAATACATATAAATAATTTGAGATGATAAAGAAAAAATTTGAAGAATATCAAATTATAATTGGTATTCTTTTTTCTTTTAGATAAGTTATTCTAAATACGAAAATAAAAGCCCAAAAATTGATTATTAAGCGAAATAAACTAATAAAAATAGAGATTTATAGTAAAAAATTATTCCAAATTAAGAGACGTCTAATAGTAGACTTAAAAATTTAAGGGCACCCTGCTAAAAGCCATGCTTTTAGGTAGTTAGCGGGAAATGGGAGGTCTCCCTGTTCCTGCAA
>CALXJT010000055.1 GCA_944388695.1 uncultured Clostridia bacterium
TAAATCCTTTTAAATAGCATTTAACTGGTAATTAGAAGTTACTTTTTCTAAATATATTTTACTTTTTCAATTGACCATTTTTTTCAAAAATTTTTTAAAAAAGGTAATTTTAATATATATTTTTACTAAATTGAGTTATTTTTCTGTATCTTTATTACCTGTATTTTAATAATTATTTCTTTTTCATTATTCAATTTCTTTATAATTACTAACTAGTGTCGCTCCTTGTTTTATTAAATCGTTTGTCCCTGTAGAGTTAATCGAATTAATATTTCCTGGTACTACATATACATCTCTTCCTTGTTCTAGTGCAAAATCTACTGTAATTAATGTTCCACTCTTTTTCTTTGCTTCTATTACTAGTACCCCTTCACTTATTCCACTAATTATCCTATTTCTTGCAGGGAAATTATTTTTTTCTGGCTTTACTCCTACTGGATATTCTGAAATTATTGCTCCATCATTTTTTAATATTTCTTCTATTAACTTTTGATTTTCTTTTGGATATACTGTATCTAGTCCATTACCTACTACTGCAATTGTTTTTTCTTTTGCTTTTACAGCTCCCCAATGTGCAAAACTATCTATTCCTTTCGCAAGTCCACTTATTATTATTTTTCCTTCTCTGGCTAGATTATATGAAAAGTATTCTGCACATTTTTTACCGTATTCTGAATAATCTCTACATCCTATTATAGCGATACTATGATTTTTTAATATTTTTTCATTCCCTTTTATATATATTCCTATTGGATAGTCATATATTTCTTTTAGTTTTTGGGGATATTCATCATCTTCTATTGATATAAATTTTATATGATTTTCTTGCATATATTTTATTTCATATTCTATTCTTTCTTTTAAAATAGGATCAAAAATTTCTTTTATGCTCTTTTTTCCAATTCCTTTTATATCTCCTATTTCTTCTTGATTGGAATAAAATATTCTTTCAGGACTTTTTAATTTTTTCAATAATTTTTGTTTTTTTATACTTCCTATTGTTTTTAATGAATTTAACCATATCCAATATTTGTTTTCTTCTAATTTCTTCATATTTTTTACTTCGATATATTTATTTTATAATATATCATATCCTCCTTATATATTTTTTAGCTTTTAAGAATTTTCTATAAAACTGATTTTTTCAAAAAATGCAAAAGGAGACACTATATCTATTGATAAAAGTGTCTCTATTACTTTTCTATATATTCTTTATAATTAGTAATTCAATCCGTTTTGCCTTTTTGCTGCTTTTATTACATTGTTTAATAGCATTGCTATTGTCATTGGTCCTACTCCCCCAGGAACCGGAGTTATATAGCTTGCTTTTTCTTTTACATTTTCGAAATCTACATCTCCAACTATTTTTCCATTATCTAATCTATTTATTCCTACATCTATTACTACTGCATTTTCCTTTACCATATCACTTGTAATAAATTTAGGTTTTCCAATAGCTGAAATTAATATATCCGCTTCTTTAGTAATCTTTTTTGTATTTTGCGTTTTAGAATGACATACTGTTACTGTTGCATTCTTATTTAAACAGCATTGTGTTAGTGGTTTTCCTACTATGTTACTTCTACCTAATATTACCACATTTTTTCCACATAAGTCAATATTATATTCTTCAAACATTCTCATTACACCAAATGGTGTGCATGAAACAAATGCGTCTTGTCCTAATGCTAACTTCCCTACATTCATTGGGTGGAATCCGTCTACATCTTTATTATAATCAATTGTTCTAAAAGCTTCATTTATATCTAAATGTTTTGGTATTGGACTTTGTAATAATATACCATTTATGCTCTTATCTTTATTTAATTTATTTATTATATCTATTAATTCTTTTTGATTAATATCAGACTTTAGTAAAAATTCTTCATATTCTACCCCAACTTCTTTACATGCTTTACTCTTATTTCTTATATATACTTTTGATGCCTCATCATCTCCTACCATTATTACTGCTAATTTTGGATTGATCCCTTTTTCTTTTAACTCTTCACATTCAATTTTTAAATTTTCTCTTGTTTTTTGGGCAAGTTTTTTTCCATCTATAATTATTGACATATCTGGTTCTCCTTTTATTTCTAAATATTTTTTACTATTTTTTCTTCTTTATAATTTTAGTTTTCATATTTTTGTTTTCATTCTGAATTTTATTTTTTAGATTTATTTTATTTTGTATATTCTATATTTTTTATCTTTATCTCTATGCCTTGCCTATGTTTATTATTCTATTTCTATATGTCATCATCTATAATTTTATATTCTATATCCTCCATATAAGGGTACATTTCTTTTACTCTTTTTAATGTTAGCATTGTCATTTTAGGTTGTGGATTTTTTGGATGGTCTGATAATAATTTTTGTGTATAACAATTTTTAGCTGTTTTAAATAGTAAATATCTATTTTTTACATATGTGTAGTATATTTGATATCCATTATTTAAATCTTCCCACATCATTTCAAATGTATATTTTTGTTCCATTTTTTCTTTATGGTTTATGATAAATAAACCTTCTCTCCTTTCTTTTTATATTAATAGTTATTCATTAATAATATCTTCAAATTCCTTTTCTGAAATTATTTTTATTCCTAATTCTTGTGCTTTTTTTAATTTACTTCCTGCATTTTCTCCTGCTACTAAATAATCTGTTTTTTTAGATACTGTACCAGATGCTTTTCCTCCATGTTTTTCTATTAAATCTTCTATTTCTTTTCTAGTAAATTTTTCTAGGCTTCCTGTTATAACAAATGTTTTTCCTTCTAATTTCTCATCTGTATTTTCTTCTAGACTATTCATATTTACTCCTGCTTGTTTTAGCTTATCTAATAAGTCTTTTGTCTGTTCTTGTGAGAAAAATTCTACTATGCTATTTGCCATTACTTCTCCTATGTCATTCATGCTTTGTAATTCTTTGAAATTAGCTTTTGATAGTTCTTCCATTGTCTTATATTTTTTAGCTAACATTTTGGCTGCTTTGCTTCCTACATGTCGTATTCCTAGAGCTGTAATTAGATGATATAAATCATTTTCTTTACTTCTTTCTATTGCATCTATTAAATTTTGAGCAAATTTTTTTCCATTCTTTTTTAGTGATGCTATATCTTCTAATTTTAAAGTATAAATATCTGCTATATTTTCTATTAGTTTTTTATCTAAAAGTTGTTGTAATATATTTTCTCCTAGGCCATCTATATTCATTGCTTCTCTTGATACAAAATGTACTAAATTTCTAAATAATTTTGCAGGGCATTCGATACCTGTGCATCTGATTGCTGCTTCTCCTTCTTCTCTTATTGCAGGTGCTCCGCAAACAGGACATATTTTTGGCATCTCAAAATCTTTTTCTTCCCCTGTTCTTTTTTCTTTTTTTACTTCTACAATCTCTGGTATTACATCTCCTGCTTTTTGAATTACAACTGTATCACCTATTTTTAATTCTTTTTCTTTTATAAAATCTTCATTGTGAAGTGTTGTTTTTGATATTGTTGAGCCTGCTACTTGTACTGGTTCTAATATTGCCATTGGAGTAATTACACCTGTTCTTCCAACTTGACATATTATGTCTTTTAGCTTTGTTTCTTTCTTTTCTGGTGGATATTTATATGCTACTGCCCATCTTGGTACTTTAGCTGTTGTTCCTAGGATTTCTCTAAATTTTAAATCATCTATTTTAACAACTGCTCCATCTATTCCATATGTTAAGCTTTCTCTCATTTCTCCAATTTTTTTAATTGCTTCTTCTACTTCTTTTATATCTTTACAAGGTATAAGAACTGGATTCACATTAAATCCCTGTTCTCTTAAATATTCGAGTTCTTCAAAATGTGAGTTAAATTCTTTTCCTTCTATTTTTTGAACATTAAATATGTATATATCTAATGGTCTTTCAGCTGTAACTTTACTATTTAACTGTCTTAATGAACCAGCTGCTGCATTTCTTGCATTTGCAAATAATTCTTCTTCATTTTCTTCTCTTTCTTGATTCATTTCTTCAAAGTCTTTTTTTGATATAAAAACTTCTCCTCTAACTGTTATGTTTATTTTGTCTTTTATCTCCATTGGAATTGTTTTTACTGTTTTTAAATTTTCTGTTACATCTTCACCTATTAATCCATTTCCTCTTGTAGCTCCTCTTATGAATTTCCCTTCTTTATATTCTAATGCTGCTGATAATCCATCAATTTTAGTTTCTACTACATATTTTATTTCTTCTATGCCATTTTCTTTGGCTTGCTTTTTCATTCTTTCATCAAATTCTTTTACTTCTTCTATGCTAAACACATCTTGTAAACTCTGTAATGGTACTTCATGTGTTACTTTTGTAAAACCTTCTTTAACATGCCCTCCCACTTTTTGAGTTAATGAATCTTTTGATATGAATTCTGGAAAGTCTTTTTCTAGGTTTCTTAATTCTACCATGAGCATATCATATTCAAAATCTGATATTTCAGGATTATCATCATCATAATATTTTTGTGCATAATATTCTGTCTTTTTTCTTAATTCTTCTATTCTTTTTTTAGCTTCTTTTTCACTCATCTTATTATTTATCTCTTTATTCATCTTGTGTCTCCTCTTTATTTTTTTCTTTTATATTATATACAATATTTTATAAAAAATAAAGTGTTTTACATTTTAATTTTTGTTTTGATTTTTTATTGTAAATTCAGGTATTTTACAATCTTGTTTTTAATTTTACTTCTATTATTGTAGTTTGTTTTCACTAAATAAAAACTTCAATTATTTATTGCCTATCAATTTTTTAGTTAAATAAAAATTTATATAAAGTCTTTAAAAGATAAAAGAAGGTAATTTTGAAAATTACCTTCTTTATTTTTTTTATTTTTATTCTTCTCTTGCAAATACTACCGTTCTCAAATTATTACTTGCATCAGTACATGTTGATAATGTAATCTCTGCTTTTCCACCTGTATCTCTTTGATAGAAAGTTGTATCACTTTGGTCTTTTGTTTGTTTATCATATATTGAATATGTTTTTGTTGTTCCTCTATAATCTGTAATAATAACTTTATCTCCTATATTTACTCTCTTTAAGTTTGAGAAAAATAACCCATTTCTATAGTTATGTCCTACTATTACTGTATTTCCAGGTTGATTTAAATTATCTCCATTTGGATATAGTACTACTACAGCTGTTTCTAGTGATCTTCTTGTCATCTCATCTAATATCATATATTTAATGTTTACTGATGGAATATTTATTGTTCCTACTACATCAAATCCATTATATTGTTGTTTTTTCCCAGATGAACTACTACTTCCATTATTTGATGCTGTTTCTATTTCATTTACTATATCTGAACTTGCTGAATTGTCTGAATTTGAAGTTGTATTAGAATTCCCATCTTCTGTTGCTGAATCCCCTTTATAGTTATCAACAAATTCTGATGCTTCTTTTGTTATATAATATTTTTGATAAAAGTCATATCCTAAAAATCCTAATAAACCTATTATTGCTATAATTACTATTACTAATATTACTGTTAATACTTTACTATATCTACTCTCAAACATAGTTTTTCCCTCCGTATCTTTTTTATCTTTTTCTATTATACCATATTTGTATTATATTTTCAATTAGTTTGATGCTTTTCTTTTGTATTTAATTGCTTTTTTATTACACTTCTTTTTTTCCATTTATACAATTTTTTCTCCTAATTGTTTTCCGCCTAATAAATGGAAATGTAAATGATTTACTTCTTGGCCTCCGTCTTTTCCACAATTTACTATTACCCTAAATCCTTTATTATCAATTCCTTGTTCTTTTGCTATTTTATTTATAATTCTATATATTTTTCCTATTATTTCTTCATCTCCTTGTTCTAATTCTACAAGTGATGGTATATGTTTCTTTGGTATTACTAATATGTGTATTGGAGCTGCTGGATTTATATCTTTAAATGCTAATATTTCTTCATCTTCATATACTTTATCTGATGGAATTTCTCCTTTTATTATTTTACAAAAAACACAATCTTCCATATTTATCTTCCTTTCTCTATCGTAAGATATAAATAAGAATGAATATATTTAAAATCTTGAATATTATTCAGCCTTATTTTTCTTACTATAATATATTTAATTTTCTTTAATTTATAACTTTAACATATCTTATATTCTTTATCTTTTGAAAAAAGGCAATATTTTTCTTATTATTGCCTTTTTTTCTCGTCTATATTATATATTTTAATTATCTTTTATTAAAACTGCTTTTATTCTTCTTATTCCTGAAGAGCTTGATTCTTCTTTTTTGATCTTAAATCTTCCCATATCTCCTGTATGTGTTACATGTGGTCCTCCACATATTTCTTTGCTAAAGTCTCCTATTGTATATACTTTTACTCTGTCTCCATATTTATCTGTAAATAATCCTATTGCTCCTGATTTTTTAGCTTCTTCATAACTCATCTCTTCACATGTTACTGGTAAATCTCTTTTTATTTGTTCATTTACTAAATCTTCTACTTTTTGAATTTCTTCTTTTGTCATTTTTTGTGGATGTGTAAAGTCAAAACGTAATCTTTCTTCAGTTATATTTGAACCACTTTGTTTTACATGTTCTCCTAATACTATTCTTAATGCTTGATGTAAAAGATGTGTTGCTGTGTGATAACTTATTGTCTTTTCATTTTGGTCTGCTAGTCCACCTTTAAATTTTTGTCCGCTTCCCATTCTTGATTTTTCTTGATGTTCTTTGAATAGTTTATCAAATTCTTCTGAATCAATTTCCATTCCATTTTCTTCTGCTAACTCTTTTGTCACTTCTGGTGGAAATCCATATGTATCATATAATCTGAACACTACTTTTCCATCTATTTTTGATTTTCCTTCTTGTTTTAATTTTTCAATTTCTTTGTTGAATTCTCTTTCTCCATGTGCTAATGTTTTTACAAATTTATCTTTTTCTTCTGTTATAACTGAAATTATTGTTTCTTTATTTTTTTCTAATTCTGGGTACATTTCTTTTAAGTTATTTACATTTATTTCTATTAATGTTTTTATTTCTGATAGATCTATTTGTAATTTATTCATATGGCGTATCATTCTACGTATAAGTCTTCTTAATACATATCCTCTATCGATATTACTTGGTCTACCACCATCTGCTATTATCATCATACTTGAACGTAAATGTTCTGCTACTATTCTTCTACTTTGAATGTTATCTACTTTTTGTAATTCTTCTAGTTTATCCATTATTGGCTTAAATATTTCTGTATCAAATGGTGTTTCTTTTCCTTGTAGTAACATTGCCATTCTTTCTAACCCTAATCCAGTATCTACATTTTTTTGTTTTAATTTTGTATATGTTCCTTTTCCATCTTTAAAATATTCCATAAATACATTATTCCATATTTCAACATATTTTCCACAATCACAGCTTGGTTGACAATCTGGTCCACATGCTGGTTTTCCTGTATCATAAAACATTTCTGTGTCAGGTCCACATGGTCCTTCTTCTCCTGCTATCCACCAGTTATCATCTTTTCCATAGTAATAAATATGGTCTTCTGGAATTCCTGCTTTTTTCCATGTTTCTGCTGATACTGTGTCTCTAGGACAATCTTCATCTCCTGCAAAACATGTTACTGATAATTTCTCTACTGGTATTCCTAACTCTTTAGTTAAAAATTCAAAACTCATTTTTATTGATTCTTCTTTAAAGTAGTCTCCTAATGACCAGTTTCCTAACATTTCAAAATATGTTAAATGTCTATTATCTCCTACTTCATCTATATCTACTGTTCTTACACATTTTTGGTAATCTGTTAGTCTTGTTCCCATTGGGTGTTTTTCTCCTAGTAGATATGGTACTAATGGTTGCATTCCTGCTGTTGTGAATAATACTGATGGGTCATTTTCTGGTATTAATGGGGCTGATGGGATTATTGTGTGCCCATGTTCTTTGAAAAAATTTAAATATTTATTTCTTATCTCTATTGCTTTCATTTTTTTCCCTCTTTTCTCTTTCTTTTGCTGTTTTATTATACTTTAATTCTCTTAAAAAATCAAGTATACTTGATTTTTATTTTGTTTTATTATATAATATTTTTATGATGCGGGTATAATTTAGTGGTAGAATGTCATGCTTCCGACCTGATAGCGTGGGTTCGATTCCCACTACCCGCTCCATTAAGTAAAATCGTCGCACCAGACGAAAGTATTGATAAATCAACTGTAAAAGGTTGATTTTTTTGTCGCCTTTAACTTGAAAAAGGAAGGATGGTGTGGTATGATTAGAATTGTAAAAAAGAAAAACAAAATACGAGAAGAATTACTCTCTAAAATTGAATGGGCTTGTAGTTTGAATTCTATAAAATTCGAACACATAAGGATATATGAAGGTTGTTTAAGAATTATAGAACACACAAACTTAGCATATGTAGAACCACATAGAGTAATCATTAAAGATACATTATTTTTATTCTTTAATGAACACGATTACTTTTATGTGAGAGATTTAAGGTATAAATACCCCTTATCTCAATTAAAAGACTACATAGAAAGGCTACTTTAATTTTAGAGTTTTTTTGTGCCTTTCCATTCAGAAGTGAAAGGAGAGATTT
>CALXJT010000056.1 GCA_944388695.1 uncultured Clostridia bacterium
AAAAACGCCTATTTTTAGATATTAATCTTACAATAGACGTTAGTTTTACAAACTATATTTTACTTTTACAATTCACCTGTTTTTTTAATATGTTTCAAATAAAAATTATGTAGCAATTTTTGATATTTTGTCTACATTAATCTTGTATTAATTCAGAGTTTCCTACAAAACTTTTTTGATTTACTTGAAAAAATTTTCATTAATATATATAATAATAAAAAATAAAATACTATGTATAATAAAGATGAAAGAGGTAATGTTATGAAAATAAAAGATAGTAAAGGTATAACAATGGTAGCATTAGTTGTTACAGTAATAGTAATAATGATTTTAGCAGGTATAACAGTTTATATGGGAACAGGTACAATAAGGAATACGGCTTTGCAAACATTTAAGACAAATATGTTATTAATAGAAGCAAAGGCAAGAGAATATGTAGAAAATGCAAGTTATGATTTAGGTGTAAAACCAGCGGAAGCAACACCAGAAATGATAAATAAAGCAAAGTCAGAATTAAAAGGAACACCAACTACTGAAAGTGATAAATCTAAATTACAAGAAATGGGAATAGATTCATCAATTACGAATACAGAATATGTGTATATTTATAAATTATCAACAGATGATTTAAGAGAGATGGGAATAAATGATGTAGATTCAGATGATACAGATGGATGGTATATTGTAATATATAATATTCCTGATGTTTCTGTAAAAGTATATAATACCACAGGTTTTGAAATAAGTGATGGAAATACTAAATATGGATTAGATGATATAAGAGATATAGATACTGTTGAAGAGTAATTTGTAGGAAGGAATGAATTTTTAATGAAACCAAAAGAAGAAGAAAGACTAATAGAATTAAAGAAGATAGAAGTGGAATTACACAAAAAAGGATTTAAAAATTTATGTGGAATAGATGAAGCGGGAAGAGGACCTTTAGCAGGTCCTGTTGTCGTTGCAGGGGTAATAATGCCTGAAGATTCAATGATAGAAGGTGTGAATGATTCAAAAAAAGTTTCTGAAAAAAAGAGAGAGTTATTGTATGACAAAATTATAGAAGAAGCATTGGCGTATTCTGTGGCTATAATTGGACAAGATGTAATAGATGAAATAAATATTTTAAATGCCACAAAATCAGGAGTTACTAAAGTTATAGAAGAATTAGATGTAAAGCCAGACTTGATATTAATCGATGCATTAGAACATATAGATACAAAAGGCATACCTTATGAATCTATTATAAAAGGTGATGCAAAATGTTATTCAATATCAGCTGCATCAATTATTGCAAAAGTAACAAGGGACAGAATAATGAGAGAGTGGGATAATGTGTATCCACAATATGGATTTATTCAGCATAAAGGATATGGAACTGCAAAACATATTGCAGCTATTAAAGAGTATGGATTATGCCCAATACATAGAAGAAGTTTTACCAAGAAGTTTGTATAATTATAAGGAGGATTTCTATGTTTTTTAATATATTAGAAATAATTCAAAAAAAACAAAATAAAGAAGAATTATCAAAAGAAGAAATTGAATTTTTTATAAATGGATATACAAATGATTTAATTCCAGATTATCAAATATCAGCACTTGTTATGGCGATATTTATAAATGGAATGTCAGAACGAGAGACAACAGATTTAACAATTGCTATGGCAAATTCAGGTAAAGTACTTGATTTATCAACATTAGGTGAAATTTTTGTGGATAAACATTCTACTGGTGGAGTTGGAGATAAAGTATCTTTAATTTTATTACCAATTGTTGCTTCTTTAGGAGTACCTGTTGCCAAAATGTCAGGTAGAGGTTTAGGTTTTACAGGAGGGACAGTAGATAAATTACAATCTATACCAGGATATATAACAGATATTACAATGGATGATTTTTTATCAAATGTAAAAAAATTAGGAATAAGTATTATTTCTCAAACACATGATTTAGCACCAGCAGATAAAAAATTATATGCTTTGAGAGATAGTATTTCTTGTGTTGAAAGTATACCATTAATTGCATCAAGTATAATGAGTAAAAAAATTGCTAGTGGTGCTCAAAAAATTGTTATAGATGTAACAGTTGGAAATGGAGCATTTATGAAGAATATGGACGAGGCTAGAAAACTTGCAAAAATGATGATAGAAATAGGAAAGTTAGCTAATAGAGAGACAGTTTGTATACTTACAAATATGGATGAACCATTAGGATATGCAGTTGGAAATAATTTAGAAGTAAAAGAGGCAATTTCATTTTTAAATGGAAATATGCCAGATGATTTGGCTGATGTTGTTTTTTCTTTAGGAGCATATATGCTTAAACTTTCAGGAAAAGGTCAAGATATTGAGGAAAATAAGAATTTGATGAGAGAAGCGGTATTAAGTGGAAAAGCATATAAAAAGTTTGAGGAATTGGTTAAAAATCAAGGTGGAGATATAAGTTATATCCAAAATCCAGAAAAATTTGAAAAAGCAAAATTTGTTAAGAGAGTAGAAAGTACTTATGAAGGATATGTAGAAGAAATACCAGCTGAAGAATTTGGAAAGCTTGCAAGTTTTTTGGGTGCTGGTAGAATGAAAAAAGAAGATGATATAGATTTTTCTGTCGGAATAGTTTTAAACAAGAAAGTAGGCGAATATGTAAAAAAAGGTGATACATTGTTTACTGTATTTGCAAATGATGAAGAAAAGGCAGGTTTTGTAGAAAATAAAGGTTTAGAAATTATAAAAATTGGTGATGTTAAGAAGGATGTTAAATATGTTTATGAAGTAATTGAGTAATTTTTGTGAATGAAGAAAGAGGCAAACTTTGACCGAATTTTTGGGACACTCCAATTTGTTCGGAAGGGTGATTTGGGTAAAGATTTGAGAAACTTCGAACATTGGGGACACTCCTTTTTGTTCGGATAAAAAATTTGAAATTTTTCTATCCGAACAAAAAGGAGTGTCCCCAATGTTCGATAGAAAATAAAGGGAATTTTCAAAAAATCTTGAAAAACTATATTATGAAGTGGTATAATTTAAATTGTAATTAATAGATACAATAGAAGAAAGGGTGAAAGAAATGAGCAAAAAAGAAAATAAAGAACAAAGAAAGAAAAGAAAAGAATTTGATAAAGGAAGAGTTTTTGTAAAAATCATGGCAGGAATTTTAGCTTTACTAATGCTTACTGCAACAGGAACTACAATAATATATGCACTAATATAAATAATAAAGAAAGAGGAAAGAAATGGGAAATGTTTTTGGTAGGTCATGGGAAGCTTTTTACAATGAAAATATTTTAAATTATTTTAGAAGCTTAAATGAAAATCCTTTAAATATAATAGGGTTAGTAGTTGATATATTACTAGTAGGTTTTTTATTTTATTGCTTTTTTAGAATTGTAAAAGGATCAAGAGCGTGGCAGTTAATTAAAGGAATAATATTTTTAATAATAGCAACATGGCTTAGTGGATTGCTTAATTTAAAGATTTTAAATACAATATTAACAGGTATTATGAACTGGGGTGTTATAGCGGTAATTGTTATATTCCAGCCTGAACTTAGAAGAGCTTTAGAACAACTTGGAACAAATAAATTTACAAAGTTTTTTGGTATAGATAAAGACATTGCGACTAAAACAAAAGAAGATATTTATAAAGTAGTTATAGCAGTAGAGGAACTTGCTAAAACTAAAACAGGAGCTTTAATTGTTATGGAAAGAGATATTGGAATTCAAGATATTATATCAACAGGAATACCAATGTCAGCAGAAGTTTCACCACAATTATTAGTTAATATATTTGTGCCCAAAACACCACTTCATGATGGAGCGGTTGTAATTAGTAATAATAAAATAGCGGCAGCTGCATGTGTATTACCTTTAGCAAATGACCAGGATATAGCAAAGGAGTTAGGAACTAGACATAGAGCTGCTATAGGAATATCTAAAGAGTCTGATAGTATTGCAATTGTTGTATCTGAAGAAACAGGAAAGATTTCTGTTGCAAAAGATGGAACATTAATAGCAGATGTTAGAGAAGATGTACTTAAAAAGATTTTAATAAGTAATATTGTAACAAAGAGATTTACGGTAGATACTAAAACCAAGAAATCTAAATTAAGTTCTTGGAAAGCAAAACTAAAAAATGACAAAAAAGAAAATGAGATAATAGAAAATGAAGTAAAAAAAGAAAATGAGGTTAAGTAGTGAGAAATATTAAACTAACTATAGAATATGATGGCAAAGAATTTAATGGATGGCAAAAACAGCCTAATAAATTAAATATACAAGGAACAATAGAAAATGCAATAAAAGAAATAACTTCTGAAGACATAGAATTAAATGCATCAGGGAGAACTGATGCAGGAGTTCATGCTTTTGGTCAAGTGGCAAATTTTAAAACAAATTCTACTATTCCAGTCGAAAAAATACCGATTGCATTGAATACGAAATTGAAAAAGAGCATTAGAATAGTTAATGCAGAAGAAGTTGATGAAAGGTTTCATAGTAGATTATCATGTAAGAGAAAGACATATAGATATGTAATTTCACAAGGAGCTTGCGAATCTGCAATTTATCGTAATCTAGAAACATATATTCCAAATTATTTAGATGTTGAAAAAATGAAAGAAGCTGCAAAATATTTAGAAGGTGAACATGATTTTAAATCATTTAGAGCAAGCGGAACAAGTAGTAAGAGTAGTGTTCGTACAATATATAAAGCAGATGTATATAAACCAGATAATAGACATATATATATTGAACTTACAGGAAATGGTTTTTTATATAATATGGTTAGAATTATTGCAGGAACTTTAGTAGAAGTAGGACTAAAAAAAATAGAACCATCAGAAATAAAAAATATTATAGAGCAAAAAGATAGAACAAAAGCAGGAAAAACATTACCTGCAAGAGGTTTATATTTAATGAAAGTTGAATATGAGTAATTTTTATAGTAATTGTTTGATATTAACGAGTTTAATGAATATAGGTTTTACAAATGTCGTTTATAAAAAAGGTTATAGAAAGAAGAATCTATGTAGAGACAAAAATATAGGTTTTACTAATGTTCATTTATAAATTATGAAAAATAATATGTAATACTAGTAAAATAATTTTATAAAAATAATAGAGATAATAGAATTAATTTAATATTTGAAATATAAATTATTGAGTATTTTAACTAAAAATATTAACAAAAATGTTTAAGAAAACATAAAATATATCAAAAAGTAAAGGAGTATTTTATGAACATTTTGTTAATATTTTTTGCATTACCGATTGCTACAATTATTATATCAATAGCACTTCAAAAGATTTTTAAATGTCCTATTTTAGTTGCAGCAATTATATTTGCAATATTTTTAATAGTTACATTTATTGTTTCAAATATCTATTTTCTAGTTGCTACAATAGTATATACAATAATTTCACTTATAACAGCATATATAGTTTGGATTATACAACATATTTGTAGAGAAAGAAGAAATTCGTCTTGTAATTCATCATGTAGAGATAATTGTCAAAGAAATTCAGAAAGAAATGGAGTAGAATTATTGTCAATTCAAGGAAGATGCGGAAATGGAAATAATGGAGATTTACTTACTATATCAAGTGGATGTAATGGACGCCAGAATGATTTGCTAACAATACAATCAAATGTTAATTCATCAAATAATTGTTGTTCAAATGATACTTGGCAAAATTGTAATTGTTCAAATTGGGGGTGCTCAAATGATACCTTTTCATCAGATCCATTTACTATAAGTACATTTTCGAATGGTACATCTTCTAATAATAATGGAGGATGTTCATGTGATTGTGATAATCAATGTAATGGAAATAATAATCAGAGAATTTCTGTTCAAGCGAGAGTTCTACCTAATCCCAATAATAACTCTACAGGTAGATTTACAGGCTGTTATCAAAGAAGAAGATAAATTTATAATTTTTTCTAATTTTATTTTTAAGACATTCAATGCAAGATTTTTTAAAGTATTTCCTAAAAGTTTAAGGAAAAGCTATTTAATTTTAAAAAAAATGCAATGAATGTCTTAAATTGATTATATAGATGAATATTAAAATTAGGGAAAAATAAAAAAATAAGTATGAAAAATGATATATTAATTTAAAAATAGAGTGATAAAATTTAGAAAAGATAAAAAAATAATTAGAAAATAAAATTAATTAAATTAAAAAAATAATTAAAAACTCTTGTATAAATTATAATTATTTGTGATATAATCATTAAAAATAGAAAGGAGTGATTATATGGAAAGCAAAACAAGGGTATTTCAATATGGAACAGGAAAAATGAGTGTGTACACAATGAGATATGTATATGAAAAAGGAGGAGAAATTGTAGGGGCAATTGATATAAATCCTGAAGTAATAGGAAAAGATATTGGCGAAATAATGGGAGTAGAAAACAAAGGTATAAAAGTAGAGCCTTTAGAAAAAGCAGAAGAATTGATCAAGAACACGAAACCAGATATTGTTATAGTAACTACAATGAGTTTATTGGCAGATGTAGAAGATGCATTAATGTTATGTGCCAAATTAGGAGTAAATGCAATTACAACATGTGAAGAAGCATTCTTTCCAATGAATTCTAATCCAAATGCAACAAAGAAAATAGATGAAATGGCAAAGAAAAATGGATGTACAATAACAGGAAGTGGATATCAAGATATATATTGGGGACAATTAATTACAAGTATAGCAGGTTCTACTCAATCAATTAAAAAGATAAAAGGAAGTTCTAGTTATAATGTAGAAGATTACGGGATGGCTTTAGCTAAAGCTCATGGAGCAGGCTTAACATTAGAAGAATTTGATAAAGAAGTAGCATCTCTTGATAGAATATCAGATGAAGAAAGACAAGCAGTAATCGAAAAAGGAGAATATTTACCATCATATATGTGGAATGTTAATGGATGGCTTTGTGAAAAATTAGGATTAACAGTGATTTCTCAAACTCAAAAAACAGTACCACAAACATATGATAAAGATATAGAATCATCAACATTAGGAATGACAGTTAAAGCAGGTATGGCAACAGGAATGAGTGCTGTTGTTACAACAGAGACTAAAGAAGGAATAACATTGGAGACACAATGTATTGGTAAGGTATATTCAAGTGAAGATTTCGATAAAAATGAATGGACTATAGAAGGTGAACCTAATACTACATTAGTTATTAATAGACCATCAACAGTAGAATTAACATGTGCAAGTGTAGTTAATAGAATACCAGATGTTATTAATGCAAAACCAGGGTATGTTCCAACAGAGCAAATGGGAGACTTACAATTTAAGAAAGAGATTTAATATATGAATTAAGATAAAAGTTTTAATATTAATTATTAATTGTTTACAGTTTGTTTCATAGTTTCTTTACTAATTGATTTTTAAGAAGTAAGTGGGAAATAGTAGAAAAAAGTGAGAAACTACTAATATAAAAATAGAAGAAAAAAATAAAAGAATGAAAAGAGATTAAATGTCCTGAAATTAAATATTTAATCTCTTTTTACATAAATACAAAATTATGTAAAATAAGTTAGTGTAAAATTAATGTAGGCAAAATATAAAAAATGCCTACATAATTTTTATCTAAAAAATATTGAAAAAAC
>CALXJT010000057.1 GCA_944388695.1 uncultured Clostridia bacterium
TTTGCATTTTCAGATCGTTTAAAAGTTTACGATAAAATATATTACCTAACTATCCCTTATTTCTAATAAAATAATTTTTCATTTTTATTGTTTTTTTCATTTTTACAAGAGTCCCAAATTTTTTTTATATTAATAAAATAGTCATAATATTTTTCTTTCCACTTATTCCACTCTTCACTATTTTGAGCTCTTAATTCAAATGCATTTTTCGCTTTTTTTATGTCTTCCTTTGAAAAATTAGAAGCTAATTCAATCATCTCTAAGATAACTTTTTGATCTTTTTCAGAAGCATTTATAATTTTGTTATATATTTCTTGATTCGTATCTCCCAAATTAACTGATGAATTTGGTATGCTTTTAGACTGCTTAAAATAAGGAAAAAAGCCATCAATCAGTTTTCCATAAATTGCTCCAATTTATACTTTTTTAGGAAAAAATTCTTTCATTCCTTTTTTTTCTTTTAAAGCATCCAATGCAATTTTTCCTATATTAGCATGATAATATTCTTCTAAGCCACAAGAAACAATAATATTACTTTTTTTATCTTTTATAATAGGAAGTAATACATCCGTAGCCGTATATGTATGATCAATTAGTATGGAAAAATCATTGCCTCTTAAATTCAATCTATCATATGTATCATCTGTAACCTCTTTATTACTGATAAAATCATTTAATTTTATTGTGCTAGCAATTAAAGAAAATACTCTAGCATGGTTTACATCATTATGTGTTCTAATTTCTCCATTTTCCAAATTAAATCCCATTTTTACTATAAATTTTTTATATTGCTCTGTTAAATTTAAAACTTTATCTATTGCTATATTTCTAGCATTAATTGTTCCTAAATCATTTATTATTAAATATGTATAAATATTTGTCTTGTTTTGTAATTCTATTAACCTTAATATCATTGACAATGTACCAACTGTAGGAGTATTAGTAGCTCCAAAACCACTAACAATAGCAATATCACTTTTATCTTTTTTTATTATATCTTTCATATTAGGAGTATAACATAAATATTTTTCGTTTAATTCATTATCTTTTCCATATCCAAAAATTGTTAAATCATTTGGAAATTTAATATAATTGTTTCTTGTAATATCTTGTTCGATACCATTTTGAATTTCAACTAATTCTTTTATACTAAATTTAATATTTTCATTCATTTTTTCAGATGTGGTATTATGTTTTTTAGCTAATACTTTTAATTCATCATCAGATATATATAATTTTTCCATAACGAATACAACCTTTCTATTCTTAAATATTAAAATCTTTCCTCTGTTTCAATATTTTTTTCAAATCCACTACCATATCTCATTAAATATGAATCTAAAAAATAATTAATTTTCATAGCATTTTTTACTTGTTCTAATGTTTCTCTTGCAACCATTTCTGCATCTTTACTACCTTCTTTTAGATATTCAAATATTTCTGGAATATGTTCTTGTAACATTTTTCTTCTTTCTCGTATAGGTTTTAGTTCCGCTTGAATTATACTATTCAAAAATTTTTTCACTTTCACATCACCAAGTCCACCTTTTCTATAATGTGCTTTCATCTCATCTAAATTTGCATATTCTGGACAGTATTGTGCAAAATGTTCATTTGTAGCAAATGCATCTAAATATGTAAATACCGCATTTCCTTCTATTTTTCCTGGATCCTGAACTCTTAAATGCCCTGGATCTGTATACATATTAAATATCTTAGTTCTAATAACATCTTCTTCATCTGAAAGATATATGCAATTTCCTAACGATTTGCTCATTTTTACTTTTCCGTCAGTTCCTGGTAATCTAGAACATATATCATTTGATGGAATTACTGCTTTTGGTTCAATTAGTGTATCTCCATATATATTATTAAATTTTCTAACAATTTCTCTTGTTTGTTCAATCATTGGCAATTGATCTTCCCCAACTGGCACAATTGTTGCATTAAAAGCTGTTATATCTGCAGCTTGACTTATAGGATAAGTGAAAAATCCTGTAGGTATATCACTTTCAAAATTTCTCATTTTTATCTCGTTTTTTACCGTAGGATTTCTTTGTAATCTTGCTACTGTAACTAAATTCATATAATATGCTGTTAATTCATATAATTCAGGAATTTGTGATTGAATAAATATAGTTACTTTTTTAGGATCTAATCCACATGCCATATAATCTAATGCTACTTCAATTATGTTATCTCTAACTTTTTCTGGATTATCAGCATTATCTGTTAAAGCTTGAGCATCGGCAATCATAATGTACATTTTATCATAATTTCCAGACTCTTGTATTTTAACTCTATTCTTTAGTGAACCAACATAATGACCTAAATGCAATTTTCCAGTAGGTCTATCTCCTGTTAGAATAATTTTTTTATCTTTCATACTAACCTCCTTGTATCTATTACTTAGATACATAATCAAACTTGCCCTAAAAGGGCTTATAACATTGCCAGCCCCTAAAGACGCTGGCTTTCACTTCGTTCAAGCCTTGAGTACTGACTACTTTAACAAACCCTTAAAAGGGTTATTATATTCTCTTTTTGTTAATTTATCTTCTTTTATATCTTTTTTTCTTGCTCTCCTATATATTTTCTGATTGTTGCTTCATTTAAACCTACTGTACTTACATAATATCCTGTTGCCAAAAAATTGCTATTTCCAAATTTATATCTTAAATTTGCATGCTCTTTAAATATCATCATTGAATTTTTTTCCTTTCAAGTATCCCATAAAACTAGAGATATTTTGTTTGGGTGGTATAGATAATAGTAAATGTACATGGTCTGGCATCATATGTCCTTCTAATTCTTGAAATCTAGATTTACCAAGTTTTTCAAAAAGTTCGATGAAAACTCTTTTTGGCTCGTTTGACACTTCCGTTCGCGAAGAATACGAGCTTGTATTTATAATTATATTTCATAGTTTGATTCTATGATTAGAATATAACATAATTTTAGTGGTTTTGCAAGTGTTTTTTCTTTATTGAATTATGGAATATTTAATTAAATTTACATAATATTGACTATTGAAAGATATCATGATATAATATATTATATCCATTTTTGGATTTTTTGAAATGTTCTTTGAAAATTGAAAAGGAGGTTCAAACTTGTTTCATCTCAATAAACTATAAGAAATGGAGGTATTGTAACATCATGAGTAAAAAGATTTTTATTGGAGGTGCATGGCCTTATGCAAATAATTCTTTGCACTTAGGTCATATTGCAGCACTTTTACCCGGTGATATTATTGCGAGATACTACCGCAAAACTGGAGCTTCGGTTCTCTATGTTTCTGGCACAGATTGTCATGGAACTCCTATTACTCTTCGAGCCAAAGAGCAAGGTATTTCTCCTAAAGAAATTGCTTTGTCTTATCATAAAGAGTTTTCGGAGTGTTTTAAAGCTCTGCATTTCTCATATGATTCATATACTTTGACTCATAATAGTTTTCATGAAAAATTCGTCCAAGATACAATTTCTGAGCTAAATGCTAAAGGCGAATTCTATGAAAAAAGTGAGTTGCAGGGCTACTGTGAACATTGTCAGCAATTTTTGTCCGACAGAGAGATTGAAGGAACTTGTCCTATTTGTGGAGGTCATGCCAAAGGCGATCAATGTGATGATTGCCTTGCAACTTTTGATGCAGATGAACTTATTGACAAGAAATGTAAATATTGTGGTTCTCCTGTGTCTAAAAAGTCCAATGTACATCTTTTTTGGAAATTGTCCAACTATCAGAATCAAATTGCGGAATATGTTCAATCCCATGAACATCTTTGGCGTTTGAGTGCGATAAATGAATCCCAAAAATATCTTGCCAATGAAGGTTTGGTTGATCGAGCAATAACTCGAGAGCTGAATTGGGGGATTGATATTCCAATTAAAGACTTCGAAACGAAAAAAGTATATGTTTGGATTGATGCTGTTTTGGGCTATATTTCTGCAGGAAAGAAATTTTGCATTGAACATGGCTTGAATTGGGAAGACTTTTATAAAGATTCTCCCGATTTGGATTCTTACTATGTTCACGGAAAGGATAATATTCCTTTCCACACCATTATCTTCCCCGCATTACTTCTTGCCTTAAACGAAAATTATCAATTGCCTAACCACATTGTTTCAAGTCAATTTCTTAACATTGCCAACGAAAAAATTTCTAAGAGCAAGGGAAATGGAATTGCTGTTAAAGATTTGTTAAAAGAATATTCTTCTGACAGTATTCGCTATTGTCTGACTTATCAGGCTCCTGAACTCAAAGATACCAACTTTACGACAGATATTCTTGAACAGCTCCACAACAAATGTTTGGCAGGGGAATACGGAAACTTCGTCAATCGTAATCTTGCGTTCATTGTAAAAAAATTCGATGGCATTATTCCTCAAGGTACTATTGACCCCGACATAATTTCTCTCATTGAGGAAACTTATAAAAAGGTTTCTACTCTTATTGAAAAAGCCGAACTTAAAAGTGCCATTCAAGAAATTCAGCAACTTGTTAGATTTTCTAACAAGTACTACGATGAAAAGCAACCGTGGATTCAAATAAAGCAAGATGTTGAGGCATTTAATAATACCACCGCAACTTGCATCGCTTTGATTGTAAATATTGCAAACTTGTACGAACCCTTTATTCCTAGTTCATCTAATGAGGTTTACAAGTTCTTTGGAATTTCTAATCCTCACTGGGGATATATTTCAATTAATCCTGAGAACACTTTGAAAGATGTATCAATTCTCTTTTCAAAGATTGGTTAAAAGAACGGGAAAATGGGAGAAAAACGCTTGTTTATTCTCCCATTTTCCCACTTTTAAATATATTTTATCTTTTCATAATTTGAACATTCTACATTATTTTCTTTCAATTTTACTTTCAAATCTTGTAAAACTTTAAACTCTTTAACTCTATCATTATTTGAAAAAAATAGTTTTATGGTTAACAAATTTCCAATAGAATCCCGTTTATGTCATAATTTGAATTACATCATTTTCTTTAAATTTTGTCAACTGGTTCCATAAAATATCAAGTCTTCTAAAAGATCCATACATAGTTCCAATATATTTTATACTATCCTTTTTGCAATTCTTTACGCACATATAATTATTTAAGTACATATCATACTTAAAAAATAATCATAATTCTTTTTTAATACTTCATAATCAATTTTGTCTTCAGTAAATTTGTAAAATTCTTTAAAATATTATAATAAACAAACTCAACAAATTTAAAATGATTATAATATTAAAGTTAAAGAATTAGAACAAAATTTTAACAAGAAATATAATAATTAGTTAAAGGTAAATATATATTTTAAAAAAATATAAATAAATTTATAGATACTCTTGAAAATTTTATACATTGGTTTTATTAATCCAGAAAAACAAATTGAATAAGAATTAGATAAATTGTCTTTATAAGCCTTTTTCTGTTTCCTTATACTATTTTTTCTTTGCAATAATATTGTAAATATGCTAATAAATCTTTTTAATAAAATTGATTAATAGCTAATTATCTAGATTTCAAAAAATAGAAAAGGATAGTAAGAATCACTACCCTCTTCTTGTTTTCATTAAATGTATTCCTTTATATAGATTGATTTTCTTACTTATAATACTCATCCTTTAAAATAGAATAATATTTTACATCTATAAATTTGTTTTTTAGAAATTCTTTCTTTCTTAGAGTTCCCTCATATTTAAGTCCACTTTTTTGCATTACCCTTTCAGAAGCTACATTCATTGAATCAAGTCTTGTTTCAATTCTCACTAAATTCATTTCATCAAATCCAAACTCAACTATTTCTTTCAAAACTTCTGTCATTATTCCTTTATTCCAATACTTTTTGTTAAGTACATAACCAATTTCAGCAGAAAAATTTTTTTCATCATATTTTACAAAATCAATGCTTCCAATCAGCTTAGAATTTTCTATCCATTCAATTCCCCATGGTGCAATTTCATTTTTAGAATACTTTAGTAATACATTCTCAATATAATCTACGGCCATATTAATACTTTTATATGTATCCCACGACAAAAATTGTGTAACCTCATTATCACTTGCATATTCATATAGATCATCAATATCATTTTTAGTAAATTTTCTAAGAATACATCTTTTGGTTTCTATTCTTGGCAAATTAAAAATCTTTTCTTTTTTTAACATATCCTCACAACCTATCTTTTCATATATATTACTAATTAAATAAATAGTCTTTAATATGATTTTCCACATTTGTATGTTCAATTAATTTTTGTAATGTTGTTTTTTCTCCAATCATTTCTATACCATTGAATATCGTATCTGTGTAAAATTCTCCTTTAGAATTTGCAAAAACAACCCCTTTTGCACGAAAATCAACTTGATTTTTATAAACTCTTATTAACATTTCATTTTCTAATTCTTGGTTTAATTCTTTTTCAAGTTTTTCTAGTTCTTCATCAGAAACCTTTATATCGTCAAAGAAATCTTTACATTTTTCTGAATAATTCACAGGATAAAGTTGCCATTTTTCTATTTTATATTTACGCAAATATCTTCCTATTTCAATTATTGAATCATAGTTTATTTTTGTAACTACCGTATGTACACTAACTCTAACATTATTTTGTTTAAGTAATTCAATGTTTCTTTTTATTTTATTTACTTGATTTTCATCGTAAGGTCTAACTTTATTTGAAATATCATTATCCATACTATCTATTGTTATTCTAACTGTAGTGTTACTATTTTTTATCTTATCAATACATTTTTCTAAATTAGAAATTGTTCCATTTGTATCTATAACAATAGCGCATTTACCATCCAATATATCAATTATAGAGCCAATTTCAGGACATAGCATTGGTTCTCCTCCAGTTAACCCTATTGTTAGTGGTGATAATGTCAACATATGTTTTGCTGTTTCTTTTAAAAGTTCTCCATTTAACTTTGCTGGATTCATTTTATTATTAGCACAACAATAAATACAATCTAAATTGCATACATCTGAGACCAACCAATTTATTCTAAATGGGTATTGAACTTTTATATTTGATGATATTGCATTTTTATTTTCTTCTAAAAATTTGTTAAATTTGTTTTTTTCTAATTTTTCATTTTTTGAAAAATATTCTTTTAATTCAACTCCTTCATAAAATTTATAAAT
>CALXJT010000058.1 GCA_944388695.1 uncultured Clostridia bacterium
TATCTTAATCTTTGATTACTAAATTATCATTATATACATCTACTATTACTTTACTTGATGGCAATATTTTTTGTTTTAGTATATTTTCTGCTATTAATGTCTCTAATTTTTTTGTAACAAATCTTTTCAATGGTCTTGCTCCATAAACTTGGTCATATCCGTTTTCTATTAAATAATCTTTTGCTTCTTTTGTTAATTCTAATTTTATATGTTTATCTTGTAACCTTTTTTCCAAATCTAGTATTTGTAAATCTAAAATTTTTGATATCTCTTCTTTCTTTAATGGCTTATAGAATATAATTTCATCTAACCTATTTAAAAATTCTGGTCTAAAACTCTTTTTTAGTAAATCATTTACTTTTTGTTTTGCCTCTTCTGATATTTCTCCTTTTTCATTTATGCCTTCTAATATGTATTCTGAACCTAAATTTGATGTTAGGATTATAATTGTATTTTTAAAATCAACTGTTCTTCCTTGTGAATCTGTTATTCTTCCATCATCTAAAACTTGTAATAATATATTAAATACATCTGGATGTGCTTTTTCTATTTCATCAAATAATACTACTGAATATGGTTTTCTTCTTACCGCTTCTGTAAGTTGTCCTCCCTCTTCATACCCAACATATCCTGGAGGTGCTCCTATAAGTCTTGATACAGAATATTTTTCCATATATTCAGACATATCTATTCTTACCATGTTGTGTTCATCGTCAAATAAACTTTCTGCTAAACTTTTGGCAAGCTCTGTTTTTCCAACTCCTGTTGGTCCTAAAAATAAGAATGAACCTATTGGTTTTTTAGGGTCACTTATCCCTGCTCTTGAACGCATTATTGCTTCTGAAACATCTTCTACTGCTTCATCTTGACCTATTACTCTTTTATGTAATATATCTTTTAGATGTAAGATTTTTTCTCTTTCTCCTTCCATAAGTTTTGTAATTGGTATTCCGGTCCATTTTGAAACAATTTTTGCTATTTCTTCTTCTGTAACTTTATTTCTTAATAATACATTTTCTTTCTTATTTTCTTCAGCTTCTTCTTTTTCTAATTCTTTTTGTAGCTCTGGTAATTTTCCATATCTTAATTCAGCTACTTTGTTTAAATCATATTGTCTTTCTGCCTGTTCTATTTCACTATTCGTTTTTTCTATTTCTTCTCTTAATTTTTGTACTTTCTCAATTGCTTGTTTTTCATTTTCCCATTTTGCTTTCATAGAATCAAATTTTGTTTTTAATTCTGATTTTTCTTTTTTTATTTCTTCTAATCTCTGTTTTGAAAACTCGTCTTTTTCTTTAGAAATAGCTGTTTCTTCTATTTCCAATTGCATTATTTTTCTTGATACTTCATCAAGTTCTGTTGGCATTGATTTCATTTCTGTTTTTATTAAACTACATGCTTCATCTACTAAATCTATTGCTTTATCTGGTAAAAATCTATCTGATATATATCTGTTTGATAGTGTTGCTGCTGCAATTAAACTACTATCTGATATTTTTACTCCATGATATACTTCATATCTTTCTTTTATTCCTCTTAAAATTGAAATTGTATCTTCTACACTTGGTTCATCTACCATTACTGGTTGAAAACGTCTCTCTAATGCTTGGTCTTTTTCTATATATTGTCTATATTCGTTTAATGTTGTTGCACCTATACAGTGTAATTCTCCTCTTGCAAGCATTGGTTTTAATAAATTTCCTGCATCCATTGCTCCATCTGTTCTCCCTGCTCCAACTATTGTATGAAGTTCGTCTATAAATAATATTATTTTTCCTTCACTTTTCTTTACTTCTTGAAGTACTGCTTTTAGTCTTTCTTCAAATTCTCCTCTGTATTTTGCTCCAGCTATTAATGCTCCCATATCTAGTGCAAAAATTGTGCAATCTTTTAATCCTTCTGGAACGTCTCCTCTTACTATTCTTAACGCTAATCCTTCAGCTATTGCTGTTTTTCCTACTCCTGGTTCTCCTATTAAACATGGATTATTTTTTGTCTTTCTTGATAGAATCATTATTACATCTCTAATTTCTGAATCTCTTCCTATTACTGGATCTAGTTTTTGCTGGCGTGCCATTTCTACTAAATCTTGACCATATTTTTTTAGAGCATCATATGTGCTTTCTGGATTATCACTTGTAACTCTTGTGTTTCCTCTAATACTTGATAGTGCTTTTAAAAATTCATTTTTATTTAATCCGTATTTCTTTAATAGCCCTTTTATATTACTGTTAGCATTGTCTATTATTGAAATCATAATATGTTCTACAGATATGTATTCATCTTTCATTTTATTTGCTATTTTTTCTGAATTTGTTAGTACTATATCTACATCCTGAGAAATATAAATAGAATTAGCTTGTCTTGCGCCTCCTGTCATTCTTGGTAAATTATTTACCTTTTCTTTTAATTCATTTTCGAATTCTTCTGAAATTCCAATCTTTTTTAGCAATTCTTTTATAAAACTTTCTTCTTGCTCTATTAATGCTAATAGTAGGTGTTCTTGCTCTATTTGTGAATTTTGATTTTCAACGGCAATATTTTGTGCGTTTTGTATTGCTTCTAAAGATTTTTGTGTGAATTTTTGTGCATCCATTTTTATTCCCCCTATCCTTTTTATTTTATAATTATATTTCTTTTTTGTGTTTTTTTAAAGATGTTTTTGTGTTTTTTTGTGTGTCTTTTTCTATAAATTACATTAACTTTTCAATTGACTGGTCTTTTTTTATTTACTTCTTTATCGAATTTTCAGTGTATATTTTTTATTTTATGCTTTGCTTTAGCTTTATCAGACTTTAACATTTTTTTATATGCATATGTGATATATGTAATTCTATATTAAGGTTTTAGTTATTTTATTATTTATGTATTTACTTTAAATTTTAATATTAAAAAAATCTTTATTAAATTACTTTATTATTTAAGTATTTAGTTTGAACTTTAATATAAAAAAATTCCTTATTAAGTTACTCTATTATTTAAATATTTAGTTTGAATTCTAATATAAAAAAATCCTTAAATTCTTGATATAAGAAATTTTAGGATTTTTTATCTTACTTATTATATTTTTGTCATTTTACTATTTTTTATAGTTTTATATAAAGCATTGTTTTATAGTTCTATAGCTCTATAGCTCTATAATTCTATAATTTAGTTTGCAATTTCTGGGTTGTCTTGTATTATTTTGTTTACTATATTTTCCTTCATAGAAAACGGAACTACATAACCTCCTAATGATTTTGCTTTTTCTCGTAATGATGTGTTTTCTTCATTTACATAGATTTTTGATTTTCCTTTTCCATTTTTAGCTTCTTGTACTAGGTTAGATACTGGTGAATTTCCATCAAATGCTACTACTACAGAACTCCTGCGTTCAAATATCTCATAGTTAAAACTTTTATATATTCCTGAATCTTCACTTTCTGTTGATATTCTTATTTTGTTTAATTTTTCATTTTTTAAATTTTTTTCTACTTCTTCTGTTATTGTTTTTGGTATTATTGCATCTATTTCAAATTTTTTATTTAATTTTGATGATATGTCTACTACCGCTTTTTCATATCCTTGCATTTTATGCCCTATTACAAAATATGCTTTTTCATTGTTTACTCTTTTTATTAGTTCTGTTAAAATTTCTTTTCCTTCTTCTGTTAGTACTGTTTCTCTTCCTTGTGCATTAAAACTTCCTCCTGCTATTATTATTGGTACTTTATCTGTTGGAAGTTCTGATATTTTATCTTTTAATACTTCTTCTGAAGATACTCCAGTTCTTATTCTTAAGTCCATTTTTTTGTTTTTACTTTCTTCTTCATATTTTATTTCTTCTGCTGTTATTGCTTCTTCAATTGTTCTTCCATTTAAAAACTTTTCAAATTTTTTACTTTTTTCTATAAAATATTTTTCATTTCTTTTTTCTATTTCTTCTTCTACTTTTCTCATTTTTGCAAAATCATCATCGTTTAGGTTTAATAAATTTTGTAGTGCTAGTTGTTCATCTATTGTATCTGTTCCATAGAATCCACATCCATCTGTTCCTTGTACACATTTTATATCATTTTTTAGATATGTTTTTAATGGATGTTTTTCTATATTACTTAAGTTGTTTAGTCTTACATTTGATGTTAATTGGAATTCTAATACTGCTCCTGTTTTTTTCATTTTTTTGATTAATTCTTTTCCTTTTTCTGAATTCAAATCTTGTGTATATAATCCGTGTCCTAATCTAAAATTTGGGATTTTTTCTCCTGGTTTTAATGAATTTAATATACAATCTATTGATCTTTCTACATTTTCTCTTAAACTATCATTTTCTCCTGCATGTATTCTTATTGTAAAATTAGGGTCTTCTTCTACTACATATCTCACTATTTCTTTTATTGCTGGTTGTAATTCACTTATATCATTTATCTCTTCCCCTATAAAGTCACTTCCTGTTACATATGGACTTTTTGCTATTGCTTTTAATACATCTATATTTTCTCTTAAGTAATTACTACTTGTTTTTTCGTCTTTTATTATTGTTAGTGGTATTCTTCTTATTGCTACTAATAATCTTATTTTTACTCCTGTTTCTTTTTCTATTTGGGGCATTACTTCATGCATTTGCTCTATTACTCTTATTCCTGGCTTTCCTTTTTTAGTTAAGTTTGTATCTGCTATTTCTACATATTTTATTCCTTGTTTTTGGTATTCTCTTGCTATCCATAGTAATTTGTTTTCAAAAAATGTATTATTTTTATATGGACTTGTTTCTTCTTTGTCTTTTAGCATTTGTTTTACCATTGCTTTTATGTCTTTTTCTGGTATTTTATTTATTTTTTCTATATCTAGTTTTATTTGTTCTTCACATTCTACTCCTCTTGCAAATACATATCTATATATATATAATTTTTCTAAATTTGTAAATACCGCTTGACCGTCTTTTAGTATTGCTAGACTTGTTCTGATTTTTGATATGTTATATTCTGCATTTTCTAAATTGTTTATTATAAAGTCTGCGAAATTTATAAATGTGTTATCATCTATTTTTCTTGTTAGGTATTTTCCTGTTAATTCAGAGTTTTCAAATTGTTTTTCTACTTCTTTTCTTTGTTTTAATATTTTTTCTTCTTGCTCTTTTGTCATTATTAGTTTTAATTTTTTGATATAATATAATGGATATCTTATTTGATTTGCAATTCCTAATGCTATTAGACAATCTGGTGATAGATTTGCGTTCATGTGTGTATGTAAATCTGTTCTGAATTTTGATTTTTTTAATATGTAAGATTTCACTATTGTCTTTTCTATTGGTAAGTTATACTCTTTAGTTTGTGACATTAGTGTTTTTGCTATTGCTGGAATTTTAGCTTTTATTTCTATTTTTCCATTTTCATATATGTTTGCAATTTTGAATCCTCCAAGTCTGAAGATATATACTATTTCGTTATCTCCATTTATGCTTGCAGGTATTATTCCCTCTATTATTTTCATGTCTTTTTCATTTTTTGTTGTTTCTACTTTACATATTTTAGCTAAATTTGTTATTAAATTTCCTGTGTTGTGATTTGGCGTTTCTAGTATGTATGTTAATTCGTCTTCACTTGTTTTATATAAGTTTACTATTATGTCTTTTTCTTTATCAAGATAAAATTTTGTGAATAGATTTGTTTTATTCATTTTTTTACCTCCGATTTTTTAAATGGTTAATCAATATTATATCATAATATTGATCTTTATGCAATGTTTATGTAAACTTTTTTTTGCTTTTTCGATTGTATTTTTTAATTTTATATATTTTTTTATAATTATATTCCATTTTTTATATTTTGTATTTAAGAATGTAGTATTTTTGTTTTATAAAATGCTCTTTATTATTTATTTATTATTTATTTTTTATATATTTTTCTTTTATCTCTTTCATTTTTTTCTTGGTTATTCCTGATACTTTTATTATAAAATCTTCGTCAGCATCATTTTTTATCATTTCTATTATTAGTTGTATTCTTTCTTCTTTTCTACCTAGTGCTTTTCCATCTAATTTTCCTCTTTTATACTCTTCATCCCATGATTTTTTTAATATTTCTTCAGCAACCATATCTTTTTCCTCCCTTTTTTCTTCTAATTTTTCTACTATTTCTTTTAATTCTTCTTTTGTTAATTTTGATGAAAATATGTAATATATTATTCTTTCTAGTATTTCTTTTTCTTCTTGCTTATAATTTGCCTTTGCTAATGTTTTTATCTTTTTTACTAAATCTTCTTTCGTTTTGGATTTTTCTATTAGCATTATTTTACTTAAAATTCCTTCTTTTTTTATGAGTTCTTCTTTCTTTTTTATAACTTATAGTCCTTCCTCCATTTCGACTTTTATTCTTCTAATTTTTAGCTTATTATTATTATTTCACCTATTGTTTGCCGATACTTAAAAATGCATTTATTCTTTTTATTTTTATTTTTTGATTTTCTTTTTTGCATTTGTTGAATTGTATAAACGAATTTAAATGTTTTTGAATTTAAAAATTAAAATTAGTCTTTTTTCTAAATTGCTTTCATAGTTTAATTTGATTTTTTGATTTATTATAAGTATGTTAATTAATTTTTTTATTAACATTTTTAAATTTAAATATTTAAAATTTTGATTTTTAAAATTTTTTTGATTTTTTATAAAAAATTCCTTTAACTTGTCTATAAAATATCATAATTTTTCTATTTTGTAAAGAACTTTTCATCGCAAAATTCGACATTTTTCACCTGCAAAATTTTCATTGCCAATGCAACAACTTTTTTCTAAAAAGTGTTGTCATATTCTCGTTTTATATTTTTGATTT
>CALXJT010000059.1 GCA_944388695.1 uncultured Clostridia bacterium
TTTAAACTAAATAGTAAACGCGAAAAAACAGAATATGTATTTAGTACACTTATATATTGCAAACATTGTGGTTATTCATTTAGAAGAATAAAAAGAAAATATACAAATGATGGACCAGAATATATAAGATGGGTATGTAGTGGGAGAAATTCAATGGGTGTAAATCATTGTCCTAATACAACTGTAATTGATGAAGAAGAACTTTTAAATGCTATTAAAGAATATCTTAAAAGCATAATTTTAAATAAAAAGAACTTTATGAAAGCAGTAGAAAAAGAATTTGAAAAAATAACAGCATTAAGAGAAAACAATGAGAGAAGTGAAGAAAGTTTGCTTAAAGAAATAGAAAAAGTAACAGTTAAGAAACAAAAATATATGGAAATGTTTCAAAACGAAATAATCAATATACAAGAACTAAAACAATATACAAATCCATTAAATGAAGATATTGCAAGACTAGAGCGAGAATTAAAACTAATTACATCAGAAATAAAAGAAAAAGATGTATTAGAAAAAGAACTAACAAAAACAATAAGTACAGTTGATGATATTTTGAATAATAAAACAATTACAAATGCAATGTTAAAAACAATAATAGATGTAATAGAAGTTGATAGTGATTCGAATGTAGAAGTAAGATTAAAATTATTAAATGAAATTGGAAGCCAACCTACAGTAATTACAAATTTTGAAGATATAAATTCTACCGTTACGAAAAGTAACAACAGTACATAAAGATGTATCAGAAAGATTGCAAAAAATAAATCCAAGTTTAGCAAGACAAGTACGAGAAATATTAGATGAGAACAAGGCGAAAAGGCACATAAGAGGAGGGATGGCAACAAAACTTAAATATATACATGAAAGAGAAATGAAAAATAGCTAGATAATTAAGGGCAAAAAAAGACGGAAATCATTAATAATATAGATTTCCGTTTTTTGAATACAAATACCTATTTACAAATAAGGAGAATGTGGATTAAAGAGAAATATTTTCTCCTATTTGTGATTTTTTTCTCTTATGTTCAACTGGAGGAGGAATTAAAGGACTATAATGTTCTCCATCAAATACCTCTACTTCTACAGTTCTGGTTAATACATCTGTATAACTATAGGTTACATTTCTATTATTTTCTTCATATCTAACAACAAAAATGTTAGGATATGCTTTTTCTATTGTGGCTTCTTTTTCAAAGGCTTTGCTTCTTCCTAAAGAGCCTTTTACAATAATTTTTTGCCCAATTTTCTCTAAGATGTCAGTTTTTAGATTTGCGATGTCATTTCTACAAATCATGTTATCACCTACTCCCTTAAGATGTCTTGATTATAGCATTATTTGCATAAAATGTCAAAAAATAGCACATCAAAAAAACGACCTTAAATGCAGTGATATCAATGGTTAGAAAGACTAAAATTACTTTTTGTTTACAGTTTTGTTACAAAAATGTTACAAAATAATTTTTCGCAATTTTCCATTTGCTCCAATACCGTTAATTCCATTTTTTCCATCTCTTAACTCTTGGGCGATATCGTCAATAGTTATGAATTTATAGTTCTCTGTTAGAGCTATTTTTTCTGCAACAATAATTGGGTCTAAATAATCTATTAAGATTCTGGATGGGGAAGAGGCAAAATTTGCACCAGCTGAAATAAGGGCTTCAAAATAACTCTGGCATGCACCAGCAAATATAACTAGATTGGCATTTGTGTCAGCATCATATCGTCTAGCTTCTTTTACAGTTTCAATGAAATGACGAGAATTTCTATAATTATATATATCATTATATCCAACGTTTTTTTTAATCATTGCATCATGTCCTGTTATAACCAAAATGTCTGGAGTGTAAATCTTTAGTAATTGATAAACATATTTTGGTTGTTTATATTCTGGTATGTTTTTTACTATAGCATTTAATCCTAGTTTTTTATAATAATTATAAGATTTTTCAGAATATTTCCTATCTCCATCTAAATGTAGAATTTTACCAGAGATAATTTTTTCAGTATTTTTTTTATTTTTGGTGATGATTCCTATTTTATAATTATTTTCTTTATTTAATTTATTACTCATTTTATCCAGTCCTTTCGATTATCTGTGCAGGTCTTTAGAAAATTTTATTAATTGATGATGGTATAAAAAAATGAGTTATTATATTTTATGTCGAATAATGTCAAAATGTTAAATTAGAATTTATAGGTATAATAAAAAGAAATTGGACATATATATGTATAAAGTAAAAATGGAGGAGGTAAAAAAGTGGATATATCAAAAGAAAATTTATCAATTAATCAATTAATAACTGAAAAAAAAGAAATTATCTTTGTAGAAGGAGATATGATTGTACCAGATTCAAAACCAGATATTTTAAATACAGTTTATACAAGTGGAGTAGTTTGTTTATATAAAAAAGAGCTTCAAGATGGGAGAATAAGGCTTGATGGTGGAATAAATACATATATAATGTATTTACCTGATGGAACTGAAGAAGGTGTACGAGGTTTAAATACAGTAATTGATTTTTCTGAAAATGTAGATATTCCATCAGCTACATCAGAAATGGAAGCAAGTGTTAATGTTAATTTAAAATCAATGGAGTCAAAAGTAATAAATGGGCGAAAAGTAGGTATAAAAGGTACTTTAGAATTAACTGTAAAAATATTTCAAAAGCAAGATGTAGAGATTGTTAGTGATATTACAGATACAGATGATATTCAAATGTTAAAAGAAGATGTAAATTTAAATTCATTAGTAGGTGCAGGAGAAACTAAAATTTATGCAAAAGATACTATACAAATTGATAGTATTGATTTACTAGCAGAAATATTAAAAGTAGATATTAATATAGTTGATAGAGATGTTAAAGTTAGTTATAATAAGATACTTACAAAAGCAGAATTAAATATACAAATGATGTATTTAACAGAAGATAATAGAATAGGTCAGGTAGAATATAAAATACCGACAGTAGGGTTTATTGATATGCCAAATGTTGCAGAGGAAAATATTTGTGATGTATTTTATGAGATTAAAAATTTAATAATAAAACCAAATTCACAAGAAGAACATTCTATATATGTAGAAGTAGAGATAGAAGCTAGTTGTCAAGTATATGAAGAAAAACATATATTTTTAATACAAGACTTATATAGTCCTACAAAAGAATTATCAATGCAAAAGAAACAAGTAATGACAATAAGTAATAAAGCAAGAAGAAGAGATGAAAAGCAAATTAGGGAAAAAGTCAATTTAAAAGATATTGATGGAATGGAATTAATATGTGCTGATATGAGGACTTCAATAATTAAGGAAGAAAAAATAAACACTAAAATTTTATATGAGGGAGAAATAGAAGTTAATTTCATATTTAGAAGAGAAAATATGCAAATAGAAATTAGAGAAGCTAAAGTACCATTTGAATATGTTTTAGATCAACTAGAAAATGGTGAAACATTAAATGTTCAAATGGAGATGGAAATAAGGAATCAAGATTTTATAATACAAAATGGAGGAGATATACAAGTAAATGTAGATTTAAATATGGATATAAATATGTATAGAAGTGCTAATATGAATTTAATAGATAGTATAGAAGAAACAGGGGAAAGAGAAGAGCAAGATTATAGTTTTATAATTTATATAGTAAAAAAAGGAGATACATTGTGGAATATTGCAAAAAAATTTGGAAGCACAGTTGACGATATTGCAAGAATGAATGGAATAGAAGATACAAATGTAATTTTTCCAAATCAAAAATTATATATTCCTAAATTCACTAAAGTGATTTTAAATAGTAATGTATAAAATATATTCTAGGCACAGAATAAAAGTGCCTAACTTTTTTATAAGGTTTGGAGAAAAGTTTAAACAGAAGAAGAATAGAAAAATTTTAAAAATAATAATTATATTAATAATAGCTTTTAGTACATTAAAAGTAATTTTAGATGCGATAATGCCTATATTTGAGGTACTATGTAAAGATAAAGCAAAAAGTATAGCTACTATAGTTTCGAATGAACAGGCTACAAATGTGATGGCAGAACATTCTTATGATGAAATTTTTACAATAGAAAAAGATAATAATGGAAATATAACAATGATAAAATCAAATATAATAGCAATAAATGAGATAATATCTGATGTAGCAATAAAAATTCAGGAAGAATTAAATAAAAAGGGAAGAGAGGATATATCAATACCATTACGGAAGTTTTACAGGATTTAAACTTTTATCTGGTGAAGGACCAGGGATACCAATTACAATATCTTCGATTGGTAATGTAGAGACAGATTTAAGAAGTGAATTTACAGCACAGGGGATAAATCAGACTTTACATAGAATATATTTACAAGTAGATTGTGAAGTTATAATAGTAACACCGTTTGAAAATATATCAGAGACAATTTCAAATCAGGTATTGTTAGTTGAAAATGTAATTGTAGGTCATATTCCAGATACTTATTATAATTTGGAAGGAATAGATGGTAAAAGTGAGGCTTTGGAAGTGATGGAATAGTTAGTTATAGTTTTTATAAAATAGAAAATGAAAATGGGTTCTTAAAATAAGTGCCCATTTTCATTTTTTTAAACAGAGATAAAAAAATATTGATAAAAGTAATAATATTATATATAATATTTACATATTTAATTTTAATATTTTAATATTTGTATAAAGAAAAGGGGTATTATATGAAATATATTGATGCAATTACTAGATATTATAATTGTTTTTCATCTTCTGGTTATACTAAAATAAAAGGAAAAAATAAAAGTAGAGTTCATATTTCGGGAAAATTAAATTTTAAAAGAGTTTTTTTATGGATATGTATATCAATATTTATGCTTTTAATATCCCAAAGTAATGATGTTGAAAGAAATTTTTTACATTTTAAGATGCGGTTTTTTGGAGATAACATATAATAAGAATATTTTGATATATGCAATAATAGCAATAGTGGCTATTGTTGTAGTTATAATAAAAAGTAAGTTAATATATAGAAAACTAGAACATACTCCAGTTAATGTTAATTTATATCAAAGAGATTTACCAAGTAATTTAAAGCCAGCTCATGTAAGAATGTTATTACATGATGGATTAGTTGATGAAAAATCATTGGCAGCTACAATTTTAGACTTGATAGATAGGGGATTTTTAGACATTAGAAGAGAAGATAAAAAAATTGAAGATAGAATAGATTTGTTTAGAAATAGAGAAATTATTATATCTAAAACCAATAAAGAAACAAAAGAATTATTGAGGTATGAAAAATTTATTATAGATTGGTTTATAGAGAAATATGGTGATGGCAAAGAAGTTACATCTGGTATAGTAATGGAAAAATTACATAAAAATATTTATAAAGAACAGCCATGTAATTTATTTGAGTGTTGGCAGGGATTGATATTTTTATCTTTTCCATTAAAAAAATTCTATAAAACTACATCTGCAGGAAATTCGAGATTTATGTATTTATTATTTACAATTTTAGGATTTATACCAATGATACCTTTAGTTTGTGAATTTTTAGGAATATATGGTTTAGGATGTCTTATGTTTGCTTCACCTCTATGTGTACTTAATGATGATGGAATAGAAGAGAAGGATAAATGGTTAGATTTAAAAAGATATTTAAATGATTTTTCTAATATGGAGAAAAATACAATAGAGATGGTAAAAATATGGCAATTTTATCTAACATATTCTATTTCTTTAGATATTGAAAGTATTTCTAGTAAAGAGATAGAGGCTTTTTTCGGAGATGATATTTATAATTATTTTGAGAATACTCGGAGAAGATAGTAGATTAAAGAATGATGAAGTCAAAATTATTGAGGAAATTAA
>CALXJT010000060.1 GCA_944388695.1 uncultured Clostridia bacterium
AAAAAAAGATGAACTTGTATATATTTTTTACAATCCATCTTTCAAATATGTGAAATTTTATAAATTATAAAATTGTTTGTAGGAGGGAACCTTTGCTATTACTATATTTTAATTTTTCGTCATAAGAGAACAAAACTGTTATTACAAGTGCTATTAATGTTATTTCTATCTCTTCTTTCTTATTCATCCCTCTTTTTCCTCATCTGTTTTTTATTTTATTTTTTCTAAAATTTGTATAATTTATACTTCGTTATAAAGTATTATAGTTTCATCAATAATTAATTTTATATTTTTATCTAATATATTTCTCTACTAATACTTACAATTTCATTCTATCATTACATATATTTTTTACAATCTTATTTATGTAATCAAGTTATACTTTATTTTACATTAGAAAATTCAAAAAATACTACTATTAAAATTCTATAATAGTAGTATTTTTTAATTTTATTCATTAATTACCTCTTTCATCATATGATTTTCGAACACATAATGTTTATTACATAATTTTTCTAATCTAGGTCTATGAGTTACTATTACCAATGTTTTATCACTTAAATATTTTTCAATCATATTTGTAATTTTTTCTTCTGATAAACTATCTAAATTTGATGTAGGTTCATCAAAGAAATATAATTCCTTATCTATTAAAATTCCCCTAATCAAATTCAATCTTTGCTTCTGCCCTGCTGATAATTTTATTCCTCTTTCTCCTACCATTGTTTCAAGTCCATTTGGTAATTCTTTATACCAGTTTATTAACCCTGCTTCTTTTAACAATTCAAATATTTTTTCATCTGGTATATTTTTTCCTAAACAAAGATTATCTCTGATACTCAAATCAAATAAATCTACTTCTTGTGATACAAATACTAAATCTAGTCTAGCATCTTGTTGTTTTTTCTTATCTATCAATAATTCTCCACTTTCTAATGGATATAATCCTGCAAGTATATTAATTGCTGTCGTTTTTCCTTGTCCTGATTCTCCAACTATACTGATTTTATCACCTTTATTCAATATAAATTCTGGAATCTTAATTTTTACTGAATCTTTAGTATATGAAAATAATATATTTGTTAATTTTACTTCTTCAAATTTATTTATCAATTTTATCTCTTTACTATCTTTAAAATAGTCATCTAGTTGCTTTTTAGCTGTTTTAAATCTCTCACTTATATCTATCATTTTAACTAGATTATTTAAATTAGAATATAACTTTCCTAATGCTGACATATAAAATAGTAAATATGGAAGTCCGTCTTCTCCATTTTTAACCATTATTATTGTACTTATTAATACTACCAAATATAATAAATTCATTAATCCTGTAAATACACCATTTGTATTTGATCTTTTTCTTTCGTTAAGTTTCGTAGCTTTTAAATATTCCTCTGAATTTTCATTTATCTTTTCTTCACAAAACTTTCCTATATTTAATTTCCTTACTGTTATTATATTTTGTATAAAATCAATAAATGTTGCATTATATCTTGATTCTGCTTCATTTGTCTTTTTCTGATAAATCTGTTTATTTTTTATCATTTTATACTTTAAAAATACTGCTAATATTGAAATTATTATACATATAATACCTGTAATTACTGACTGTTTACATACCATTATTAAGATAAATGTTCCTCCTATTATCAAAGGTATAACACTTGTCTCAAATTGCCATATTACTTCAAAAAAATAGAAAGATAGATTTGTTATTAATTTATGTATATATCCTGTATGAGTATTTGCTATTTGTTCCATTGTCATTGATTGTAACTTTCTAAAATAGTATTTTTGTATCGTAGTTTGAGTTTTTTGTTCATTTACATTGTCAATATATGAAGCTATTTTACCAGTTACCAACATAACAATATCTAATATAAAAATAGATATTGTTAATTTTATAATTTTATCTAAAGTAAGTGGGCTTGTTCCAAAATGTGATAATGCAAATGATTCTCCATAATATGCAATAGAATATATAGTATTAATTATAATAGAACATATAAAAAGCTTCTTTGTTACTACTTTTAATAATTCTTTCATTATTTTTATCCTCTTTTATTTTCACTATAATTAATTTTTTACTTATATTTTTGCAACCACAGTTGCAAAATTTTAAAACTATTTAGTTTTCTTATATACTTTCTTGTATACTTTTGGGATACAAGAAAGTATATAAGAAATTATTATTTTATTTTCCAAATTCCTTTTTTAGTTGCTCCTTCTCTTATTAAAATATTTTTATTTTTTAATATTTGTATATTCTTTCTAATAGTTGGCATAGCTACTCCTATTTTATCAGCCATCTCTCTTTGAGTAATGCTAGGATTGCTTTTTATCAAATTTAATATTTTTATTTGAGTTTTATTTAGTTCTTCTTTCAATAAATTATCTTTTTGAGAGGATAAATCATAAGTTCCATAATTTTTGTCATAATATGAAGGTCTTAAAAAATCAACTTCAAAAAAGTTATCAGATTGAAAAATTGGCTCTTTTAGTCCTGCATCCTTCATTAGTTCTCTCATTCTTCCTATTCCTGTACCAGCTTTTTCTATATAATGTGTTCTTCTTAATAAATCTGCTATTATAGGATTTCGTGCAATACTTCTTTTTCCAAAGTTTTCTTTTGTAATCCCTTTACTACCACCTTTCCAATTGCACAATTGATAATTACACAATTATTTTTCTCTTATTGATTGATATTATAACATTTATTCAAAAAAAATTCATTACAAATAAAAAAAAATAGCATAAATTAGACTAAAAATTGACTTTTCCTTATTTTTCCTTTATAATAGAGTTATAGAAAGATTTACCATAGACAAAGGAGGGATTGATATGATTCCTAATAATGAATTAAATAATTTAAAAACAAACGAAACAGCACTTATTTTAAAAGAAAATCAATCCTTAATAGTAAAAACTAGAATAAAAAAAGTACTAATAATTTCATTAAAGAGCATACTATATGCACTATTTTTAATTATTGCAAATATTGTAACTTAAAATATACAACTCAAAATATACAAATTTAAACGGTCAGGCACTTTTCATTTTCTATTACATATAATGTTAAAGGATAGAAAATGGAGGTGCCTATATGTTTTCAGCACTATGTAGCCTAGGCTTTCTAGGTTTTTTAGAGTTTTTAAAATCAGCAGTTTTTGTCGTTCGGATATATACAAGGAAGTAATCTTTTTCCCGAACCTTTATCAAGTGAAGAGGAAAAACAATGTTTAGAACAAATGGCAAATGGAAATGAAGAAGCCAGAAATTTGTTAATAGAACGAAATCTAAGATTAGTAGCTCATGTAGCAAAAAAATATGCATCCTCAAATGTTGATCAAGATGATTTAATTTCTATTGGAACTATTGGTCTTATTAAAGGAATTAATAGTTTCAAAATGGAAAAAGGAAGTAAACTTAGTACATATGTTTCAAGATGTATTGACAATGAAATTTTAATGCATTTAAGAGCTACCAAAAAACTAAATTCTGAAGTATATTTAAATGAACCTATTGGAAAAGATAAAGATGATAATGTTGTTACACTTCAAGAGGTTTTAGAAACAAATGAAAGAACTATTGAAGATGAAGTGGATTTAAAAATGAAAATTAAACTTTTATATAATAAAATCAAAGAAATATTAAAAGATAGAGAAAGAACAATAATAGAGTTAAGATTTGGTTTAGGTGGTCAAAAACCTAAAACACAACACGAAATAGCTGAAATGATGGGAATATCTCGTAGCTATGTATCAAGAATTGAAACTAAAGCTATAAATAAATTGTCTAAAGAATTTAAAGAATAATAAATAAAGTAGCAAATATTCTACTTGGAATTCCAGTAAAATATTTGCTATTTTATTATAAAATATCTTTTAGTTCTGATAATTCTTCTATAACAACTACTTTTGGATTTAAACTTTCACACATTTCCTTTTTTCCTCTATACCAAATAGTATATAATCCACAATTAGTTGCTCCAATTATATCTCTTTCATAGCTATCACCTATCATAATACATTCTTCTGGCTTATATTCTCCCATTGCTTGAATAAATGCCTCCTTATTAGGTTTTCTTTTAAAATTTTCTGCTGTATAAATCTCACTAAAAAATTTATCTATTTTTAACAAATTCAACCTATTAAGTTGTGGTTTTAAAAACCAATCTGTTAATATTACTAATTCATATTTATCTTTCAAATATTTTAATGTATCAATATTTTCTATAGGATACTCTTGAGGTACACAAGTTCCCCACATATCTAAAATTCTTTGTATAATTTCTTTAGAATAATTTACATCTGTGTATTTTCTCACAAATTCAACCATTTTATCTAAATTGAATGTTAAATAATAATTCTCATATTCATTAAGAGCTTCTTGTAATTTTTTTATTTCTGCTTCTTCTCTTTTTTCATTAAATTCTTCTAATACCTCTCTTACCTTATCATTATATTCTGTTTTCCAGTCTATTAATGTATTATCTATGTCAAATATTACTCTTTTTATCATGATTTACCTCCACTTGTGATAAATGTACTATTATTTGATATTTTTTCTCAATTCTTTTAACTCTTCTATTAATTTTTCTATATTATTCCATCTTACAAATGTATAACTATCATCCATATTTTTATAAGCTTCCTCCATCTCTTCAATAGTCATATATTTTAAATCACTTATCTCTTCTTCCTGCATAGAATAATCTTCAATTTTATAATCAACTAAAGCAAAATAACTATATATAAAATGTCGATTTATTACTTTATAATTTGTAAGATATACCTCTTCTTTTCTTATACTTAACAACTTAAATTTATCTGTTGGAATTTTTACTCCAATTTCTTCATAAGTTTCTCTTTGAATTGCTTCTAATGGCGTCTCTCCACTATCAACATGTCCCCCTGTTCTTGACCATTTTCCTGGATTTACTTTCTTTTCCATTGACCTTTTTTGGAATAACAGTTCTCCTTTTTTATTCATAATCCATACACCAACATGTATATGCCATAATCCATCACTATGAACAATTTGTCTTTCTTCTGTTCTTCCTGTATAGTTTCCATTTTCATCTAATACATCTAATAATTCCATATAAAATTACTCCTCTTACTATAAATGAACGATTATCTCTCGATATCTCCATTTATCTTTATTTTTTATTTTATATTAATAAATT
>CALXJT010000061.1 GCA_944388695.1 uncultured Clostridia bacterium
TTAAATTTGTTTTTTTCTAATTTTTCATTTTTTGAAAAATATTCTTTTAATTCAACTCCTTCATAAAATTTATAAATATTCTTTACTATATCATAAACTGTTATACCATTTAATTCTTCTCTTATAAATAATTCTTTATCAATATTATACATTTATATTCTTCCTCTCTATTTTATTTTTCATATACAAATTAATATATTTAATTAACTTACTAAACTCGTTTCTTTTTCCTGCTGATACTTTTATACATTCTCCTAAAAAATTAGGATATGATTTTTTTATATTCCTAATTATAATCCCATTTGTTCGAAGATACTCCGTTAAATCATTAACATCAATTGAATCTTCAAATTTTATTAAAATGAATCCTGTATTTTCATTTATTATTTCTGTTATATATTTTGAATTTAAATTTGAAATAAGATATTTAAAATTTTTCTGAATTTTATTTATTAATTTTATATCATTAAATCTATTAAAATAATTTATCATAAACAATTCAGAAAATATGTTAATAGAAAACAATATTCTAATTTTATTAATTTTTTTTGCATTAACTTCATTTGTAATAATAAAACCACATCTTAGACCTGGCACTCCAAAAAATTTGGATACTGATGTAATAACTGACAAATTAATATTATTTATGGTTTCATTAATTAATGTTCTTTCAGAATAGTCTGCATTAAATACAAGTTCAGTTTCATCTATTACAAAATGACAATTTTGATTTTTTCTTATAATATTCAACAATTTTTCTCTATTTAAAGTATCTAACGTAGGATTATTAGGATTACATAAAAATATCATATCTACATTTTTACTTAATTCATCAATCTTGTTATATTCATAATATCTGTTATCTTTCAACGGAATTTTTATTATGTCACAATTATTTCTTTTACATGCACTTTCATATCCCCAAAATGTTGGAGTAAAAATTCCAACTTTTTTTATATTAGGTATTCTTAATAAATAGTCAAATGCTTCTGTAGAACCATTAGTAACAATTGTCGTTTCTATTGGGATACGCAATTTATTTGATATTACTCTATTTACCTTATTTGATGTTGCAGTTGGATAAGTTTTTAATAATTTTACACTTAGGGCCAATTTCAATCTCATTTTTTTATCAGGCAAATATGGATTTAAATTATTACATAGAATTATTTCTTTTTTCTTCTTTTTATATCTATTTAATGCTTTCTTTATTTGTTTTATTAGATGATTTTCCTTTTCAATATTATTGTTTTTATATCCCAAGAACATTTCACCTTCATTCCCAGTTTTAGCATCACAATAAAGATTTTTTAGTATGTTTTCTGGTGATAAATCATTCAAACTTGCATATTCAACAATTGTATTGAGTATAAGATCCCAAGCTTTTTCTTCATATTTCTTAATAATTTTTTTACAATTAATTGATATATGTTTGGTTGTAAGTATATTTAATATAAGTCTCTTTTTCATTTCTTTTGATGCAAGAAACTCTTCTGTTTTCACAATTGGATTAATTGAAACTATACCTTTATTTACAAAAGGATTGTCGATAATTGCATCTTTTATATCTTTATATGATAATATTAATTTGCTTTCGTATGGGACTTCTTGATCAATTTTTAAATTGTTTTCATGATGAAACTGTATAACTTTTTTAATTATTTTTTCTTTATCTTCAGCACAAATATTATCACAAATAATGCATACATCCAAATCACTTTGATTAGTATCTAAAATATTTGAACCATATATTATTATTCCAAAATCCAAATTTGAAAATTCATTATACATTTCATTCTTAAATTTTGAGCATAAACTATTCACATTATTTTCCTCCATCTATTTCATTTTATTTACAATTTCTTCTGCTTTTTTTCTGACATATGAAAGCATTTTTGTTATATCATTTTTCTGTATATTATCATTTCCTGACATATACCTTAATGGATAAACAATTGTATCTTTTTTCAAAATTCCTAAATTATCAGGTATTGAAAATTGATGCAAATAAAATATTTTCTCGTTGTCCATAACTTCTTTTATCTTTTTGTTTATACAATTTAGTTCGTCAATACCGTATTTAATATCATTTTTATTACAAACATACATAAATACAACAGAATTTATATTAATATCATTTAACAGAACAAAATCATTTGATTTGTTTATTTCATTTCCTAAAAAAATCGCCATTTCATGTCTTCGTTCTATTATATTTCCTATTTCTTTTACACCTAAATTTTTCAATACAAACCATGCTTTTAGAGATACCCAACTTTTCGAACCTATAAATGGTGTAACTTGCCCAAATGCATATGGTTCTTGCATTATTAAATCAGATGTTGATGATATCATTTTTAACTTTTCTGGTTCTCTTATTAATAATGCACTTAATGTATATGGTATCATTAATACTTTATGAGGATCTGTTGAAATACTATCAAACAACTCTAATCCTTTTATTTTATTTTTTAATTTTTCACTAAAAGCAAGTGAAAATCCATGACAGGCATCAGCATGTAACCAGATATTTTTATCTTCACTTTTAACGACTTCATAAACCTCTTGCAAATTTTCAATCGACATAGTTCTGCTGTCGCCCACATATGCAACAACACACATTATTTTTCCCTTATTCTCCTTTATTACTTTTCTTAATTTTTCTAAGTCGTATTTGAAATTATTTGTTGGTACTTCTATAATATTATCTCCACATCCTATCCACATACAACTACTTTTAATACTATAGTGTCCTATTCCCTTTGGGATGATTACTTTATATTCATTTGGGTTTGTTACCCCATTGCTCATTGTATTTTTTTTGTGGTTTTCTCTTGCTAAAAGCATTGCTGTTACATTACTACCAGTACCTCCATATGTAATAATTCCCCCAACATCATATATGTTTTTTATCTGCTTAATATTATAGCCTATTACTTCTCTTAGCCATTTAATTACAGCTATCTCCATAAATGTTGCAATAGGAGCACAAAAACTTGAATTTATTAAGTTTTGTTGAAGTAAATCAGTGAAAATTGCACCACTTAATCCTGCAATTGAATTTCCTGCATCGGGAAATCCCATAAAATTAGTTGTAGAAAAATTCGAACAATATGGTAAAATTTCTTCTTTAAATTTTTCTACTAACTTATCAAGTTCAACTCCTTCTATTGGTGTTTCTAAAATCTCTTGTATTTGTTCCTCTTTGAATTTATTTTCAGCAAAATTTTCTTGACATTTAAAATCTATTCCTATATCTATTACTTTTTTTAGTACTTCCTTTACTTCATCTTTGTTTTCATTATTTAATATATTATTCACTTAAAACACGACCTTTCTTTTTCAGATAAAAAACAAAAGCAAAATCAGTTTTTGCTTATACTGTTTTGCTTTTATTATTATCTATTTTTATTAATATCAATTCTCTCGAAAAGTATTTCTATATTATCAAGAGGTATTCTTTCTTTTATTTGTATTTGTTTCCATGATGGTTTTTCAATTTTTAAATATTCTCTTAATTTATTAGATGTCTGTGGCATTATTGGTTCAATCAAATTAGATAAATTAGCAATTACATTAGTACAAGTATAAACAGTATTGTTAAATTCTTCTATATTTTCTTTCTTCTGTATCCACGGTTTTCTTTCATCATAATATTTATTTCCTATTTCAATCAACTCAACTATTTTACTACATGCTTTCTTAAACTCTAGATTTTCTATATATTCAAAAACCATTTTATAAGTTTCATTAATTTCTTCAATCATTTGTGTATCCATAACTCCTAAAGGAATTTCCTCTAAGCCTTTAAATCTTAATGTTCTATTTACAAAATTTCCAAATTTATTAACCACATCAGAATTATGGACATTAATATAATTTTCCACTGTAAAATCTACATCTTTATTTTCTGGTCCATGAGCTATCATATAGTATCTTAAAGAATCCACATTATATTCTTCTACCATTTGTCGTATTGTTATCCCATTACCTTTACTTTTTGATATTTTTTCAGAGTTTATATTTAAGTATTGTGTTGCAACCATCACATCTGGCAAATGATAATTATCTTTCATAGCCATCAATAATGCCGGTAAAATTATGGTATGAAATGTTATATTATCTTTTCCATGACACATATACATTTTAATATTATTATCATCTTTCCAAAATTCTTCCCAATTTAATCCTTTTTTTTCACAAATTTTTTGCGTAGCAGTAACATACCCTAATACAGCTTCAATCCATACATACATTTTTTTATCCTCAAAACCTTTGATTGGAATATCAACTCCCCAAGATAAATCTCTTGTTACTGCTCTATCTTTCAATTCTTCTTTTAAATATTTTTCAGTTTCATTTACTGATGCAATTCTCCAATTTTCTTGTTTTTCTTTGACATACTGTTCTATTTGATTTTGAAATTTTGACAATGCTATGTATAAATGAATGTTTTCTTTTAGTATTGTTTTATTTCCACATTCTCTACAAGTTGCTCCAATTAAATCATCTTCATTAGGAACATATCCACAATCACATTGATCTCCTTTTGTAACTAAACCACAATTAGGGCAAATTAATTCCAATTCTCTATCAGCTTCAAATTTACCACAATGTTCACAATATGGTTGTAAGTTCTTTTTAGGATAAATATATTTATTTTTGTACATTTTTAAAAACATTTCTTCGACATGTTTTTTATGATATTCATCAGAAGTTTTAGTATATAAATCATAAGAAAAATTCATTTTTTCAAAAATATCTTTAAATTCGTTATGATACTTTTCTGCAATATCTTTTGGCTCTATATTCTCACGTTTAGCTCTTTCCGTAATAGGTGTTCCATGGCAATCAGTCCCAGAAACATATAAAACATTATCTCCTAATAACTCATGATATCTTTTTAAGAAATCTCCAGAAATTAATGCTGCTAAATGTCCTAAATGTAAAGAACTATTTGCATAAGGCCAAGCCCCACCAATTAATACGTTTCTTCTATTTTTT
>CALXJT010000062.1 GCA_944388695.1 uncultured Clostridia bacterium
AAGTTGCAAAAATTCTTTTATTTTTCCAATAATTTCTTCATCTTTTAAGTCTCCAATTCTTAGTGTTACATATGGTTCAATTCCTGCTGAAAATTTAATATCATAACCATATTTTTTTATTAGTTTATCTACTATTTCTGGATTATATTTATTTTTATCATAGTAGAATACTAAATTTTGTGATTTCGTAATTATATTTTTCTTTTCTGATACTTTTACAACTCCAGTTTTTCTACACAATTCTTTAATTCTTGCTACTTCTATCAAATTCTCTAGTTCTTTTGGCATTACACCATATCTATCAATAATTTCGTCTATTACATTTTGTATATCTTCTTCTGTTCTGCATAATGCAATATTTTGATATACTTCAATTTTCTGACTGCTACTATCTATATAGCTATCTGGTATATAGCTTGAAATGTTTATATCTATTTGTATTTCTTGTTCTTCTTCTATTTCTATTCCTTGCATTTCTTTTACAACTTGGTCTAAAAGATTGCAATATGTATCATAACCAACTTGTTCCATATGCCCATGTTGTATCTCTCCTAGTAAACTTCCAGCTCCTCTTATTTCCAAGTCTCTCATTGCAATTTTAAATCCTGAACCAAACTCTGTAAATTCACGAATTGCTTTTAGCCTCTTGTCTGCCACTTCTGATAGTAATTTATCTCTTTTATATGTTACATAAGCATATGCTTGCCTATCACTTCTTCCAACTCTTCCTCTTATTTGGTATAACTGTGCCAAACCTAATCTATCTGCATTTTCTACAATTATAGTATTTGCATTCGGTATATCTATTCCAGATTCTAAAATAGTTGTACAAACTAGTACATTAATTTCTCCATTTACAAATCTTTGCATTATATCTTCAATTTCTCTACCAGTCATTTTTCCATGTGCAAAGTCCACTTTGGCTTCTGGGACTAATTCTGAAATATCAAGCGCTTTTTTAGATATATTTTCTACATTATTGTATAAATAATATACCTGTCCTCCTCTTTCTAATTCTTTTGTTATTGCTTCTTTTATAACTTCTGCATCATACTCTAATACATAAGTTTGAACTGGTCTTCTGTTTTGTGGTGGCTCATATATAACAGACATGTCTCTTACTCCTAGTATAGACATATGAAGTGTTCTAGGGATTGGAGTTGCTGTCATTGTAAGTACATCCACGCTTGTTTTTAGTTTCTTTATTTTTTCTTTATCTTTAACTCCAAAACGATGTTCCTCATCTATTATAAGAAGTCCTAAATCTTTAAATTCTACATCTTGACTTAATAATCTATGTGTTCCAACAACAACATCTACTTCTCCCAATTTTAACTTTTTAATGACTTCATCTTGCTCTTTTTTTGTTCTAAATCTATTTAGTAGTTCTACATTTATCGCAAAGTTTTCCATTCTCTTTTTGAATCCTTCATACTGTTGATTTGCAAGAACAGTCGTAGGTACTAAATACGCTACTTGCTTATGGTCCATCACTGCTTTAAATGCTGCTCTTATTGCTACTTCTGTTTTACCATACCCAACATCACCACAAAGTAATCTATCCATAGGTCGAGTATTTTCCATATCTTTTTTTACTTCTTCTATACATCTTAACTGATCATCAGTCTCTTGGTAAGGAAACTCTCCCTCAAATTGCTTTTGCCACTCTGTATCTTTTGTATATGCATAACCTTTCATTTTTTGTCTTTTTGCATATAACTCAATTAAATCTTTTGCAACTTCTCTTAGATTTTTCTTTACTTTTGCCTTAGTGTTACTCCATTCCTTGCTTCCTAACCTATTTAATTTTGGAGCAGAATCTCCTCCACCTATATATTTTCTAACGTTATCTAAATTATTTGTTGGTACATATAGCATATCATCATTTTTATATTTAATTTTGATATAGTCCTTTGTAACTCCATCTGCTTCTATTGTGTTAACACCTACAAATTGACCTATACCATGTATTTTATGAACAACAATGTCTCCTTGCTTTAAATCCGCAAAAACAACTTTTTCCCCCTGCTTAAAATTTGCACTTGTCTTTCGTTTCTTTATATCTCCTTCAAAAGCATTAGCCATGCTTATAACTACTAAATTTAAGTCATAACATTCAAATCCACTCGAAAGACCTCCTGTCAGAATAGTGACAGGCCTATTTACATCGTTCTCTTGCAGTAATTTTTCAATTTTTTCTACATTTTCTTTGTTTCCTGAAAGAATTACAATATCTTTATTCTCATTAATCCATTTTTTTATATCACTTATTAATAATTCTGTTTCACTTTTATAAAAATTAATTGGTCTATAATTTATTTCCAATTTATTAGTAGAATTAGTATTATTCTCATCTAAATATATAACTTGTTTTAATTCATAAATTCTATTCCAATCTTCCTTATTAAATTCACTTACTTTACTAATTGCTTCAGGCAAAAATCTTTCCTTTTCTGTCAGTGATTTTATTAAGTTATTGTTTTCTATAATAATATTTTCTATTCGTTGATTTATCTTTAATTTTTCATCTATTATTAATAGACAATTCTTTGATAAATATTCTAAAAAATTTGATTTTTTTTCATAAAATTCATTAAAATATTTATCTATCTTACTTATGTACTCTCCATTTTGAATAGCTTCTATATCTGCTTCTATATTTTGTTTTATTTTTTTATTTATTTCACTTGCTTTATTTTCTGTAAAATATTTTTCTTTTATTTTATTAGTAACTTTTAAAGCAATTTCAGAATAATCTGGCAAAACCTTATCTTCTGCATTGTATTTTAATAAATATTCGTGTGCTGGAAATATAGTAACTTTGTTTGTCATTTCTGTAGTTCTTTGAGAACTAATGTTAAAATATCTAATAGAGTCAACTTCATCTCCCCAAAATTCTATTCTAATACCAGTTTTTTCTGATAAACCAATATCGACAATTCCACCTCTTATACTAAATTGCCCTCTATTCTCTACTAAATCGTTTCTTTCATAACCTAATAGTAATAATAGTTGTTTTAGTACATCTAAATTCTTTTGCCCTTTAAAATTACTACAATCAAAAGTACTTCCAACATTAAATTCCAATACATTTTTACATAATATTTCTTTAGGAATCATTGACTGCATAATTGCTTCAATTGTTGTAACAACTATTTTGACTTCATTATTATATAGTTTATTTAATACATCTATTCTAGCAAAAGGTAAATCCTTACTTTCTGCAATGTAATCATAAGATGCGATTTCTCTTTTACCAAAATATTCTATTTTATCTGTAAAAAATCTTAAATTTTTTACCATTTGTTTTGCTTGTAATTCATTATATGTTACAACACAAATTGTTTTTTTTATATTTTCTGCTACAGATGAAATTATATGAGACTTTCCAACGAAGTCTAACCCCGATAAATTTATCGGGGTTTGTTTTATCTCAATTTGCTTTGTAATTTCTTTAAATTTGTCTAATTTTTCTAGCTTTTGTATAAGTAAGTTTTTCATTATTATCATTCCTTTTCTTATACACTTTTGTTACTAATTTATAACTTTTTATTAGCAGATAGTATATATCTGCCTGCATTTAGCGAAGCCTCTTTTTTTATAAAAACTATTTTGTAATTGATATAATCTTATATTTAATAACACCCGCTGGAGCTTCTGCTTCTACTATTTGACCTTTTTTAGCGCCCATAAGAGCTGCACCTATTGGTGATTCATTTGAAATTTTATTTTGTGTCAAGTCAACTTCAGTAGAACCTACTATTGTATATGATTCTTCTTCATTAAATTCCATATCTAGTACTTTAACTGTATTACCAACTTGAACTGTTTTCGTATCAATCTCTGATTCATCTATAATCTTTGCATATCTTAATTTATTTTCTAATTCTGCTATCTTTGTTTCATTTGCTGCTTGAGCATTTTTTGCTTCATCATATTCTGAATTTTCTGATAAATCTCCAAATCCTAAAGCAATTTTTATTCTCTCCGCTATTTCAGCTCTTTTCTCTGTTACTAAATATTCAAGTTCTTTTTCTAAATTATCATATCCCTCTTGAGTTAATAAAACTTCTTTTTCATCCATTTTGTTTTCCCTCCTTTTGATAAAAGAAAATCGTTGTTTAGTAGAACTAATTTCTACGAAAAAATGCATTAAGAAATGCATTTTTAAACAACATATAATATATTAAACTAATTTTTGTGTTTTGTCAAGATTTCTGAAATTAATTTTATTAAAATCTCTATCTATTTAATGCCCATATCATTGCTTGGTCTACTTTTTTGCCTGTTGCTTCCTCTAATGCTTTTTTATACAGCTCTAACTGAACCGGGAATTTGACAGTTGCATAAATAAAAAATTGATATAAGCATTGATAATGCTTAATTTTTTTGTCAAATTTTTCTTTTTTCTCTTGCGTACTCGTCGTACTTGTGATACAATATGAAAAAACGGAGGAAAAAGATGAGATTAAAAATTACTAAAACTAATTCTGATACTAATTACTATGTAATTAAAGATATTAAAACACCTTCTGGTAAGCGTACTACAATGATTTATGAAAAACTTGGAAATGAACAAGATTTATTAAAAAAATCGAATGGTGAAGATATTTTAAAATGGATTAAGCAATATATTAAAGATTTAAATGAAAAAGAAAAAGAACATAAAAATGATATTTTAATTAAAAGGTCACCTTCTAAGATAATATCAAAAGATGAACAATTTTGTTTTAATGTAGGCTATGTTTTTTTGCAAGATATTTATCATTCTTTAAGATTAAATAATATTTGTAATGAAATTAGTGATAAATACAAATTTAATTATGATTTAGATAATATCCTTTCTAGATTAATATACAGTAGGATAATATATCCTTCTTCAAAATTAGCTACTTTTGAATTATCTAAAAAATATATTGAACAACCTAATTTTGAACTTCA
>CALXJT010000063.1 GCA_944388695.1 uncultured Clostridia bacterium
TTACATATAATACTTTATAAGAGCAAAAACTAAAGTTTATGTTATTTGTCTCTATATTAAAGTAAAATGGATGTGAGTAAAATGCTTGAATTTATATTACATACATTTTTTTGGACATTGGCTTTTTATGGTTTATTTGAGCTTATAAAAAATATAATATACTTATATACATATACTAATTTAAAGTCAGATGGGATATACTTAATAGTTGCCGTAAAAAATCAAGAAGATAAAATAGAAGGATTTTTACGTTCTTTAATTTTTAAAATTTTGTATGGTAAAGAAGATAATTTAAAACATATTATAGTAACAGATTTAAAATCAACAGACACAACAAAAGAAATTATCAAAAAAATGGCAAAAGACTATGACATTATAAAAGTAAGTACATGGAAAGAATGTAAAGATATGATAGATAATATCGATGAAGTTTAATAGAATAACATATTAGAAAATATAGATTAATTACATAGAAAATTAATCTATATTTTGAAAATATTAAATAAAAAATTAAATAAAAAATGATATTTTGGACATTCTATAAAAGGAAAGGATTGAGGTTATGAATTCATTTTGGTTAAAAAATATAGAAGAGAGTCCAAAATATGAATTTCCTGAATTACAAGAAGATGTTGAAGCAGATATTTGTATTATAGGAGCAGGAATTTTTGGAATATCTACAGCATATTATCTATGTCAAAAAGGATATAATGTAACTATATTAGAAAGAGATAGAATTTCAAATAAAGTTACAGGACATACAACTGCGAAAATAACAAGTCAACATGGTTTAATTTATCATTATTTATTAAATCAATATGGAAAAGATTTTGCAAAAAAATATTATGAAGCAAATCAGGAAGCAATTGAAGAGATACACAACTTAATAAAAAAATATGATATAAAGTGTGATTTTGAAAATCAGACTAATTATATTTATACCACTAATAATAGTGAAGTTTTAAAAATTAATGAAGAAAGAGAAACTTTAAAGAAATTAAAAATAAATTACGAAGCTTGTGAAGATTTAGAATTACCATTTAAAATAGAAAAAGCAATAGGTTTCAAAAATCAGGCACAATTTAATCCAATTAAATATATTAATGGATTACTAGAAGAAATATTAAAAAATGGAGTTAAAATTTATGAAGATACAACATGTTATGATATAAAAAAGGATGATGATAAATATATATGTTTTACAAAAAATAATAAAGTGAAAAGTAAATATGTGGTAATTGCAACACATTATCCATTTATTAATATTCCGGGAATTTATTTTGCAAAAATGTATCAAAGTTCTTCATATGTTATAGGAGTTGATACAAAAACTGATTTATTTGAAGGAATGTATATAAATATACAGCCACCTACTTATTCATTTAGAACAGCGATAGATGGTGATAAAAGAATATTATTATTAGGCGGAGCTGATCATAAAACAGGACAAGATGTTGATTTTAAGCGAAGTTATGGATTATTAGAAGAAAAGGTGAAAAAATGGTATCCTAATGCTGAAGTAAAATATGCATGGAGTACAAGAGATTGTATAACACTTGATAAAATTCCATATATAGGAGAATTTTCAAATTTAATGCCAAATGTATATGTAGGAACAGGATTTAATAAATGGGGGATGACATCTTCAAATATAGCTTCAAGAATTATAACAGATTTAATTACAGAGAAAGAAAATAAATATGAAGAAATTTTTAAAGCAACAAGAGTAAATCCAATAGTAAATAAAGATGAAGTAAAAAATATGATTTCACAAACTATAAAATCTATAGTTATAGATAGAATAATTAATGAGGATAGTATAGAAATTAAAGAATTAAAACAGGATGAGGCAAAGATATTTGAATATAAAGGAAAGAAAATTGGTATATATAAATCATTAGAAGGAAAGATATATGCAGTAAGACCAATCTGCACTCATTTAGGATGTGTATTATCATGGAATTCGGCAGATAAGACTTGGGATTGTCCATGCCATGGTTCGAGATTTGATTTTAAAGGAAAAAATTTATATAATCCTGCATTGAAAGATTTAGAGCTGGTTAATTTGAATGAGCTTTAAGTCCGAAGTTATGGTGAATTTTGGGGGCGAATTTTGGGGACACTCCATTTTGTTCGGAAAATTTTCTGAACAAAATGGAGTGTCCTTAAGATTTATTTAAAAATAACAAAAAAATAAAATTAGCACAACAAAAAGCCATAATTTTAGCAAATACAATTTTATTGGATTTATATTGGGATATAGGAAATATTCTTGTGAACAAGAATATTTTTAAAGTGATACAAAAATATAGTAAATTAAAAAAAATTATGCTATACTAGTAATAGTATACAACAAAAGTTTTATTTTAATAAAATAGAGGACAAGCATTTTTAATAAAATTGATTAATTAATAATAAAAAATAGAAAAGAAGAAGAGTGAAAGTAAAGGTATATGAATTTGCAAATATTCTGATGAAACATTAGTAGTTTTTCTGATATTAGAAAAAAGAGAATGGAGAGGAATATATAAGAGTTTCTTTTGAAAGACCAACAGAAAATGGTTTTGATACTGTATTTTTTGAACTTCCAAGTTATGAGATAATAGAACAAGATGGGAACTACAGTGAAGAAGAGATAAAAGAATTTAGAGAAACAGTTGAAAAAGGTGCTCATTTATTCTTTAAATATGCAAGAGAAGGAGGACTTAAATTTGCGCCAACACCAAATTCAACAAAAGAGTGTAGAAAGTCCTGAAATGGAAATGTAATAGGAGGTTTTTATGGCTATAGATAAAAAAAGAGTAGAAGAATTTGAAAAACAATATAAGGATACTATTTTTAGTAAAATAGGTGAAGTAGGTTCAAAGCAATTTGAAATAATAAGCCAAATGACAACAAATGCTACAAATCTAGGACAATCACAAGTGAATATCCCTAATGCGAGTACAACTTTAAATAATAAATTGGCGGAATTATCACATGTGTTTAAAAAAGCAGGAATATCAATGTTTTCTAAAGAATTAGAAGATCTTGATATCGTTAGCTCATCGTTTTTAGGAGATGCAATTATAGATGATTTAATGGATGAATTAGCAAAATCACTTGATAAATTGGGAGAATATAGTAAAACAATTGGCAATGTATCTAAACAAAGGGATGAACGATTATTAGCACTACAAAATGTAAGTCCAATAAGGAAATTCTTTTCACGAATAAGAGCTTTCTTTGTTCCAGTACAACCTATTGATTTATCGTTAACAGAAGAAGAACAAAATACACTAGATAGCTCATTGCAAGGATATAAAGACATAGACTCAAAAATATGGAATTATAATTTAGAAGATAATATAGTTCAAGCATTAGTTAAAGAAATTGCTGGTTCACAAATAATAGGGAATTTTGCCAGTATTCATAAACATAGTGCTTCAACTGTTCCTGGATTATTGGAAGAAAGAGTTATACCAGATTTAAAAAAATTAGGATTAGAACATTTAGTTCCTAAGTTACAAGAGGCACTTGTTGAAGAATATAAAAAAGATTTACCTGATCCAGAAATGTATCAAGTAAAAGATGAAGATATGCATTTATATGTTCCAGATTTTTCTCGAAAACCAGAAGAACCACATAAAGTTACAGAAGAAGAATTACAAGACATACTTCAGGCTCAAGAGTCTATAAAAAGCAGTAAAAAAACATTGAGAAGTATAAAAAGAGAAAAACTACTTGGTGGACTTGGTTTGAAAAGTTTTGAGGCTGTTGACTTAAGTGTATCAGCTTCTCAAAGAAAAGATACTATAGATGTTATAAGTACAGAACTTTCACAAGAACAATTAAATGACAAAGAAAAATCAGATAAATCTGTTGAAAAAGATGATGAAATTATGATAGATTAATTTGTTGGAGGATAAAAAATGACAGTTGAATACCAAAATGCACTAGCAGAAGTGGATTATATTTTAAGTATAACTTCTGAAGATATTATAAAAAAAATACCTAAATCTTTATTAAATTTTATAAAAACAAATAAAACAAAGAATTACCAAATTTCTTTAAATGATGAATTATCATTAGTTGAGCAACCATTAAAAAAAGAAACAAGAGCAATTATCTCGTTAATATATCGTAGTTATCTTTGCTCGCCTAACCAGAGTAGGAAATATAAAATTGATGATATAATTGAATTGAAAAAACAACAATTGAAATTAGATGAACTATATAATTACGAGAATCTTTTTAAAAAGAATAAAAAAATATAAATGAAAAAATTCAAATACCTAAAAAAGAGTATTTGAATTTTTTTATTTATTTTTCAAAATCCGTTCATAAACCTCATTTTCATTAAGATTTGCCAAAACTTGTCCAAACCTTATTTAAATTGCGTTTTAGATTTGCCCCCAATTTGCCCCCAATTTGCCCACCGTTAGTGTAAAATTAATGTAGGCAAAATATAAAAAATGCCTACATAATTTTTATCTAAAAAATATTGAAAAAAC
>CALXJT010000064.1 GCA_944388695.1 uncultured Clostridia bacterium
ATTCTTCTGTTCCAATATCATTCAAAACAGCTTTAGCCTTCTGGTCAGGCATACCAAATCTCTGTGACAAATATCTTAAAGAAGCGGCAAGTTCTCCATCTGGTCCACCATATTGAGATATAATTACTTTAGCAAGTTTTGGATCAGAACATTTTATATTAATAGGGTATTGTAAAGTTTTATTATAAATCCACATTAAAAATCTCCTCCTTCCCAAGGCCAAGGCTCTTCAAGCCATCTCCACTTATTACATGGAAAATATATAGTCAAAGGACCATACATCTTTTGAAACATATCTTTTAACTCTTTAGCCTCTTTACAATATTTTCTATGAAGGCAAAGAGCTCTTTGATCATCAGGATGTGTATCTAAATACAATGCTAGTTCATTAATAGCAAAGTCTAAACAACGTATTTGCTGTAACATTTCTTCACGAGCTTCACAATCAATTCTCCTTTCAGGTTCACAACAAGAAGTATTAGAAACTGAATAAGGAGTATTATCATCATTATTCATTTGATAATTACAGTTACAATTTCTATATTCTCTTATTGACATTTATTACACCCCTTTCCAATTTCATTACTATTTCTTAAATAATTAATTTCTTCCATGGATTGACCTGGAGAATAAGGGCTAACTAATTCTGGAAAGATAGTACCCATTTTTAATCCAACGCAAGGTCTAAAAGTTCTATCCATATATTGAATAGGAACATAACTTTGACCTAAACTAGGATTCTCAGGGAAAACATTCATGGCTTCATCAAAACCACAAGAACAACTATCCATAGGACTAGTATAAGATGCTACATTATTACACATTGTCTCCATAATGTCTGATTGTGAATTACAAGATTCATTCATATTGTTATTCATGCAAGAACAATTTCTTCTACTAAACATTAAAATACCTCCTTTTTTACTATCATATGACAGATTTTTCTAGATGTTACTAATTCTAAATAGTTAAAAATCAATAAATTCATAAAAAATTAATTATAAAATCATAAAATTCTCTTTTCATTTAATAATTACTTTGATAAAATTACATCAGAAAAATTAAACTCTAAATTATAAAATAGAAAAGAGAAGTAAAATGGAATATATAAATATTAAACAGCAATAGAATAATAATTTCAAAATTCTATAAAATAAGAAATCAAAATGATATAAAAGGAGAAGTATTGAAATGAATGAAAAAGAAACAATTAAACCAGAAATAATAAAAAACGAATTAAAATCTTTAGTAGATGAAAAATATAAAGAATTTCATTCTAACTTATGCCCAGGAGTAGATAATATAATGGGAATAAGAGTACCAATATTAAGAAATTATGCAAAAGAATTATTAAAAAAATATACTTTACAAGAATTATATTATCGGAATAGATGATGAATATTATGAAGAAATAATGTTAAAAGGAATGATAATAGGGCTATCAAAAAAAGAAAAATTCGAAGAAATAAAAAAATACATAGAATCATACATTCCTAAAATAAATAACTGGGCATTATGTGATGTATTTTGTGCAGGATTAAAAATAACTTCAAAATATGAAAAAGAAATGTGGCAATTTATTCAAAAATACTTAAAGAGTGACAAAGAATTTGAAATTCGATTTGGAGTAGTTATAATTCTAGACTATTATATAAAAGAAGAATATTTAGAAGAAATATTTAAAATAATAGAAAAAATAGAAAATGATGGATACTATGTAAAAATGGCTGTTGCATGGGCAATATCAATTTTACTAATAAAATATTATGATAGAACAAAAGAATTTTTACAAAAAAGTCAATTAGATAAATTTACACATAATAAAGCGATACAAAAAGCAATCGAATCATATAGAATAACAGAAAAGCAGAAAACAGAATTAAGAAAAATGAAAAGATAAAAAATTACAATTTATATAGATAGATAACAATAAATTTTAGTAGATGTAAAATCATATTATCTAGCAATAAGAAAAATCAAAAAATAAAAGCATCTTTTATTTAAGATAATATACCTTAAATAAAAAGACAAGCTATTAACAAGAAATTAAAAAAAATCCATAAAAAGACTTTAATAAAAGAATCTTTTATGATATAGTAAAAAAATGAAAAGACATAACGAAAAATAGCAATAAAGATAAAAAGGAGTTTATAGGTAAAACTTAAAATAGAAAACCTAAATAATAATATACGAGGAAGAAAAAATGGAAAGAAAAACAAATAAAAAAGCTACAAGAATGACAAAAGGAGAAATAGAAAAAAAGAAAAAAAGGATAATAAAAACATTTCTAGCAATAGTAATAATATTAGTTTTAGCAATAATTGCATATATAGCAAATGACTACATAATATTAGGAAATAGTGAAAATACAAACCTTGTAATAAACAACAGAAATGTAACAGAGAACTTAAAAAATGAAATTATAATAGAAGATGATGACATATACATGTCAGAACAAGATTTGGCAAACTTCTTTGACAAATATATATATGAAGACCAAGAAAATAATCAAATAGTAACAACATATGAAAATAAAATTGCTACAATAGGATTTGAAGAAAATGTGATGACAATAAATGGTTCAGAAAAAGAAACATATGCACATGCAAGAGAAGAAGGAGACACAATATATTTACCAATTACAGAATTAAAAGATGTATATGGAATAGAAATTGAATATTTACCAGATACAAATATATTAACAATAGATTCAGTAGCAAATGAACAGAAAAAAGCTATAGTAAATGGTAATACAGCTGTAAAATCATCAACAAACTTTATAGCCAAAACTGTAGATAGAATAGAAAAAGGTGAATATGTAATAGTAATATCACAATCAGGCAACTATTCTAGAATTCGTACTTCAAGAGGAAAGATAGGATATATAAAAACTAAAAAAATAGAAACACCAGTAGTCACAAGAGAAAGTATAGAAGAAGAAAAACAAATAGAAGGAAAAGTAAATCTTGTATGGGATTACTATTCACAAGTTGCTACAGCACCAAATAGAGAAGGCACTACAATAGATGGAATAAATGTAGTATCACCAGCATTTTTCCACTTGAATCAAGAAGGTGATTTAGAGGAAAATGTAGGAGACGAAGGAAAAACATATGTTACATGGGCACATAATAATGGATATAAAGTATGGCCAATGGTACAAAATGCAGGTTCTGGTATGACAGAAGTAACATCAGATATAATGAATAGTTTTGATAAAAGACAAGAATTAATAGAAAAAATAGTAAAAGGATGTCTAGATTATGAACTAGATGGAATTAACATAGATTTTGAAAATATGAAAAAAGATGATATAGACTTATTTTCTAGATTTATTATAGAATTAGAGCCTCGACTAAAATCTATAGGAGTAGTTCTATCTGTGGATGTAACAGCACCAGATGGAGCTGATAATTGGTCATTATGTTTTGATAGAAATGTACTTGGAGATATAGCAGATTATCTAATATTTATGGCATATGATCAATATGGAGCATCATCAGATAAGGCAGGAACAACTGCTGGATATAATTGGATAGAATTAAATATTAAGAAGTTCTTGGAAACATATGAAGTAGAAAGCGAAAAACTTGTGCTAGGAATACCATTCTATACAAGATTATGGGAAGAAAATGGAAGCGGAGAACTTGAAGGACAAGAACCAGTGCCAATGAATGAAATAGATGAAACAATACCATCAGGCATTCAAAAACAATGGGATGACGAATTAAAACAAAACTATGTGGAATATGAACAAAATGGAATGAAATATAAAATGTGGATAGAAGATACAGATTCGTTAAAAGAAAAAGTTTCACTAGTAGAAAAGTATAATCTTGGAGGAGTTGCTGCTTGGGAAAAAGGAATGGAAACAGATGATGTTTGGGAAGTAATAAAAGAAGCACTTAATTAAAAGTAAATTACAAGCAAAAGGTCAATTGAAAAAGTAAAATATATTTAGAAAAAGTAACTTCTAATTACCGGTTAAATGCTATTTGAAAGGAT
>CALXJT010000065.1 GCA_944388695.1 uncultured Clostridia bacterium
GTACCTTCTACCATGCTCATTGCTGTTTCTAATGATGCAGCATTTAAATCTGGCATTTTTTGTTCTGCAATTGCTTTTACTTGTTCCTTTGTTATTTTAGCAACTTTATCTCTATTAGGTTTTCCTGAACCTTTTTCAATTTTTATTGCTTTTTTGATTAATACTGCAACTGGTGGTACTTTTGTAATAAATTCAAATGATTTATCTTTGTATACTGTAATTACTACTGGTATAATCATTCCTGGTTGATTTGCTGTTCTATCATTAAATTCTTTTACAAATTGCATAATGTTTACACCACTTGAACCTAAAGCTGGTCCTACTGGTGGAGCTGGTGTTGCCTTTCCTGCTTCTATTTGTAATTTTATAATATTACTAATTTCTTTTTCTGCCATTATAATGGCACCTCCTTTTAAGATTCTGTTTTATTTTATTGCATTTTTTTAACTTGTGAAAATTCTAGTTCTACTGGAGTTTCTCTACCAAACATAGATACCAAAACTTTTACTTTATGCTTTTCTTTATTTATTTCTTGGACTGTACCTATAAATCCTTCAAATGGACCATTCATAACTTGTACTTGTTCATTTATTTCATAGTCAACATTTATACTAGCTTCATCAAATCCCATACTTCTAATCTCTTCGTCTGTTAGTGGTATTGGGTCTGTTCCTGAACCTACAAATCCTGTTACACCTCTAGTATTTCTAACTATGTACCATGTTTCTTCTGTTACAATCATTTTTATTAAAACATATCCTGGAAATACCTTTTTTAAATTTGTTTTTCTTTTTCCATCTTTTATTTCTATTTGTTCCTCCATTGGAACTATTATGTCAAAGAAATATTCTTCTAATTCTCTATTTTTTATAGTATTCTCAAGATCTTTTTTTACTTTGTTTTCGTAACCTGAATAAGTATGAACAACATACCATCTTGGATTCATATCATAATCTTTTTGAGACATTATTTTAGCCTCCTTTATTTGCTTTATAATTTTTTAGCATTTTATTTTTTTATAGAGTTATTCGTTTACAGTTTCAGTATTTGTTTCTTCAGTATTGTTTTCTGTATTTTCAGATGTTTCATTATTTGTTTCTTCTGCGTTTTGGTTTTCACCTTCTGTTGCAGATTCATCTGTTGTTGCGTTTTCTTCAGATGTTGCACCATCTTCTGTTGTTGCATTTTCATCTGTTACATTTTCGTCAGTTGTACTATTTGAATCTGTTGAATTTTCTGCTGAAGTATTGCTTATTACATTTTTTAACTTGTCTACTCCATATTTATTCATTGATTCAAATGCTAAATCTAATACAAATACAATTACTGCTGTTATTAAAACAACTGTTATTACTGCTACTGTGTTATTTACTAATTGTTTTGGTGTTGGCCAAACAACTTTTTTTAACTCTGCTTTAAAATCTTTGAAATAACTTTTTTTATTCTTATTTTTTTCTTTACCTACTTTTGTAGTTTTTTGTTCTTTTTTAGCCATTTTATTTCCTCCTTAAAATAGCTTATGCTTATTTTGTTTCTTTGTGTGCTGTGTGTTTTTTACAGAACTTACAATATTTTTTTAGTTCTAATCTATCTGTATTTTTTCTTTTATTTTTTGTAGTTGTATATGTTCTGTTTTTACATTCTGTACATTCTAATGTTATATTTTCTCTTGGTCCTTTTGCTGCCATATTGATACACCTCCGTATTTTACCTTACTTTACTTTTAAACGATGTGAACATACGATTCGTAATAATCATATGCTCCAATAGTTTATCATTTTTTTGGGCTTATGTCAATACTTTTGTGAAATTTTCTTACATATTTATGTGAATTATACTTAAGTTTTTATTTAACTTATCTATGTAAATTTTTGGATATATTTATTTCTTAAAATTATTTAATTTTTTCTGTTTTTTACTACTTTTTATTTTTTGTATGCTTTTTTGATTTTTTTGAACTGAATATCCAAATTTTCCAATCTTTTTGCCTAAACTATAATATCCTCCATTTGCATATGCTATTAAGTCACATTTAGATATGTCAAATGACCCCTTTTCATCAATATATTTGTCTTCTGCTCTAATTGCTAAAACTTCTGCAATGAACATACTATGTGAACCTAATTCTTTTATTTCCTTAACCTTACATTCTAATGCTACTGGACTTTCTTTTATTATTGGGCATTTTACAGTCACTGCTTTTTCTTTATGTAGATTCATTTCTTTGAACTTATCAACTTTTTCTCCTGTTTTTACTCCACACCAGTCTGTTTTTCTGGCTAATTCTTTTGTTGTTAGATTTATTACAAATTCTTTTTGCTCCTTAATTATATTATATGAATATCTATTAGGTCTTATTGATATTGATACCATAGGTGGATTTGTATTTATTGTTCCTGCCCATGCTACTGTGATTATATTTGATTTCTCCATTGTTCCACAACTTACCATTACAACTGGTACTGGATTTAAAAAGTTTCCTGGTTTCCAAGTTATTTTTGACATCTTTAATTAGTTCCTTGCTTTATATATTTAGGTTTTTTCTAAAGGTTTTGCCTATAAACCATTTATATTTTTATATTCTTATATTTTTCTTTTATTTGAATTCTATCTTTAGCAATTTTTTAATTTCTTTCTTCTTGTCCTATATTTCCTCTTCTTTCATTCTCTTTTTGAATTTCTCTTTCTTTTACAGCGTACTTTTGACCATCATCTTCGGCTATATAATATGTATTATTCTTATCTTTTTCTATTACTCCAATATATTTTCTATTTGCTTTAATTCCTTCTCTTATTGATTTATATACTGCATTTCTGTATTCTGGATCTGACATTTTTATTTCTACTATTTTGCTGTAAAATTCATATCCTGATGGTGATTCTTTTTCTCCTTCTTTAAAGAAAATAGTATAAGATTTTAAACTGTCTTTATATAAATTTCCATTTAGAAAGTTAATTTCTTCTAATCCTACTATTCTAGTGTCACTATCTTCATATTCTGTTGTGTATTCTAGATATTGAGGATTTTTCTTTACCTCTGCTGCTCTATTAGAAAAGTTCTTTGTTTTTCTCTCTAATCTTTTATCTGCATTTCCTCCTTCTTTTTCTATTAACTCTCTTAATTTTAATATATTTTCATATTCTTTTTTGTAATATTCTTCATATTTTTCTCTCTTTTCTTTTGTGTTTAACATATTATATGCTTTTTCTATTAACATAAGTGATTCTTGAGTATGTTTTATTCCTAATTCTTTTCCTGGTATATTTCTTAATCTCTCTAATTGCTTTTCTAATATTTGTTTCAATCTCTGATATTTTTGTTCTATTAAATTATCTGTAATTTCCTCTTTTTGTATTTCTCCTATTGCATGTATTCCTAATATTGCATAATAATTTTCATTTTTTTTCATTTGATTTTTTTCCATTTTTTATTCATTCCTTATATAATATATTTAGATTTTATGGTTATACCTATAAACCTGTATATAAACTTTGTTTATTAATTTCACAGTTATTATAGCATATTTTATAATTTAACTGCAAGTTATATATTCATTGATTAATAATAAATATGTATGTAAGAATAAAATAAATCTAATTTAACAATTTGTTTTAAATTTATTTCAAATATATTTTAAAAAATAAATTCGCATTTTAATAATAATTTGTAATTCTGCAATTGTATTAAAAATTATTATTAAATTACGAATTTTGTTTTATATTATAAAATAAAAAAAATCTGGCAACAACCTATTTTCCCAGCAGGGTAACCCGCAAGTATCTTCGGCACATTTAGGCTTGACTTCTGTGTTCGGAATGGGAACAGGTATTACCCTAAATGTCATCATCACCAGAAAATTATTGTATGCAATTTATAGCACACTCAAAAATACATAGATGAAAATTTGGTCTTTATATTTATTTTAGTCGATTGCTTCTTTCTTAAAATTGTGGTTAAGCCCTCGATTTATTAGTATTGGTCAGCTTAATGCATTA
>CALXJT010000066.1 GCA_944388695.1 uncultured Clostridia bacterium
TATAATTTCATAAAAATAGTAAGTTGTCGTTGAAATTAGAGTTAAGGCTAGTTGAAAAAATGGTAAATATTGACAAATAAAAAACATGATGATAGAATGTTCGTATAAAAATGATATAAACAAATGATAAAAAAATCAAATAGTAATATAGGAGTAGATTTCATTGAAAAAAGAAAAAGGAAAAATTTTAATTGAAGGGATGGATTTATCAGGTAAAACAACTATTACAAAATATTTGTCTGAAATTTTGAATGTTAACAAAATTCAAAAAAGAACTCTTAGTGATTATTGTGCAATTTATGATTTCACAGTAGCTCAATCTAAAAAAGGCAAATTACATATAGACTTAATTAATAGGTTATACACTTTAGCTATTATTGAAGATTTATATAATTATAAGCCAAATGATAAGGGAATAATATTACAAGATTCATACTTTGCTTTAAGAAGCTATGCTTTAATGAAACAAAAATATCCAGATACTTTAGCTAAAGAAGTTTACAAATTATTACAACTATTCCCCAAACCAGAATTAACATTTTACTTAACGGCTAGCACAGAAGAAAGATTGAAGAGAAATGAAAAAAGAGATAAACCTATGGCATATATGGAAAAATTGCTAGTATCAAATCCTAAAGAATTTGAAAGAATTGAGGGAAATTTAAGAGATATAATCATAAGTTTATTTGATACAGAAATTATAAATACGGAAGGTAAAAAACCGAATGAGATAGCATTGTATATCGGAAATAAAATTCAAGAAAGAAATAGGGAAAATGAAAAAAATGGAGAGAATGAAAGATAGAAAAGAAAAACTGTATATAATGTGAAATTATTAATAAAAAATTTTATAGTGATTCTTGTAGAATATTTGTGGAGGTATAATGATGAATTTTATTACAATAGGTGGAGTTCCAGCTGCTGGAAAAACTTATACTAGTAAATTATTAGCAAAACAAAATAATTTTCTAGCATTAGAACTCGAACCTTTAAGATGGGATTTCTTTAACAATAATTCAGAAAAAAATTTATATAAATATACTCAACATACTTCTATGTTTAAAAATGAAAATATGAGAGAATATTATTTAAGATGTGCTTTATATGAAAATAGAATACCTTTAGAATTATTGGTTAAATGGCATAAAGCTACAATTGATTTTATTAATGAGGATTTGTATAATATTATTTATGAATTAAAGTCAATAAAAACAGAAAAAGATTATATAAATTTTTGTAATAAATATGAAAAAATAATAAATTATATGCCAGAATTTAAAAATTTAAATACAGCTTATATTATATGCAGTCATGCTTTTATTAATACAATCATTTTTTCAAAAGATGCAAGAATTAAAATTGATCTTGCAGTTGATAAAAAGATTTTAATCCAAAGATTTAAAAAAAGAGAAAACATAACAGAAAATACATTTGATAAAAATATAGAACTATATTATAAATCGTACGAGGAAGTATTAAAAGATAATGAATCTAATATATTAGATACAACAGATAAAGATATTATTGAAAAAATTAATGATTTGATTCAAAATAGATTATGAATTTAGAAAGGAAGAGAGTAGTATGGATTTAAAAATTAAAACAGAAAAAGAAGAATTTCATGTAAGAACTTGTGGAATAATTAAGCAAGAAGATAAATTTTTGATTATGAGAGTAAATAAAACTTCTTATTATCATATACCTGGAGGTCATATTGAAATTGGAGAGGATTCAGAACAAGCTGTTATTCGTGAAATAAAAGAAGAAATTGGCTGTGATGTTCAAGAAGCAAGTTTATTTTCAATACAAGAAAATTTTTGGATAAGAAATACGAAAAAATGTCATGGAATAGAGTTTTATTATATAATAAAACCGAAACAACAATTACAAATGCAAGACTATGAAACAATTGAAAATGATAAAGGTGAAGAAAAATTATTGGAATTTAAGTGGGTTACAGCAGAAGAACTAAAAAATATAGATTTAAGACCTACTAATATTAGAGATATGTTAATAAATGAAGAATATCTAAAAAAACTATCACACATTGTGAAAAGGGGTTAAAGAAGTGAAAGAATGTGTATTTTGCAAGATAGTAAAAACAGGAAATAATAACAATGAAAAAGAAAGAAATGTTATTTTATATGAAGATGATTTAGTATTAATTACTCAGGCTACGGGAAGTCCTGTTAGAGGTTATTTAATGATAGTAACCAAAAGACACATAAATGGATTTGCTGAATTGTCAAAAGAAGAATTGAAACATATAGAGAAACTTATAAATGTAATTAAGGAGTTTTATAAAAAATATTTTCATATTGATTCAATATTATTAGAACATGGTTCTACAGAAAGTGGTAGACATCCTCAAAGCATAGTACATGCTCACTTGCATTTAATTCCATTTAATTTTGATAAAAAAATTGAAACAGAATTGTTAACAGAGTTGCATTTAAAGTCAATAGAATCATTTGAAAACATAAAAATTAACGAAAAATTAGATTATTGGTTATATTGCAATTCAAAAGGAAAGTATTATACATCATCTAATATCATTAATGCTCCAAGGTCAATTTTTATGAATTTAATAGCTAAACAAATAAATTTGAAATTACCATATGAATGGAGAAATAATGTTACAAAAAAAGAGTATATAGATGAAATAATAAAAATATTTAATGATAATAAGAACTTTCTAAAAAATATATGATTTGTTTGTAGTTAATATGAAAAAATAAAATATAATATGAGTATAATTTATTCTATGCATATAAAAAGGAATATTGGATTAAAGGCAACCATAAGAGAATTAGTTAAAACAAAAATATTTTTGATTTAGGAGAGCAAAAATGAAAAAAGTCGGAATTGTAGGGTTAGGAAAAGTTGGAATGGAATATGCGTATGCACTAATTAATTCGGATATTAAATTCAATAAACTAATATTGATCAGTAAAAATAAAAAGAGTCTAGAGAGCAAAGCACTTGATTTAAATCATGCTTTACTTTCTTTAGATAAGAACGTGAAAATAAAAGCCGGAGAATATAACGAATTAATGAATGCAGATATAGTTTGTATAACAGCTGGAGTTCCTCAAAACATTGTAAAAAAGTCAAGAGATGATGATTTTGATGAATGTAATAAAATATTTAAGGACATTATACCAAATATTTATAATTCTGGTTTTAATGGAATATATATAATTGCTTCAAATCCACTTGATGTTATGTGTAGAATTTGTTTAAAATATGCAAATGTGATCCTAAAAAAATAATTGGTACTGGGACTTTATTAGATACTAATAGATTATTAAGTATATTAGGCGAAAAATATAATAAGAGTATGTTTGATATACATGGATATGTTTTAGGAGAACATGGTTCAACTTCTTTTGTTAATTGGACGAGTTTAAATATTAATATTCCTAATAATGAGAGAAATGAAATAAGCAATAAAGTGAGAAGTATTGGCTTGGAAATAGTTGATGAATTGGGGTTTACTGCTTATGGTGTATCTGCAGCACTATTGAAAATTACTAAATGTATTGAAGAAGATAAAAGAGAATT
>CALXJT010000067.1 GCA_944388695.1 uncultured Clostridia bacterium
TGTGACGCAGTAGAAGGAAAAGACGGAATTGTTTCTACTTTTACTGGGCATGCAATAAGAGAAGTTACACATCCGTCATATCAAGCTATGAGCTATGCTAATTTAATTAAAGACTTTAATGAAACAGTGCAGCTAGAAGATATAGGTTTACACCCTTGTGCTTTTCTACATAACTATGTATTAAATGAAGATGATCCAATTTGCAGTAGTCAATATCAAGAATACATAAAAGAAGCTCCAATGTTTGGAGCTAATGATTTTATGAAACTAAGAAGTTTTATAAAAAGATATATTCTTGAGGGTGATGATAGGGAAACTTTATATAAAATTGAAAATGGAAAAATCAGACCATCCAAAAGACTACAAGACTCACTTTCTAAAATGTTACAAGGCAATAAAGAGTTCAATATGATTGATGAGCAGAAAGTAATCTATGAAGATGCTATTAGAATGGCTATAGATACTTTATCAGCAAATGAGAAAAATGTATTGGTTGTACAAGGAGGACCAGGTACTGGAAAATCTGTCTTAGCAATTAATTTATTAGTTGAACTTACTGACAGAAATATGACTTGTTTCTATGTAACTAAGAATGCAGCGCCAAGAGCAGTTTTTAGAGATAAATTAAAAGGTTCATTTAAAATGACATATATTAATAATTTATTTCAAGGATCAGGACAGTTCACAGAAGCAGAAAGCAATGAAGTTGATTGTTTGATTGTAGACGAAGCACATAGATTAAATGCAAAATCTGGAATGTTTCAAAACTTAGGAGAAAATCAAATTAAAGAAATTATCAATGCTTCTAATTTTTCAATATTCTTTATTGATGAAGATCAAAAAGTTACACTAAAGGATATTGGTTCAGTAGATGAAATAAAAAAATATGTTAAGGAACTAAACGCAGGAATAAAAATTGTGGAGTTAGAAAGTCAATTTAGATGTAATGGATCCGATGGATATCTTGCTTGGTTAGACAATGTTTTAGATATAAGAAAAACTGCAAACTTCGATGGTATGGACTTTGACTATGATTTTAGAGTAGTAGATAATCCTAATGAGTTAAGAAAATTAATAGAAGAAAAAAACAAAATCAATAATAAGTCAAGATTAGTTGCTGGATATTGCTGGGACTGGATTAGTAGTGGTAAAAATGATTCGAATGTTCATGACATAGTAATTCCAGAATACAATTTTGAAATGAGTTGGAATTTAGGAAATTCACAAACATGGGCAATTGATCCTATGTCAATAAACGAAGTAGGGTGTATCCACACATGTCAAGGGTTAGAATTTGATTATGTAGGAGTAATAATTGGTGATGATATTAGATATGAAGACGGAAAAATTATTACAGATTATACAAAAAGAGCAAAAACAGACCAATCATTAAAAGGTATTAATAAAATTGCAAAAGAACAAGGCCAAGAAGTCGCAAATGAAATAGCAGACAAAATTATAAAAAATACCTATAAAACTTTAATGACTAGAGGGATGAGAGGTTGCTATGTATATTGCAGAGACAAATTTTTGCAAGAATATTTAAAAATGAAATATAAATATTAAATAGTATAATGAAAAAACAAAATTTTGAGGAGTGGTGAAAATGAAAAAGGTTTTTTTAGATTCTTTTGTAAAGAAAGATGATTTTAATGCAGAATATAATGATGGAACAAGATCACAATCGATGAAGAGTACAATATCTATATCAGAGTTAGAAAAAGATTCATTCTTTTTAAATGCACTAAGAAAGCCTGATTTTCAAAGAGAAACTAATGACTGGGATGGAGAAAAAATAATAGAATTTATTGATAGTTTAGTTAGCAATGAATTAATACCAAGTATTATTTTGTGGAAAAACGAAAATAATCTTATATTTTTAATTGATGGTGCACACAGAATTAGTGCTGTTTGTGCATGGATTAACGATGACTATGGTGATGGGGAAATTTCTAGAAAATATTATGATGGATATATTCCAGATGAACAACTAAAAATTGCTTCTGAAGTTAGAGAAAAAATTAATGAAATTGTTGGTCCTTATGCAGATTATAAGAACAAAAGTGTTTCAAAAAGAGGAATAGAGTTTGAAAAAAAATTAAACAATTTAGGTAGTGTTGGAATTTCTATACAATGGGTATTTGGAGATTCTAGAAAAGCAGAAGAATCATTTATTAAAATAAATCAAAAATCAACTCCAATAGGTGATAGAGAATTAGAAATTATTAAAAATAGAGATAAGTCTTATGCTGCATGTACTAGATTAATTTTAAGAGCAGCGAAAGGACATGACTATATTTCTAATATTACGGATGAATCTGAAAAAAGTGAAATAACAAAACTTGCAAAAGAAGTCCATACATTGATGTTTGGGAACAAATCTGTTAATTATACAGAATTAAATGAGCTACCAATCGCAGGAATGATATCTAGCAATCATACTTTAGATGTTATTGCACAAACAGTTATAATTTGTAATGGTAATAATAAAACATTGCTGAATTCTGAAATTAATTTTTCTAATTTAAAAAAGATATTATTAAATTGTAAAAAAAGTTTATCATTTATATGTTCAAAAGAACAATATTCGCTAGGATTACATCCATATATTTATTTTTATAATGATATAGGTGGACATAAAATAGGAAACTATTATGGAATCCTCCAATTTATTTGTGATATAAAAAATAAACCTACTGAATTGGATAAATTCATAAAAAATAGAGAAAGATTTGAAAAAATAATAATGAAATATAATTTTATATTTCAGCAATTACAAAGAAAATGGAGACAAAGCAAAAGAGCTTATAAAGAATTATCCTACTTTTACAAGGACTTATTAGACGAAATTGACAAAAATGATAATGATAATTCTGTTATAAATGAAATATCAAAGAAATATAATTTTTTGGATTTTCAAATTATTGATAATGATAAAAATAATAAAAATGCAAATTTTTCTCAAGGTAAGAAAAAACAAATAAAAATTCAAACTGTTGCTTCATCTTTATTAAAATGTCCTATATGTAATGGATATTTAACACCAGTTTCGTCGTCAATCGACCATATAATAAGAAAAGCAGATGGTGGAGACGATTCTTTAAATAATGGTCAGTTGACACACTTGTATTGTAATACAACATATAAAGAAAAAAATATAGCTGCTGCAAAAGAACTTCAAAAATGTTAACATAAAATTAACTAAAGTTTATACTTGCAATCTCCTTCAATCAGAGCTAACATACACTACAAGGAATCGATTTTTATATAATTATTTTAAAAGATGATACTCATCGCCCACTAAAAATAGAATCGAAAAATTCTTTAAAATAACCGTTTTTTATAATACAATATAGATGAAGAAGGT
>CALXJT010000068.1 GCA_944388695.1 uncultured Clostridia bacterium
ATGCCCTGCATCTAATATAACCACCTTATCTGAAACTGGAATAGATGTTACATATTCTTGAATTTCTATCTTTTGTTTTTCTTCTTGATATGCAAATGTAAAAACTCCTAATACAACTACTAAAATTATCAAACTAATTCTTTTTCTATTTAATATTAATAACATAGAATTTTCTTTCCTTTCAATTGAATATGAAATAAATGATTATTTCATTTATTTTCACTCACAATTTAAAAACTCTTAATTTATTATATTAGAGTTTTTTTAGTTTATTCTATGCATTTAAAATTTGCTATTATCTTTTTTCAATTATAAATTATCATATATAACCTATAATATTTAGCTATACCTAAATCATATGATGATGTCTTTTATCAATTGCATAACTACTTCCCACCACAGATTTAGCAGCATGTTTAACTTGAGCACCTATCTCTCCTATTTCTAATATATTATAGAATCTATAAGCATCAACTACAACTACACCTATAGATATAGAAGTTAATGGGAATTGCTCAATAATTCCTTTTCTATTCTCAACTTCAATATATCCTTTTTTCACATCTTCTGGAGTAAAAAATGATTGTACTTTTTCATCAAAGTTTGCTATAATGCTCTGACATAATCTCTCACAAGCAATTCCTGGTACAATAGCTATAAAATCATCTCCACCAATATGACCAACAAATATATCATCATTATATTGTTCATGAACACAAGAAAGGATTGTATCTGCTGTAAATTTAATTATTTGATCACCTTTTAAGAAACCATAAACATCATTATATGCTTTAAAATTATCCAAATCAAGATATAAAACACAGAAATCTTCTTTATTTAATAATCTTTTCTTTAATTCTGCATGTATTTGTACATTTCCTGGTAAACCTGTTAAAGGACTAATTCTACGGTTGATATTCATTAATCTATTTAAATTTTTAACTGTAAAATATAAGTATTGCTCATTTACAGGTTTTTTAATATAATATTCTATAGATTCTTTTAAAATTGCTATACGATGTTCTTGATCCCCATTAGATGAAACTACAATTACTGGTGTAATACTGTTATCATCATCTCTTCTAATTTTTTTACATAGTTCTATTACATCCACATCAATTGCATCTTCATTAATTATAATTATTGCTGGTATATTTTTTAATGCAACATCTATTTGTTCAGATTTTACACTTATAAATTTATATTCTTCGTCATTTTTAAATAATTCTCTAAAAACTATTATAGAAGAATCATCATCGTCAATGATATAAATTTCTTGTACCATCAAAATCCCCCTCTTTATTTATTTTTATGTTTCTTTACTTTTTTATTTATCTTTTCTTCAATTTTAGCCTTTTTATTTAATATTTCATTAATTTCAATCTTTTTATTTAATATTTCTCTAATTTCTGCTGTATCAATTGCAGGGAAAGCCTTTTTCAATCTATATACTCTTTTATATAGTCTTTTTAACATTTGATTTTTCTTTCCAGTCAATTGTAAAACAATTTCTTGTAAATTTTCTTTTAATAACTTTTTATCTCCTGCTTTTTCAAATTGCTTCATTTCCTCTAATTTTTCTTTTATTTGTAAATTTAATTGTTCTATCTTTTGTAATGCACCTGATAAATTCTTCAATTTCAAAATACTTATTACTGTATCTACTATTAATATAGTTGTTATAATAATCATCAAACTATTTACAATATATTCTGGAACTAATAATATTTTTTCTGAAATAAAAGGATGTATATAACATATAAACACAACACCTAATATTCCCCAATAGATTGAATTACTAAAACATATTCTACCCTGAAAATTTATTTTATGGTCTGAATAATCCCAATATTTAGTATTAAAAACTTTTTCCAAAAAAACTCCAACAATATATTCCCATATTGTTAAAACCACAAAAGACATGAAAAACAATAGTAAAATATTAGATTGAAATTGCTTTAGAAAAACAATCATTATTATAGCCCCTATACCATAAATAGGGCAAAATGGACCTTTTAGAAAACCTGTATTTATTAATTTTCTCTCGCATATGCTTCTAAAGACAGATTCCATAACCCATCCCAACATTGAATAAATAATAAAATATTTTAAAAGCTCTAAAAATTGATTATCCATCTTTACCCTCTCTATGTTAATCTTTATGGAACATTACTTTTGCATTTTCTGATAAACCATCTGTATTTGTTACAACGACATCCATCTTATTATCACTACCTGATTGTAATGGTATTTCAAACTGAAATTCTTTTCCTGTTAATTTTTCACCAAATCGTTCATTTTCGTCTTCATTCAATGTAACTATTACTTCAGATAATCCAACATCATCTGTAACTTTTATTACATAAGCTGTATAATCAGCATTCATACTTATATCAATTTTTGGTTTTGCAACTCCTTGTATTTCTTGTACTTTAGTTTCTGTTTTATTATTTACATCAACAACTACAACAGTTAAAGTATGTGTTCCTCTTCTAACTTCAATTTCTTGTTCTATAACAGTATTGTTAATATTAACAGTAGTTTCATCTTCTTCATCCCAGCGATAAGTCATATATGATATTTGTTCATCACCTTCATATGAAATTTTTACATTTCCATTTTCTAATGCTTCAATTTGAATTTTACTTTCTAATGTATATGATTGAGAATATTCGGTAACTCCTCCATCAACATCTGTTGCCTTTACTGTTAATTTATTCGTTCCACCTGGAATATATATCTTTTGCTCTATATACTTTTTAGCATCTCCATCAATAGTAGTCTCTTCTTGTCCTTCCCAATTATATGATATTTCACTTATATCTTTTTCACTTACTACTTTTAAAAGAATTGTATCTTCAGATTCTAATTCTAAAGTAATATTAGGTTTAACTTCAATTTTAGCCTCTGATGTACTATCTTGATAAATAGCATATGAGCCTGTTCCTATTAAGAAAAAACCAAAAAACAACAAACATATTGCAAAAAATTTCACAACACTTTGTATTTGCGCAGGAGCTCCTCCTCCTGATCTTTTTCTTTTCTTATCCTTCCCTTTATTTCCCTGTGGTACACTTGTAGACAATATTTGATTCATATCTCCACCTCGATTTACAATTTTTCTTTCGATTTATTCACCTTATTATAACATTTGTATTTTGAATTGTAAATATTAAAATTCTTATTTTATTAACCATAAAAACTTTTATTTATTCTATTCTAAATGAATCTTTTAAAAAGAATAAACAAGGTATCTTAAAAAAATATATTTCTAAAATTAAAT
>CALXJT010000069.1 GCA_944388695.1 uncultured Clostridia bacterium
TATTTTTCAACTATTTCCATATCACGAGTAAATCTACTTTGTGTTTTGCATAGTACAATGTCAAATTTATGGTTTTTAGCATCTTCTAATAACTTATTAAATTCTGGTCTTTCACTGTCGATTCCAGAATAGTCCTCATCACAGTAAATGTTATAAATATTCCAGTCTTTTTCTATTGCATAATTAATTAGCATAGATTTTTGATTTTGGATACTTTCACTTTCATCACTTTCTTGCTGTTTTTCTTCATCTTCACGAGAGAGCCTACAATAAATTGCAACTTTCACTTTTACCTCCAATGGTAAACTATTCGTTTTGTTTATATATTATCTCAAAACAAATAGTATATTTTAACATTCAAGAAATCTTTTTATTATTTTATTCAGTATTGCTTGCACTGCTTTTTCTTGTTCCTTATTATTTTCATTTTTAAAAAATTCCGTTATTTTGAAATTAATCTCATTTTTCATATAAATCACCCTTTCTTAATCTTATTCGAAAGGGGTTGGACATTATAACTAAAAATTCTTCCCTTATTTATACATTACATATAAAGCAAATAAATTCTCAACGCATTGACTATTTAACATAATTTTGTTATACTATAATAGTCGTTAATAAACTTTTTTTGAAAATAATTAGGAGGCGAAAACAAATGACTAAAGCAAAAGAACTTCGGGAATATTGTGAAAAATTACGTGTTGAGCGTGAAGAGAATTTAAAAACTGTACTCAACGATTACTTTGAGGCTGTTTTTATAAAGTCTCATAAACCATGGAGAGCAGTAATTGGAAACAAGAAATGCAAACCTATACCAATTTATCGTGATTTTTACTATTTTGAAAATAATTCAACTTATCCTGAAAAGACGGAGTTTGGCTGGAGATTTAAGTGGCCCAATATGTCAGAAGAAATGATTCGTCAAGGTCTTATGAATTTAGGTTTTGTTATTACAGAAAACTGGATATCTATTTCTGTTCCTGCTTATGAAAAAGGAAAAAAATTAACATTTGCACAGGAGTGGGTAAAGAAAATTAATACAAGTTATTCCGAATACTGTGCTAATGAAAAGAAACGAGCAGATAGACTCTATGAAGAGTGTATTTCAGACTTAATGTCCATGCCAACAGAATTCATAAGAACTTTTGATGAATACACGCTCTTTTGTGAATTTATGTTTAGCAAGGAAATAAGTATTACATGTGCCAAATTTTTTAATAGGTTAATGGTACATGATGGGATTGAGGAGCATTATGAAAACGGTGTATACAAGGGGATTAAAGTTTCCAGACAGACAGCAAACTAATTATTAAATCAATTTAGATTGAAAAACATAGTAGATAGTTATTTTTATCTACTATGTTTTTTAGTATGATTATATATATCTTTCAAGTTTTTTTATTGGATAGATAACAAACACACATCACATGGTGGTTGTTATATCTCCTGATTCTGCTTTTTAGTTTTTTTAATATATATTATCTTTCCAAATCTTCTCGAACCGCTGTTTTTTCAAAGTCTCTTTTTCTTCTTGAACTAGATAATACTTTTGCTTTTTCATCTTCTATTTGTTTTAAAAATTCCATTCTTTCTTCTGATTTAGAAGATTGTTTAGCATAGTCGTTTAAATTTCTTTCTTGATTTTTTCTCAATTGTTTAGCCATATCTTTCCAATTTGACATATTAATTTCTCCTTAAATTTTTATTAAAATTTATTAATTGCTAGTTATTTCTAAAAACTATTCCATCGATGCAATTATCAAAAAGGAACTGTTTAATCTTCTCTTTACTATTGGTACTATAAAATTCAGATAACAAGATTGTAAAATCTTTTAATTTATTATCTGGAACTTTAATAATTCCACATCCATTTTCAATCATTATTTTATTAGCACAAATTGTACTTGTTCTTTTGTTCCCATCCCAAAATAATTGACTTCTCATACCGTATAACATATACTCTATGGCTCTTTCTGTAGCATTTTCTATTTGTAATATATTATTTATCTGTTTTTTTACATCCTCTTCATCTGGTATTTCAGGAATATAATCTGTTCCAGTTATTTGTACTCCGCCTTGTCTCAATACTCCCCAAGCAATACTTTCATTTCTTGCTACAAGTTCATTTATTTTAGAAATAAAATCAAGGTTAAAATCTGCATGTATATTATTAATAAGATATTTCCAAGCATCTCTTAAATTTAATATACACTGAATTTCATCTATTTTTAAATTAGGAACATTAACACCTTCTAATATAGTTTTAGTTTCTGGAAAAGTTATATTTAATCCTTCCATTCTTGCATTGGCATATATATTATCTACTAAATTTCTTTTTGCTAAAAATATATTTTGTTCTAAAGTTAAATTATATTTATCTTTCATATCAAGTTCCTCCTTAATTTTCTCCTTAAGATAAGCCAAAGATATTATACCATATATTACCTTAAAATACTATAATTATATCAAAAATTCTAGTGAATAATTACATCTCGTGTATTTTCTTTTTTGTTTTTTCTTATGTTCATTTTTTAAAAAATTCTTTCACTTTTAAATTTATTTGCTTTTTCACATAAATCCCCTTTCTTAAAGTTATTCGAAAGGGCATGGACACTATAACTAAAAAGTCTTCTATTATATATACATTACTTATGAA
>CALXJT010000070.1 GCA_944388695.1 uncultured Clostridia bacterium
ATTAACTTTATATATTCTTTACAATCTTATTTTTTTCCGATATAATGTTTTTAATTAAAAATGAAGGGAATGTTTAAAATGAAAAAATATACGTCTATAATCTTTTATATTATATTAATCTTACTTATCCTTCAATCTTCTGGTTTTTTTGACTTATTTTCAGAAATAAATTTAAATCCTTTTGATTACGCAAGAATAACTGATGTCGATTATAAAGCTTTTTTACCAGATACTCCTGGTAGTGAAGGAAAAGTCATTGTTACTGAACGATTAACTTTTGATATTCACGCAGCATCGAAAAATAACCTCTTTTGGGAACTGTGGAGAGACCTTCCAGAAAGTTATATTGATGGTGTAAAAGTTGAATATAAAGTTAATTCTGTAAAACAAATTCTCGATGATGGAACAGAAGTTACATATTCAGAGAGTCCTAAATTATATTGGGATGATTCAGATTATACTGATACATATAGGCGGTTATGGTCCAGGAAAATGGTATCATAGTGATGGACCTTATAATGAATCTGCTAGAAATTATGAATGTGTATTTTTCTATGTTGATGGCTTATATCGTGAAAATGTTACTTTTGAGATTGAATACGAAATGAAAAATGCGGCTTTACGTTATGGTGATTGTTCTGAATTGTATTTATCTCTATACTCTGAAGATTCAATTAAACATTTAAATTCTTTTAACGCTCAAATATTGATTCCAGAAAAAGATATGCCACAGGTAGGAAATTATGAGGCTTATACTTATGGTACAAATTCTAATAGATTTCCTTTTACTGAATCTGATACTATAAATCCTGGTTATCATACTTTTTCATTTAATTTGGATAAATCACAATTGAAGTTCAGACCATATAATGAATATATTGAATTTTCTTTAATATCTTATGGTCAAGACAGTCATATATTTACTGATTATGCATCTAGAAATCTTTATTATAATGATGATGCTTTGTTAGAATTAAGAGAAGAACAAGAAGAATATGAGGAAACTTACGAAAATTATATGATTATAAAATCTGTCGTGTTATTAATATTTATAATTATTTCTTATTTAATTGTTAAGCGTTCAATTAAAAGAAATAGAAAAGTAAAGGAAGAGCATATTTTTTACTCTCCTACAATCCAAGTAGAATATTTTAGAGATATTCCTAGTAATCTTGATCCGGTTTTTGCTTCAACTTTAGCGTTTTGTAAGCAAAACTCAAGAAAGACTGATTCAGATGGATATTCTTCTCTATTACTTAGTCTAGTTCGAAAAGGTTATGTAGAACTTGATAGAATTAATAATTTACATGATTGGACTTCTGATAATGTAAAAATTATTGTGAAATATAAACCAACTCCTATTATGAATGATTTTTCTAATATGGTACAGAATAACTTGAATACATATAATTCTAATGTAAATAATTTGAATTTATTTAATCAAATATCTCAAAGTGATTCAAGTTTTACTGGTCCAAATGATATCAATTCAACTGTTGTAGGTATTCAAGATAAAGAATCTATTACTTTAGTAAATTCAGATAATATGGAATCTACCACTTCAATTGAAGAAAATAAACTAGAACCACTTACTCAAAATGAACAACAGTATTTTAATTTGATTGTTAGATATTCTCATGGTGTTGAAATTTCTATGAAAGATTTTCAATCAAAGGTTTCAATTGATTATGAAAATACTAATAGCTTTGTTAGAAATATTAAAAATTCTATTGTTAATATTGGTGTGTCTAAAGGATATTTCCAAAAAGCTGATTTTGAACAACCAAAAAATGAGCTAACATCAGTATCTAAAAATTATATGATATTTGGCATCTTATTTATAACTTTGGTTAATTTAATATCATATCATACTCATTTAGATTTAGCTTTTGGTGCATTCTTCATTTTAGGATTTACACTTATCGGCTCTTCACTTTATTTAAGAAAGGTATCTAAAAAGTATGTTTTACTTACACAGTTTGGTGAAGATGAATATGTTAAATGGAAAGGTTTATATGACTTTTTAAATAGTGAGACTCTTATGAGTGAACGTACAGTAGTAGAGTTGCCTTTATGGGAACAATATTTAGTATATGCAACAGCTTTTGGTATCTCTGAAAAAGTAATTAAAGCTTTAAAAATAAGATGTCCTGATATGGATTTAAGTCCTATGCTTAGTAATCCATATTATACATCAAGATATTTCCGCTATAGTAGTCATTCTTTCAGAACTGCAACTCGTAGTGCTTCTCATTTCGCTCGTTCTGGTGGACTTGGAGGCTTCGGAGGTCATGGTGGATATGGTGGCGGAGGCCGTGGTGGCGGCGGAGGCCGGAGGCGGACATTAATATTTTAGCTAACTGTCAATAGAATAGGCAGAAAACTTTGAAAGTTTTCTGCCTATTTTTTTAGTGAGAATATAAAATTATCTAAAATAATTAATAAATTTTTATTTGAAGATATAATATTTTTTTCCTAATTTACCTTTTTAGAATTTTATTATATTGAATTACTATTAGCAAACTTCTTGTTCGTTTTTGAACAATA
>CALXJT010000071.1 GCA_944388695.1 uncultured Clostridia bacterium
TCTTCATCAGAAAGACTTGTATCATTATCCAATTCTGCTCCATCTTTTTCTGACCATAAGAATTCTAATCCTTCTGGGATATCTTCAGAAATTTCTGAAGCATAACCATCTATCTCTCCTTCATTATATACTCTCAATGTATATTTAACTATATCTCCTTGTTTTACTACAACTGGAGTTTTATTCATTTTATAATCAGCTGTTGTTGATGTTCCATTTGCTAGCCCTGTTATATCAACACTTTCTAATCTTTCTGGAACCATCTCTCCGTTAACTTCTACAATTCTTTTTATTAATTTCAAATCAAATTGTTTTGGTCTATTTGGAACTTTAACTGTTATAACTCCATCATTAACAGTTACTGTACTTCCATTAGTTTGAGAATCTTGTGTAAATTCAACTTTTGTTGCTACATATCTGTCTTCTTGCGCCTCTTTTGTTACATTTACTTTAAGTATTCCTATCATAGAATAATATTTTTCTGGTGCTTCTAATTCTTCTATTGTTATTGTATCTATTCCCTCTTGTGATATGCTAATACTTGGAATTGATATAATACCTTGTTCGTTTGTTATATATTCATTTGATGTACCATCTGCTAAAGTTACTTTGAATTTCGCACCTTGTAATACTTTATTTGAGTCTGTTGAATCTACTTTTACTAATTGTAATTGATATTCTCCTGTTATCTTTTTATTTGGAATTGTTAATGATATAATATTTGTATCTTTATCTATACTTACAGTTACTCCTTGTGCCTCTCCATCAGTTATTTTTACATCACTTGCTACATATTTTGTTCCATCATCAGTCTTTGTAACTTGTAATGTTATATCTTTAGATATGTAATAATATCCATTTGGTAATTTAACTTCACTTATAGTAATTGTATCTGTCCCAAGTTCTGCTATCTCAATTGCTGGAAGAGTAATCTCACCATTTTCATTTGTTGTATATTCTTTTGCCTCACTTCCAGGTAATGTAATATTAAATACTGCTCCTTGTAATTTTTGTTCAGGATTGTTAGAATCAACTTTTAATAATTTTAATACATATCCACCTGATTTTTTAACATTAGGAATTGTTACTGTTATTACTGTTTTTGATGAATCTACTACTGCTGATACACCATCTACTTGTCCTTCTGTTATTCCAGCATTTGTTATTACATATTTACCTGAATCTATTCCTTTTGTTACTTGTAATGTCAATGTTCCTATTATCTTATTATATCCTTTTGGTGCTTCAATTTCTTCGATTTTTATTGTATCTGTACCTGTTCCAGTTATCTCGATTGTTGGGATTGTTATCTCACCATTACTATTTGTAGTATATTCTTGTTCTGAACCATCAGGAAATGTTACTTTAAATTTTGCTCCTTCTAATTTTGTATTTACACTATCTTTATCTGTTTTTACTAGTTTAATAGTATATCCACCTGTAATTTTCTCATTTGGTATTGTTACTGTAATTATAGTTTTTTCTGCATTTAATTCCGCTGTTATTCCCTCTACTTGTCCTTCTGTAATCTGTGCATTTGTTACTACATATTTTCCTGATTCTATTCCTTTTGTAACCTGTAATTTTAATGTCTCTATTATCTTATTATATCCAGCTGGTGCCTCTATCTCTTCGATTACTATTTCATCTGTTCCAGTTTCAGCTATATTAATCGTTGGTATTATTATTTCACCATTACTACTTGTTGTATATTCTGAAGATGAACCATCAGGAAGTGTTACTTTAAATTTTGCTCCTTCTAATTTTTCACTCTCACCATCTGTTTTTAATAATTTTATACTATATCCACCTGTAATTTTCTCATTCGGTATTGTTACTGTAACAACTGTTTTTGACAAATCTACCGCAACTGATACACCATCTACTTGCCCTTCTGTTATTCCAGCATTTGTTACTACATATTTCCCTGATTGTAATCCTTTTGTTATTTCTAATTTTAAAGTATTTATTATTTTATTATATCCCGCTGGTGCTTCAACTTCTTCTATCGTTATTGTATCTTTTCCTGTTCCAGTAATTGATATTGATGGTAATGTTATTTCTCCATTTTCATTTGTTGTATATTCTGAAGATGAACCATTTGGAAGTGTTACTTTAAATTTTGCTCCTTCTAATTTTATATCTGTATTATTCTTATCTGTTTTCAATAGTTTAACAGTATATCCTCCAGTAATTTTTTCGTTTGGTATAGTTACCGTAATTAAAGTTTTTGATGCATCTACAACTGCTGTTACTCCTTCTGTTCCTCCTGCCGTTATTCCGAGCATTTGTTATTACATATTTTCCTGATTCTTCTCCTTTTGTTACCTGTAATGTTATTGTATCAATTATTTTATTATATCCTGTTGGTGCTTCAGTTTCTTGTATTTTTATTGTATCTGTTCCAGTACCTGTAATTGATATTGATGGTAATGTTATTTCTCCACTCGCATCAGTTGTATATTCTGAAGATGAACCATCTGGAAGTGTTACTTTGAATTTTGCTCCATCTAGTCTCTCACTTTCTCCATCTATTTTTACTAATTTGATTTTATATTCACCTGTAATCTTTTCATTTGGTACCGTTACTGTAATCAATGTTTTAGATGAATCAAGAACTGCTGTTACTCCTTCTGTTCCCCCTGACGTTATTTGGGCATTTGTCACTACATATTTTCCTGATTCTATTCCTTTTGTTACTTGTAATGTTATTGTATCAATTATCTTATTATATCCTGCTGGTGCTTCAGTTTCTTGAATTGTTATTGTATCTGTTCCTATAGCTATTATATTTATTGCTGGAATTGATATCTCTCCACTTCCATTTGTCACATATTCTTTAGATGAACCATCTGCTAATGTTACTTTAAATTTTGCTCCTTCTAGTTTTCCACTTTCTCCATCTGTTTTTATTAATTTTATAGTATAATTACCTGTTATTCTCTCATCTGGAATTGTAACTTTTATTGTATTTGTACCTTTATCAAGCGTTACCTTACTTCCACCTGCTGAACTTGAATTAACAATTGTTACATTTGATGGAACATATCTTATTCCTTCTAGACTCTTTGTTATTTGTACTTGTATTTCGTTGATTAATTTATTATATCCATCTGGTGCTTCTGTTTCCTCAATTTTTATAGTATCCGTTCCTGTTTCTGTTATATCTATTGATGGAATTGAAATCATTCCTTGTGAATCTGTTGTGTATTCTTTAGATGATCCATCTGCTAATGTTACTTTAAACTTCGCTCCCTCTAATTTTGTACTTTCATTTGATGAATCAACTTTTACTAATTGTACATTATATTCTCCTTCTGGCTCTTCCTTTTCTATTGTTATTACTGGTTGTGTTTCTTCTATAGTTGAATTCGCATATAATGTTATCTTTGTTAATGATTCTGCCGTTCCCGCTTTATACTCTTGACCTCTTTCTTTAGCCTCACTTATTAAATAATTATATATTGCTATTGCTTGATTTTCTCTTTGTTCTCCTTCTTGAGTTTGTTCCGGGTTTTGATAATCTCTTAAACTACGATATGTATATCCTGAATCTTTTATTTTAAATGTGAACCATGTTGCATTATCTCCTGTTTTTCCATATTGATTATATATTTTATCAAATAATACATCATCATAATTTGTAAAATACCAAATCGCTGCTTGTTGTATAGCCTCTAAATCTGAATCTTTTATCTCTACTGGATATTCTTCTTGTAAAATTCCAGAATTTTGAATCAACTCATCTTTATAACCTTCATCAGATACTCCTGGTATGTATAATAAATCAGCTAAACCTAAAATGTTATAATATGTATCTTGATCTAGACTCACAATACTCTTTAAATATTTATTATTACTCTGTAAAATTTCATCTCTATCCTCTTTTAAGTCGTATGAAACATCATATGTAGCCTTATCTCCAGTATTTCTGAATCCAACTCCTGCCTTTACACAATAATAATTTTTGGTATTATCATACTGTGAACTTGATAAACTACTGTATTCTACTATATCCCAAATTTTAGCTCCTACCATTGATTCTGTTGTAGAACCATTATTATCTGGATTTCCTATACCATATGCCATATTTATAGGATCTGAATTTGTTCTATACTCTTGTATTCCTAGATACAAAGGTTTTGTTAATGTTGTAGCCTTTGCTTTAACTTTTGTTGGAATCATTAAAGAAAAAATTAAAATTATAAAAATTGAACTTAATAAAATTTTAAAACTATTTTTCACATAATGTTTCATTTTTTTCATCCCCTTTATTCCCCACTTATACTATGATTTTATAACATTTTTACTCAATAGTCAATTAGTATAATATAGGTATATAGGTATGTATAAGTACATAGAACAAAAAAGCTTACGGAAATAATAAAAAAGAAACTCACAAATTAAATATTACATTTTTTACATTTATATTTCTTTATTATTTCTTTTATTTTTAATTCAAAAAATAAGATAGAAATCTAAACTTTTTATCTAAAACATCTTTTTAGATAACTTTAAAGTCTTTAAAAATTTCTATCTTATTTTATTATAATATCATTTATTATCAAATTTTTCCTACATTTTTGAGATTTGCCTATCTATTCCTAGATATTACAACACAAACTTCTTAATAAGTACTATTCCTCCAGCAATTGTCATCAACACTGTAAATCCTAACACATAATATATTCTTGCCTGTCCTGTTGATATTGATAATATTACTGGTGCATCATCTATATCATCTTCTCCATCTACTTGATTATCTGGTGTTGAATCTATATCTGGTACTCCTTTTTCATTATCATCCTCTGATATCTCTGCTATATTTGTCATCAATCCCATTGTGTCTTCTCCATTTATCCATGTTAATACAACTTCTACATCTGCATGCTCTCCTGGTTGTAATAATGTATTTTCCAATAATCTTGTTGATATTACATTATTTCCTTCATCTGTCCAACCTGGATTATCTTCTGGAATAAATCTTAACCCTTGTGGTACATAGTCTGTTATCTCTTTTGCATATCCTGGTATTGTTCCTTCATTTGTTACTCTTATTGAGTATCTAAATTTAACTGTTACTTTTCCTAATTTATTTCTATGTATTTCCACTTTTACTACTGGTTCTGGGTCTTGGTCTGGTGTATGTCCTGTCTGTGTTACTGTTTGTTTTCCATCTTCTATTACTATTGCCTCTGTTACCCATTTTCTTAATGATAAATCAAAGTATCCTGGTTTGATGTTTTCTATATCTTGATCATCTTCTCCATCATTCCATTCACCTGGTTTTGAATCTATATCATCTACTGGATTTCCATTTTCATCAGCATCTTCTTCTACTTGAGCATAGTTTGTTATTATATCTGTATATCTATCTGG
>CALXJT010000072.1:2500-6384 GCA_944388695.1 uncultured Clostridia bacterium
TTCCTTTTTTTGATAATTTATATAAAGGTGGTTGTGCTAAATATACATTTCCATTTTCTATTAATGGTCTCATGTATCTGAAAAAGAATGTTAATAGTAATGTTCTAATATGTGCTCCGTCAACATCAGCATCAGCCATTATAATTACTTTTCCATATCTTATTTTTGTGATATCAAAGTCTGCTCCAATTCCTGCTCCTATTGCTACAATTACTGGGTTAAGTTTGTCATTTCCATAAATTTTGTCTGCTCTAGCTTTTTCTACATTTAGCATTTTTCCCCATAATGGTAAAATTGCTTGGAATTTTCTATCTCTTCCTTGTTTTGCACTTCCTCCTGCAGAGTCTCCCTCAACTATATATACTTCACATTCGTCAGCTACTTTACTACTACAATCAGCAAGTTTACCTGGTAATGTTGATGTTTCTAGACTACTCTTTTTTCTTACTAATTCTCTTGCTTTTCTTGCTGCTTCTCTTGCTCTTGATGCACTAACACATTTTTCTAATATTGCTTTTGCTATTTGTGGGTTTTCTTCTAAAAATGTTGATAATGCTTCATTTACCATACTTTGTACTACTCCTGTAACTTCACTGTTCCCTAGCTTTGTTTTAGTTTGTCCTTCAAATTGAGGTTCTTTTACTTTTACGGAAACTACTGCTGTTATTCCTTCTCTTATATCTTCACCTTGTAAATTGCTATCTTTTTCTTTTAATATATTATGACTTCTTGCATAATCATTAAATACTTTTGTTAATGCTCTTTTAAATCCTTCTAAATGTGTTCCACCTTCTATTGTGTTAATATTGTTTACAAATGTATAAATATTTTCTGAATAACTTGTTGTGTATTGTATTGCTATTTCTACTGGTACTTCTCCAGTTTTTTCTATATATATTGGATTTGGATGAATTTTTTCTTTGTTTTTATTTAGGTATTCTACAAAAGAAATTAATCCTCCTTCGTAACAAAATTCTGCTTTTTTTGGTGTTTCTTCTCTTTGATCTTCTATTGTTATTTTTAGCCCTTTAGTTAAAAATGCAATTTCTCTTAATCTTTTTTCTAATACTTCATATTCATAATCTAAACTTTCAAAAATTGTGTCGTCTGCTAAAAATCTTACTAGAGTTCCTGTTTTATTTGAATCTCCAATTCTTTCTAATTTATTTACAGTTTTTCCTTTTTCAAAACTCATTTTGTATATTCCGCCATCTCTCTCGATAGTTACTTCAGTCCATTTTGATAAAGCGTTTACAACAGATGCACCTACTCCATGTAGTCCTCCAGATACTTTGTAACCACTATCTCCACCAAATTTTCCACCTGCATGTAATACTGTATAAACTGTTTCTGCTGTTGAAATATGTGTTTTTGGATGTATCTCAACTGGTATACCTCTTCCATTATCTTGTACTGCAATTATATTTCCTTTTTCTATAACAACATTTATTTCTGTACAATATCCTGCTAGTGCTTCATCAACTCCGTTATCTACTATTTCATATACCATATGATGTAATCCTCTTACGGAAGTGCTTCCTATGTACATACCTGGTCTTTTTCTTACGGCTTCAAGTCCTTCTAAAACTTGTATTTGTTCAGCACCATATTTATGATTGTATTTTTCCATTTTTCTTCCTCCTAGTATTCTTTGATTTTCTTTTTTCTACTTTTTTATTTTATAATTATATTTCTTCTTTGTCAAATATTTTTCCATCTTTTACGTAATATTCTTTATATTTTGCATTTTCTATATTCATTTTTTCTGTGCATGTTATTATTACTTGTGTTTCTTTCATATAATTTATTAAATTTTTTCTTCTATTTTTATCTAATTCTGACATAAAATCATCAAGTAATAATATTGGATATTCTCCTACTTCATCATATATCACTTGTAATTCAGATATTTTTAATGATAATATTGCTGTTCGATGTTGTCCTTGAGATCCGTATGTATTTAATTCTTTGTTATTTATATAGATAGAAAAATCATCTCTATGTATTCCTTTAGTTGTATATCCTTTTATTATATCTAATTTTCTTCTTTGTTTTAATAGATTTTTAAATTCAATTCTATCTTTACATTCAGTTTTATATTCTATTTTTATTTCTTCTTTATTATTAGTAATTTCATTATGAATATTTTTTATTTTTTGTGTGATTTTATTTATAAATTCTTCCCTATATCTACATATAAGATTTGCATATTCTACTAGTTTTTCATCCCATATTTCTAATAAATTTTCATCTTTTTTTTCTTCTCTTATTTGTCTTAAATAATTGTTTCTCTGTTCTAATGTTTTTTGATATAAATTTAATGTATACATATAATTAGGTCTTAATTGACTTATCATTATATCTAGAAATCTTCTTCTATTTTGTGGTCCGCCTTTTAGTATTTCTATATCATCTGGTGTAAAGATTACTACATTTATATTCCCTAGTAACTCACTTAATTTTTTTAATTTTATTCCATTAACAAATATATTTTTTCTATTCCCTATTTCTATTTTTATTTTTCCATCTCTATCTGACTTTTCATATTCTAATTCTACTTGTAAAATATTTTTTTCTAATTTTATCATTTCATTGTCTTTTTTAGCTCTGAATGATTTTCCCATGCTACATAGAAATATTGATTCAATTATATTTGTTTTTCCTTGGGCATTTTCTCCAAAAAATATATTTATATTCGGTTTCAATTCTATTGATTGTTTCTCATAATTTCTAAAATTTAATAAAGTTAGTTTTTTTATCCACATATTATCCTCCAATTCTACATATTATTATACACATTTTTTTTAATTTTTCAAATTTTTATTAATTTTTTTATTTTTTATTTTTTCTTTTCCACTTTTTAGTTTGTTTTTTTATTTTTTATCCACATTTTCTGAACATTTCTTTTTATTTTCTTTTTATTTTTATTTTTTATTTTATTTGATAAATTATATTTTTAATTTATTTTTTTTTCTTATTTTTTATTTTAATTCTTTTTTTATTTTTTTATTTAATATTTTTTCTATTTTTTTATTTAATATTTCATTTTAATTAATGATATTTATATTATTTTATTTATATTTATTTCTTTATATTTTTTTTTTTTTTAATTTATTATTTTTTTATATTTTGCTATTTTCTATATATTTTCTTTGTTTTTCATTTTTTATCTATTTTTTTCTAATTTATTCTATTTTTTTCTTATTTTATTCTTTTTTTTATTAATTTTTTTGTTTTTTATCCACAATTTTTTAATATTTCTTTTTATTTTCTTTTTATTTTTATTTTTTATTTTATTTAATAAATTATATTTTTAATTTATTTTTTTTTCTTATTTTTTATTTTAATTCTTTTTTTATTTTTTAATTTAATTTTTTTTCAATTTTTTTGTTTATTATTTTATTTTAATTAATTATATTTATATTATTTGTTAATAATTATATTGCCTCTTTTTTTATATTTTACTATTTTCTATATATTTTCTTTGTTTTTCAATTTTTATCTATTTTTTTCTAATTTATTCTATTTTTCCTGATTTTAATTTTTATTCCTTTTCTATTAATTTATTATTTTTAATATATTTTCTCTTTTTTTCAATTTTTATCTATTTTTTTCTAATTTATTCTATTTTTTCTGATTTTATTTTTTATTTTATTTCTATTAATTAATTGTTTATAATATATTTTCTCTTTTTTTCAATTTTTATCTATTTTTTTCTAATTTATTCTATTTTTTCTGATTTTATTTTTTATTTTATTTCTATTAATTAATTGTTTATAATATATTTTCTCTTTTTTTCAATTTTTATCTATTTTTTTCTAATTTATCCTAATTTTTTTGATTTTATTTTTTATTTTTCTCTTATATTTCTTTGTTTTTATAAA
>CALXJT010000073.1:0-2500 GCA_944388695.1 uncultured Clostridia bacterium
TTTTTTTATTTATTTTTTTATTTATTTTTTTATTTATTTTTTTTATTTATTTTTTTATTTATTTTTTTTTATATAATTTTTTTATTTAATTTTTTAGCATTAATAACTGAAATATTTTTAAATATTTTTTTTATTATATTTGGATGAATACTTTCTTTATTTTCTTTATTAACTATTATATGTAAACTATTTTCTTTAATTTTTTTATTCTCTTTTATATCTTTTAATAATTCAATAGTTTCTTTTATGCGTAGTATTTGAGGCTCTGTCACTATATATATTTTTTTACTTTTTTCTATGATTTTAAATATTATTTCATTATTTTTTATTTTTTCTGTATCTATTATTAAATAATCAAAAAAGTTATTCATTTTTTCTAATTCTTTTATAAATTCCTTTTTTTTATTTTCTATATATTTTTTATCTTTATTTTTTATTTTTAATAAATATATATTTTTATTTATTCTTTTAAAATTATTTTTTATTATATTTTTTATATTTTTATTTTTTATTATATTTATTTTATTTTTATTTTTATATTTTTTATTTTTGCATTTTTTATTTTTTATCTTATTTATTTTATTTTTATATTTTATATTTTTTATTTTATTATATTTTTTTATTTTTTTATTATTTTTATTTATAATTTTATTTAAATTATTTAATTTTTTATTTTTTATCAAAATTTTTTTATTTTTCGTTTTATTATTTTCTAACTTTTTTTCTAAAATTTTTGATAGGTCTTTTTTATCAAAATCCATGTCTACTAATAAAACTTTATTATTTTTCTTCTCTAGTGTACTTGAAATTTTTAGGGCTAAACTTGTTTTTCCTGTTTCTTTAGCTCCGACCAATGTAATCATTTGTGCTTCTATAATATTGTTATGTATACTGTTTTCATTGTTATTTCTTTTTTCTTTACTTTTATTTAAATTTTTTATTTTATAATAATTTATTATTTTATTTATTTTTATAATATTTTTTATTTTTTTATTTTTTTCTCTATTTTCTTCAGAGTTATTTTCTTTTAATTTTTTTTTATTATTTTTTTCTTTTTTCATTTTTATATTATTTTCTTTTAACATATTTTTTAATATTTCTATTTCTTCCTGTAATTCTTTTTCATTTTTTAATTCTTTTTCTTTTATATTTTTTATTAATTCATTTAATGTTATTTTATTATTATAATAAATATTGTATATATAATATTTATTTAATTTTTTTTCTAATTCTATATTTTCTTTTTCTAATATATATATTATTTTTATTTTTTCATTTATTTTATTTATATTTTCTATTAAATTTTCTATTGTTATTTCTCCTGGTAGATTTTCACTTATTATTATTAAATCTATATTTTTATTTTTTTCTAATATTTCAATAATTCCTTCTTTATATTGTATATCTCTTCCTATTATTTCTGCTATATTTTCTTTTTTTAATTTTTCATTTAATGCTGAATTATTTATTGCTGTTAGTATTTTTTTCAAATGATTTATCTCCTTCGATTATTTTTTTTTCTATTTCTGATGCTTCTATTTTTGTTAATATATGATTGTCTCCTACAAACATTAAACATTCCCCTCTTTTTAGTGATTTTATTTCAACTTTCTCTTTTTCAGATAAATTGGTAAATTCTTCTAATATTTTTATATTTTCTTCTTCTAATGCAAAAAATGTTTTTATGCTAGAATTATTTAATATACTTTTTCCATATATTCCTTCTTCAAGACTGAATATATCTGATATGTCTTGTGTTATCGCTACGCTGCTTCCACCATATTTTCTTATTGTTTTAAATATTTTATAAATAAAACTTGCTACATTTTTATTAGATGTTACTCCTATTAATCTCCATATCTCGTCTAAATATATTGCTTTTTTTTCTCCTCTGTTTTCTTTTATTTTATCCCAAAAAATTTCTGTAAAAAGATACATTCCATATTTTAAATTTTCTTCTCCTAAATCATATACATCTGCAATTATTAATTCATTCTCTAATTCTATATTTGTATACTCATTAAAAAATTTCATTGAACCTTCTACAAAAGGGATAAGTTTTATTTTAAACTTTTTCGTTCTTTCATCTTTTCCCAATATATTATATAAGTCTTTTAATAACGGCATATCTTTTGATTTTTTAAATTCTTTTTTTATTATTTTATTTTCATTTATGTTGTATAAGCTTTCATCATCGAAAGTTATATTCTTTTCTCTATATGTTTCTATTAATTTTTCTTCTATTAAAGCTTTTTCTTCTTCATTCATTTCTCCAAAAATTAAATTGAAAAATCCAATTAATTTTCCTATCTTTGTTGCTAAATATCCATTTTCTCCTTCTTCTATACTCTCTTTTCTTATTTCAAGTATATTAATATATGTATTTGAAGTAGGTCCTATTTTTATTTCTGTTCCTTTTAATTCTTTGCATAAATTGTTGTATTCTCTTTCTGGATCTATTATATATTGTTTTATTCCTAATAATTTATATCTTAATATT
>CALXJT010000074.1 GCA_944388695.1 uncultured Clostridia bacterium
TTTAGTATTAAATTTTGATTACAACTATATTACAAGTTATTTGGCTGTGAATAGTAACAAATTTTTATAAAATTAAGAATAAATTTTATAAAAAATATTGACAACCACATTTAAATGTTGTAAAATATATAAGTGTCAATAATGAGAACACAACCTATGGTGGATGTAGCGCAGTTGGTTAGAGCGCCAGTTTGTGGCACTGGAGGCCGTGGGTTCGAGTCCCATCTTCCACCCCAGTTTTTTAAAAAATTTAATATATTGGGCTGTAGCCAAGCGGTAAGGCACCAGACTTTGACTCTGGCATGCGCTAGTTCGAATCTAGCCAGCCCAGCCAATTTTAGAATATCAACGATTATATCGATTGATATTCTTTTTTGTACTTGTAAAGATATAAGAAATATATTTACAAATGAAAATGTTAATGTTACAATTAAAATAAAAGAAAAATGGAAAATTTATACATTAAAAACATAAACATAAGGTAAAAGGGAAAATATTTTATGGATATAGAAAATGATAATATTCAAGTAAAGTATATAGGAAGAAGGAATGAAAAAGAAGGATATCCTCCAATTAAAGTGAGATAGAAATTATTATGATTATGAAAGGAGTTTTATTATGGATAACGGATTAGAGGAATATTTAAAGTTTGCAAAAGATATTGCAAAACATGCAGGAGAAGTAATGATTAAATATTTCAATCAAAATAATGGAGCAAGTTATAAAGGAGATAAAACAATTGTAACTCTTGCAGATACAGAAATAAACTCATATTTGATTAAACAAGTTAAAGAAAAATTTCCTTCTCATTCAGTAGATGGAGAAGAAGAACAATTTGGAAAGAGCGATTATGTATGGGTATGTGACCCAGTTGATGGAACTGCAATGTATGCTAGACATATTCCAGTAGCAGTATTTTCACTTGCTCTAGTTGTTAAAGGTCAACCAGTGATTGGAGTGGTATTTGATCCATTCACTAATAGTTTATATACTGCTATAAAAGGAAAAGGAGCATATAAAAATGAAGAAAAAATAACTGTAAATAATTATGAGATAGAAGATATGAAAACTGTATGCCACTATGATTTATGGGTAGGAGCAGATTATAATATATCTAAAGTAATAGAAGAATTAGAAAATAAAGCATATTTTATTGGTTTAGGAAGTGTTATTAAGGCTTGTATGTGTATCGCATCTGGAGATTTTAGCCTTGCAATTTTTCCAGGTACAAAACATAAAAACTGTGATATTGCAGCAGTAAAAGTCATAGTAGAAGAAGCGGGAGGAAAAGTTACAGACTTATTTGGAAATGAGCAAAGATATGATGAAGATATAAACGGTGCAGTTATTAGTAATGGAAAAGTACATAATGAAGTAATCGAAACAATAAAAAAATATTTAGTAGATAAAAAATATATCAATGGAGTATGACATATATATTTAACAACATTAAAAAATTCAATAAACATTACTAAAATCAAAAAAAATTCAGAATAATTTACAAAATTACCTAAAAGGCTTTATATTTAAATAAAATATTAATTTAACAATTAAAAAGAATCAGAACAATGATTAATTTAATATCAAGTCATTTCGAATTTATAGAAACAAAAGTAAGTATAATTTTGAAAATATCCAAAGTTATACTTACTTTTACATAGAAGTCGACAAATTCCGCATCAAAAGTTATTTTTTTATCTTGAAATAAGCATTATTCATAGTAATTTCATTGAATTTTACATAAAAACGTGATATAATACCAAAGTAATCAATTTTATATTTCAATCCAAGCTAGGAGGTAAAAAAATGAAACTATATTTATCATCATTTAAACTAGGAAATAAAACAGAAGAATTAAAAAAATGGATATCAGAACATAATAACAAACTATGTTTAATACCAAATGCAAGAGACATATATCCAGATGGTGAAAGAAAAACATCAGGAATCCAAGCAGATGCTAAAGAATTAGAAGATTTAGGCTTTGATGTCACAATAATCTCACTAAAAGATTATTTTAATAAAAAAGAAGAACTTTTTAAAAGATTAGAAGAATTCAGTGCATTTTTTTCAATTGGAGGAAATGTATTTGTTTTAAGACAGGCAATGCACTTAAGTGGTTTTGACGAATATTTAAAGACAATAGAAAATGACCCAAATCACTTATATGGAGGATATAGTGCGGGAATATGTGTACTTGCAAAAGATTTACATGGACTAGATGTATGTGATGACCCAAACAGTAATGTTTATGGAATAGATACAATGTGGGAAGGATTAGGATATTTTGATTACATATTTCTTCCACATTATAAATCAGACCACAAAGAAACAAAATTAATAGATGAATCTGTAGAATATTGTAATAAAAATAACATTAAATATAGAACACTTCGCGATGGAGATGTAATTTTGGGAGATACAAGTAAAAAAGTAGAAAAAGAAGAAGGAAGATAAAGTCCTTCTTTTATTTTTAATTTTTCAATTTTTTATGAAAATAAAAAAATTATAAATTTTTATAGAAAACATATAAGAAATTTATAAAAAGGTGAGGTATAGAATTATGGAAAATATATGGAACATAAAAATATAGAAAAATAAAGAAATATTAAGAATTATATTAAAAATATATATAAAGTTGTAATGAAAATTATAAAAATAATAAAAAATAAAAAAATTATAAAAAATAGGTCAATTGAAAAAGTAAAATATATTTAGAAAAAGTAACTTCTAATTACCAGTTAAATGCTATTTAAAAGGATTT
>CALXJT010000075.1 GCA_944388695.1 uncultured Clostridia bacterium
TATTTTTTTATTTGTTTTTTTATTTGTTTTTTTATTTGTTTGTTTATTTATTTTTTTTTTATTTATTTTTTTATTTGTTTTTTTATTTATTTTTTTATTTATTTTTTTATTTGTTTTTTTATTTATTTGTTTTTTTATTTATTTGTTTTTCATTCGTTTTTTCATTAATTTTCTATTCTTAATTTCTATAATATTTATACATAATTATAATATGTAAACTGTTTTTCATTCTTTTTTTCCTAAAAATCATCTTTGCTGTTTGGCTTATGCGTAGCATTTCCCTGTTTTTTTTTGTTCCTATTACTTAAAATTTTTAATTTTAGGTTATTCAATTCTATTAAATTTTTTTACACAAAATAAAAAGCAAAGATTTTTCTAATATTAGTATAATCTTTGCTTTTATAATTTTTATCTTCCTTCATTTTTATTTTTTTCCATTTGACTTTTTGCTAATTCTAATATTTCTTGTGCTACTCTGTCTATTTTTTCTTTACTTTTATCTCTATCTGGAAATAAATTTTCATTTGTGTCTATTTTTTCGTATAATAATGCTTTTATGATATCTATAATATCTTTATCTGAAAAGTTATATGAATCGTTAATCAATTTTAATGAAATACTGGCTATCTCCCCCACTAGTTGATTTCTTTTCTCCTTCTTTTCCTCATCTTTAACCATATTTATTCCTCCATTGAATCATCCATATCTGGAGTTAATGTCTCTATACTTACTACTTTTCCTCCATCACTTGTTCTCATTAATGTTACTCCTTGTGTTGATCTTCCCAATACGCTTATGTCTTTTACTTTTATTCTTATTATAGTTCCTGTATCTGTAATTAGCATTACATCATCTTCATCACTTGCAATTCTTACTCCTACAAGCTTTCCTGTTTTTTGTGTTATCTTATATGTTATAACACCTTTTCCTCCTCTAATTTGAACTCTATATTCATCTAATTCTGTTCTTTTTCCAAATCCATTTTCTGTTATTGCTAACAATGTTGCTTTTCCTCCTGCTATTACTGATTCCATTCCTATTAGCTCATCATCTTTATCTAAACGGATTCCTATTACTCCTTGTGATGCTCTTCCTATAGGTCTTACATCTTTTTCATCAAATGTAATACACATTCCATTTCTTGAAACTAATACTACATTGTCTTCTCCATCTGTTAATCTTACTGCTATTAGCTCATCTTCTTCTTTTAAAGTTATTCCTTGTAGACCTGTTTTTCTTGATGAATTATATTCTGATAATGCTGTCTTTTTAATTAATCCATTTTTTGTAGCCATCAATAAATATTTTCCTTCAGCAAAATTTTGTATTGGAATAACTGCTGAAATTTTTTCTCCTGGGTCTAGGCTTAATAAGTTTACGATTGCTGTTCCTTTAGCTGTTCTTCCTGCTTCTGGAACTTCAAATCCTCTTAATCTATAAACTTTACCTTTATTACTAAAGAATAATATAGTATCATGAGTAGATGCAGTAAATATTTGTTTTACAAAGTCATCTTCTCTTGTTGCTATACCTGTTATACCCTTTCCACCTCTTCTTTGACTTTTATATGTATCAATTGGCATTCTCTTGATATATCCAAAATGTGTTAGGGCTATTACTGTTTGCTCTTCTTTTATTAAATCCTCAACAACAAACTCACCTTCTGCTGCTACTATCTTTGTTAATCTGTCATCTCCGAATTTATTTTTTATTTCTATTAATTCTTCTTTAATAATATCAAATACTAGTTTTTCACTTGCTAATATGTCTCTTAAATGTGCTATTAATTTCATTAATTCGTTATATTCTTCTTCTATCTTTTCTCTTTGCAATCCTGATAATGTCTTTAATCTCATATCTAGTATTGCTTGAGCTTGTACATCTGATAATCCAAATCTTTCCATTAATCTTTCTTTTGGGTCATCATATGATGAACGAATTATCTCTATAACTTCATCAATATTATCTAATGCTATTTTCAATCCTTCTAAAATATGTGCTCTTGCTAGGGCTTTGTCCAAATCAAATTTTGTTCTTCTTAAAATAACTTCTTTTCTATGATTTACGTAGCATTCTAGCATTTCTTTTAATGTTAAGATTTTTGGTTCACCATCTACTAATGCAAGCATTATTGCACCAAATGTTTCCTGCATTTGCGTATGTTTATATAGTTGATTTAATACAACTTGTGCATTAGCATCTCTTTTTAATTCTATTACTACCCTTGTTTTTTCTTTTCTATCAGATTCATCTCTTACTTCTGAAATTCCTTCAATCTTTTTCTCTTTTGATAAGTCTGAAATAGTCTTTATTAATTTAGCTTTATTAACTTGGTAAGGTAATGAAGAAACTAAAATTCTTTGTCTATTTCCGCTCATTTCTTCTATTTCAGCTTCTGCTCTCATTGTTATTTTTCCTTTACCAGTTGTATAGGCTTGTCTTATTCCCTCTACTCCTAAAATTGTTGCTCCAGTAGGAAAATCTGGACCTTTTATTATTTGCATTAAATCTTCATTAGTTACATTATCATCATCAATTAATTTTATAATACCATCTACAACTTCTTTTAGGTTATGTGGTGGTATATTTGTAGCCATACCTACGGCTATACCTGATGATCCATTTACTAATAATGCTGGTATTCTTGCTGGTAATACTGTTGGTTCTTGTAATCTATCATCATAGTTTGGCATAAAATCTACTGTATTTTTCTCTATATCTGTAAGCATATATTGAGAAATTTTTGACATTCTTGCTTCTGTATACCTCATAGCTGCTGGGCTATCGCCATCAACTGAACCAAAATTTCCATGACCATCTATAAGAGGATATCTCATTGTAAAATCTTGTGCCATTCTTACCATTGCATCATATACAGAACTATCTCCATGTGGATGATATCTTCCTAAAACGGAACCTACTGTATTTGCACATTTACGATATGGTTTATCTGCTGTAATACCATCTTCATGCATAGCATATAAAATTCTTCTATGTACTGGTTTTAAACCATCTCTTACGTCAGGAAGGGCACGAGAAACAATAACGCTCATAGCATAACTTATATATGCTTCTCTCATCTCATTTTCGATGTCTTTTTGTATTATTTTTCCGTCTCTTCTTTCTTGTCTTTCTTCCATTTATTCTCCCTCTTTCCATTGATAATTGTACATTTGTATTATACTAAAACAAATAGAGTTTTGCAAGTATTTATGTAAAAAAAAATAGCATAACCTTTTGCTAAAAAACTAATTTTTATTCCTTAACAAATTTTATTATACTATTTTAATGTAAAGCTTCTATTATTATATTTATTCCATCTTTAAATCCTTTTTTATACATTGCTTTACTATATTCCGAAAGTTTTATATTATAATTCTCATCTTGAATTTTTATTATTTCTTTTATTTTTTCTTTTATATCATTTTTTTCTATTTTTTCTATTATTTTATAATCTATTTCTTTTAACTTTATTTCTTTTTGTTTTAATTTTAATATGTTATCAATTTCTTCATTATTTAAATTGTATATTTTTTCTATTATTCCTTTTTCACTATTTGTTATATGATTATTATCCATTCTAAATTCCTTTCCTCTTTTTACTTTTTTATTTTTCTTTAATATTATTTTACTCTATTTTCTTTTTTTTATTAATTTATATTAAATAAAAAACTTTATTTGTTAATATTATATATTTCAATTTTTTTATATGTTATAAAATATGTATGTTTAATTTAATGTATGCTATTAGTTATTGTTTTATATATTCTATTAGCGTATTAGTAATTTTTTTAGTTTATTGTATAATGTTTATGTAACATTTGAGTTCATAAGGGGTCAAAGTATGCAAGAATTTAATGAAGATAATTTTTTAGTTGGTGAAAGAATTCGTTCTATTAGAGAAAATTTTAATATGAGTAGAGATAAGTTTTCAGAAATGATTGATGTTTCAGAAGTTTTTTTAGGGCAAGTAGAAAGAGGAGAAAGAGCTTTGAGTTTAAAAACTTTAAAGAGAATTGTTTCTTATACTGGTTATTCTTCTGATTATATTTTATATGGTGATGTGAAGAATAATGATAAGATATTAAGGATAGACAGAATACTTATGAAATGCTCTGAAGAAACTATTGATTATATTTATGATTTCATTCATAATTCTTTTACCTTTTTAAAAAAATTGAATAAAAAGTTATAGATTTATAAGAGTTTCTATATAATTATATTTTAGTTATATGGTCTCTCTTTTTCGCTTTTTTTAGACTTTTAGTTTTTATGTTTTTTTATTTACTTAATTTTCTTTTTATATTTATCTATTTTTGTATTTATCTATTCTTATATTTATTTATTTTTATACTTATTTATTTTTTCATTTATTTATTTTTTCATTTATTTGTTTTTTCATTTATTTTATTTATTATTTTATTTATTATTTATTTTTATTATATTTTTTATTATTTATTTTTTTATTATTTATTTTTTTATTATTTATTTTTTATTATTCATTTTTTTATTATTTATTTTTTATTATTTATTTTTTATTATTTATTTATTATTTATTTTTTTATTATTTATTTTATTCTTTTAGATAGCTTATCTTTAGCATTATAATTTTTTTATGTTAATTTTTTTATCTCTTTTTTATAGAGTTTTATATCTTTCTCATCCCTAGTTTTTTCATTGTTTTATTTAATATGAATTCTATTATTTTTTTTATTATACAGTAAACTTTATATTTTTTCACTTTTTTATTTTAATTTATTTGCTAATTCAATAGCCTCTTTTGTTAATTCAAAATTTTGTCCATTATTTTTTATTAAATTATGTAGGTTTTCTATTTTTCTAGCTTCATTTATTGTATTTTCTATAGGAATTAAATTTTTTAATTCTTTCTCTAATTTATTGTATTCTATATCCATTCCTTCAAAATCTTTATTTTTAAAATAATCTTTCCAATTATTTATATATGTATTTGTATTTTCAATATTAGTTGTTTGCTCAATAAATGTTTTTTCTATGTTGCTTTCTACATTATCTAATATAATATTTTTTCCTTTTTTTATCGTATTTGCTACTGATGAATTGATAAGTCCTGTTTGTCTAACTTTATCAACAACTTTATCTAATAGTGATGAAATTCCATCTATTAATCCACCAGCTTCAATTGCATTTTGAATTTGATTCATATTTTCAAAGTTTCCTGTTACAATCCCTATTGCACTTTTTCCTAGATCTATTGCATCATCTATTGTTTCTTTTATTCCGTCTTTTAATCCATATTCTAATAAATTATCTTTTATATTTATTACTTGTTCATCTATAAAGTCTGGTAATAAAGCTCGTATCCCTATATCTATAGCTGCATTTATTGTCTTCCCTAATGTCGTTTCTAAAAAACTTTTTTGATCTTGTTCATTCTTTATATTATTTTTTATTTCAATATTATTTTCTTTTTCTAATTCCATTTTTCTTATTTATGATTTTTAAATAATCATATTCTCCTTTCTTTAAATTTATTTATATATTTATTTTTAATTTTTTATTATTTAATTTTTTTATTTAATTTTTTTATTTATTTTTTCATTTATTTTTATTATTTATTTTTTTATTTTTTTTTTTTTTTTTTTTTTTTTTTATTTTTTTTTTTTTTTTTTTTTTTTTTTTTTTTTTTTTTTTTTTTTTTTTTTTTTTTTTTTTTT
>CALXJT010000076.1 GCA_944388695.1 uncultured Clostridia bacterium
TTGGTGAGCTATCCGCGACTCGAACGCGGGACAACTTGATTAAAAGTCAAGTGCTCTACCACCTGAGCTAATAGCCCGTATGTCTAACCAGAACGCCTCTATATATTACACTATTTTTTTTTATCTGTCAATACTTTTTTGAAAATTTTTTAAATTTTTTGTTGATTTTTTGTGATTTTTTATTTTTAATGTTTATTCTCTATTAAAAATGAGTGTAAGATATATCAAATTTAGTTCTGATAGACTCATCACATTTTATTATGCATTTAATTTTTCTACTACATCCTCTACATTAATACCATGTACTTCACAAGCTTCTTCTAAAGTTTCCATTTGAGATGCAGGGCATCCTATACAATGCATACCAACTTCTAATAATATTTCAGCTTTTTCTGGTTCTTTTTCTAAAATTTCTCCTATTGTTGTATCTTTATTTATATTCATATTATATCCTCCCTTCAATTGTTTTTACATAAAATTATTTTATCACATTTTTTTATAAAAGTATAGACAAATTGGAAAAAATGTTGTATTATAAAAATCAATTCAGAGTTTTTTTTCATTTTAAGGTGGTGATTTTATCCAAAAATCAATAAATATTTTTTTCTTATTATTTATTATTCAACTTTTTATTAGTTTATATTCAATTTATACTTTTTTTGATATTAAAATTTTTCATAATCAACAAGGTTCCAAATTAAAATTAAAAAAATTTTTAAATTCTGAAAGGAGGTCTTAATATTTATTTAATTTTTCATTTTATTTTTTCTATAATATGGTTATTTATTGCTGGATATTTATATTATGTTAATTTTTTTGATGTTTATGTAGCCCAAGAAATAATTATTCCCTACGGAATACATCCATTTGATATCTGTTCTGAAAACCCTGAACTTTGGAATATAATAAAGTTAACTTTTATAATAACTACATTAATAACACATTTTATTCTATCTCATTTAATTTTCAAAAAAATTATTTTTAAATTTATTAAAAAATTAGAAAAAATTTTTATCAAAAAATATCCAAGAACTACCAAATCAAAAACTAATAAAAAAGATCTATCACTAATAATAGGTGAAAATTCTAAAAACGAATTAATTTCTATTCCAGAATCTGGTTTATATCAAAATTTTCTTATAACTGGAACAATAGGCTCTGGTAAAACTTCTTCAGCAATGTATCCTTTTACAAGACAATTACTAGAATTTAATAAATCTAATCCAAATAATAAAATAGGAATGCTTATTTTAGATGTAAAAGGCAACTACTATAGTCAAGTAAAAAAATTTTGTGCTCAATTTGATTTATTAGATGATTTAATTGTTTTAGAGCTCAACGGTGATGTATTTTACAATCCATTACATAAGCCTAATCTAAAACCTATAGTTTTAGCAAATCGATTAAAAACTATATTAACATTATTTTCTGAAAATAACTCTGAATCCTATTGGTTAGATAAGGCTGAACAAATTTTATCTGAATGTATTAAATTGTGTAGATTATATAATAATAACTATGTTACGTTTTTAGAATTACACAAATTAATTACTATTCCTAGCTACTTTGAAGAAAAAATTCATATCTTGCGAAATTTATTCATTTCATCAAAATTTACTACAAAAGATATATATGAATTAAATGCAAGCCTTGATTTCTTTCAGAAAGAATTTCAAAATCTGGATGCCAGAACAAAAGGTATTTTAATTTCTGAAATTACACGTATAACAAATACTTTTATTTCTGATTATGAAGTTTCTTCTTGCTTTTGTTCCCCTAAAGAAAAATTATCTTTTTTAGGTTTTTCGGATCTTTTATCAAAAGGAAAGATTTTAGTTTTAAATATAAATATAGCTGAATACTCTTTGCTTTCAAGAATAATTGCTACATATTTAAAATTGGATTTTCAAGCAGAAGTCCTTTCTACTTTATCAAATAACGCTGTTAGAAGATCTGCCTTTATTTGTGATGAATATGATAAATATTGTACTAAAACTGATGCTGACTTCTTTTCTGTAAGTAGAGAAGCAAAATGTATAAACATTGTAAGTACTCAAAGTTATTCTTCTTTAAAGAATGCTTTGAAAGATGAAGCTACAGTGAAAGTTATAACACAAAATCTTATTAATAAGATATGGTTTCGTACGGATGATATATTTACAATAGAAGAAGCTCAAAAACAGCTAGGGAAAGAGGATAAGGAAAAAATCTCAAAAAGCTATTCTGAAAGTGCAAAAGAAACTAAGTTTAGTTATATTACGCAAACACTTAATTCCGAGAACTCAAATATTTCCGAAACTTATAGCACTTTTACTCAAAATGATTATATTTATGATACTAAATTTTTTACTCAAGATTTAGAAACTTTTTCTGCTCTTACTTTTTTATCTAATGGCAATAAAATTTATAATCCAGAAAAATTAAAAATGTTACCTTATTTTAAATAGATATTTTTATTTATTTTATTTTTAAATTATTTATTTTTATTTTCAATTTATTTATTTTATTTTTATTTATTTATTTTATTTTTTAAATTATTTATTTTATTTTTAATTTATTGTTTTATTTTTAATTTATTTATTTTATTTTTTAATTTATTTATTTTATTTTTTAATTTATTTATTTTATTTTTAATTTATTTATTTTATTTTTTAATTTATTTATTTTATTTTTAATTTATTTAT
>CALXJT010000077.1 GCA_944388695.1 uncultured Clostridia bacterium
ATTTATTTATTTTATTTTTAATTTATTTATTTTATTTTTAATTTATTTATTTTATTTTTAATTTATTTATTTTATTTTTAATTTATTATTTTTTTATTTAATATTTTTTTGAAAGAAGGTGTTTTTATGATATTAAAAAAATTTAAATTTTATTTTATTTTTACTTTTTTTCTTTTCATTCTTTTTATATTTATTTTTTCTTCTTCTCATTTTGCCTGGGGAGATCCAGAGCTTGTTACAAAAATAAATTCTGCTTTTGAAACAATTGAAGATTGGATTATTAAGCTAGCAACACCTGCGGCTGCTGTCGCTGTCGGTACTGGTGTTTTTATGAAAAAATTTAGTTTTGGAGATGAAGAGAGAATTCGAATGGGGAAAAAAATTATAAAAGGTTCATTATTTTCTTATGCTTTTATACTAGCTATTGATTTAATTCTATCTGCTATTAAATCTCTTATTGCTTAATCTTTTTAATTTAATTTTATTTTTTCAATTATCATTAATTTTTTATACTATTTTTTTATTATTTATTTTAGAAGGGAGTCAAATTGGAAAATAATATAACGCAAACAATTATAGATACAATAAATTATATTTTTGAAACTTTATTAAGTTCAATTGACAATAATTTATATGATGTATTAGATAAATTAACTTTTATTGATTCTAATATTTTGCATGATAAGAATTTCGAATCAATTTTTGGTACTTCTACTACAAATGGTATACTTTTAATAGCTAATTCCTTTTTATTAGCTATTATACTTTATTTCTCTATACGTTATTTACTATCTCATTTTACTTATTCCCAGATAGAATCTCCTCATTCTTTTATTATAAAATTAATTATTTGTGGTTTATGTATGAATTGTTCTTATTTTTTACTTGAATATTTTATTAATATAATATCTTATGTATCTCTTGCTATTTGTGAGATTGGCGAAAATTTATTTAATACCTCTATATCTTTTTCTGAATTAATAAATACCATTAATCAAAATATTTCTATAGATACAAATTCATTAAATATTTTTTCATTAGATGGTTTAATTAAAGGAACTCTTTCTATATCTCTTTTAAATTTAGTCTTTACTTATTCTTTAAGATATATTTTAGTAAAATTATTCGTTGTAATAACTCCTTTTGCTATTCTATCAGCATCTTTAAATCAGACTTCATGGTTTTTTAAAGCTTGGTTAAGAAATTTATTTTCTTTGTTATTTATTCAAATAATTGTTTCAATCGTTTTAGTAATTTTATTTTCAATGGATTATTCTTCTTCAAATTTATTTGTTAAATTTATTTATGTTGGAGGAATTTATGCTCTTATAAAATCTAACTCTTTAGTTAGGGATTTTATAGGTGGAGTTTCCACAACTGTTACACAAACTGTGAATAACTTTTCTTCAAATTTTAAGTAATGCTGAATAAAAATGAAATTTATTTTTCCACAAAATTATAATTTTGAAAATAAATTATTTGGTATAATTGATTATAATACAGCAATAGCTAATTTATTATGGTATGCTATTATATTTTTATTTATTCAATTTTTTTGTAATGATTTACAAACTAAAATATTTATTTTTATATTATTTTGTTTTCCATTTTTTTTAATAAGTATAACAGGTTTAAATGGTGAAAATATTTTATATGTTTTTAAATATTTATTAAAATTTGCTTATAAACCTAAACTTTATTTTTATACAAAAGATTAATTCCTTTTTATGATAAAATTCGATAAAATTTGTTGAAATTTTTAATAAAAAAAGATATAATTTAGATTATGATATGTAAAAATTTTCTGTCTAAACAGTTTATTTTTACTATTTAATGAGAGGGAGATTGCCATGAAATTAGAACAAAAAGAAAAATCACTATTATTTTCAGAAACTATGATACCAGATATATTTTTTGCAGAACATTTGCCACAAATGCCTGGTGATTATTTAAAAGTATATATGTATATTATATTTCTTTCAAAATATAGTAAAGATATAAAATTAAATGATTTATCAAAAAAATTGTCTTTACCTCTTAAAACAATTAATGATAGCTTTAAATTTTTAGAAGAAAATGGGTTGATTTTGAAAAAAACAACAGGTTATTCTATAATCGATTTACAGGAATCTACTTTAAATCAATTATATAAGCCTAATCTTACTCCAAGTAAAGAATCAGTTGCTCAAACTTCAAAAAATCAAGCTAGGGCTAGAGTTATAGACCATATTAATAATATGTATTTTCAAGGAATTATGGGACCATCATGGTATAATGATATTGATTTATGGTTTAAAAAATATAATTTTGACGAACAAGTTATGATATCATTATTTGAATATTGCTATAAACGTTCAGCATTACATAAAAATTATATTCAAACAGTAGCTGAAGCCTGGGCTTCTAATAATATTCATACATGGAGTGATTTAGATAAATATTATCAAAAGCAAGATAAATTAAATAAAATGAAAAAATCTATAGCTAAAAAGCTAGGGAAATATAACGGTTTGACTCAATATGAAGAAGCGTATATAGAAAATTGGGTTATGGATTATGGATATGATATGGATATAATAGAAATTGCTCTTAAAAGAACAACTTTTAAACAAAATCCTACATTTGAATATGTTAATAATATTATAACAAATTGGCATGAAAGAAATCTAAAAACTCCTAGTGAAGTCGAAGCATTTCTTGCAGAAAGAAAGAAACAAAATCGTGATGAAAAGGAAATGCGTGCACAAGTTTCAAAAGCTAATCATGAGCAACGACAATATGATAATCTTGACTTCCTATATGCTAACTTAAACATTAATAATAAAGGAGAAATGAATGGCTAACGAAATTTTAAACTCTTTATTAAGAGAATATGAACAAAAGAAAATTAATGCAGAACTAGATTTAGAAAAAAGGAAAGAAAATTTATATGACTTAATTCCAAGATTAAGACAAATAGAAGATGAATTGAATAAAATGGCTATATCTACTGCAAAAGGAATATTATCAAATAATATTTCTAATGATTACTCTGTTAATAATCTGAAAGAAAATATTGAAAAATTAAAAAAAGAAAGAGAATCTATTTTAAAGGAAAATAATTATTTTTTAGATTATTTGAAACCATTTTATGAATGTAAAATTTGTAATGATACTGGATATGTAACAGATAGTAATTATCATACAACGATGTGTTCATGTTTAAAACAAAAATTATTAGATATTTCTTTTAATAAATCTAATATGTATAATATTAAAAATGAGAATTTTTCAACTTTTAATGAAAATTTATATTCAGACGAAATAAATGTAGAAAAATATAAAGTAAATACTTCACCAAGAAAAAATATTCAATATATAAAAGAAAATTGTATTAAATTTGTTGAAAATTTTGATAATCCAACTCAAAAGAATTTATTGTTTTCAGGGGCTACTGGTTTACGGTAAAACATTTATGTCTAATTGTATAGCATCAAAGTTACTTGAAAATGGAAAAAATGTTGTTTATCAAACAGCTCCTGTATTACTTGAAAGCGTAATAGATTATAAAATGAATAAGCAAAAAAATGTAGATAATTCTTTTTATAAATCTATTTTGGAAACAGATTTACTTATTATCGATGATTTGGGTTCTGAACTTTTAAATAATATGAAATTGAGTGAATTATTTACAATTATAAATACTAGAATTTTAAATTTAAATAATAAAATTACTAAAACTATTATTTCTACTAATTTAAATATTAACGAAATTTTTAAGCTTTATCAAGATAGAATTGGTTCAAGAATAGCTGGATATTATGATATTTATTGTTTTTTTGGTGACGACTTAAGATTGAAAAGAAAATAATTTTTTCTTTTTAATCTTTTTTATTTTTTATTTATTTGCTTATTTTTGATTAATTTGTTATTTTATTTTTTGATTTATTTATTTTTATTAATTATTTTTTTATTTATTTTATTATTTATTTTTATTATTTATTTTTATTATTTATTTTATTATTTATTTTATTATTTATTTTATTATTTATTTTTTTATTTATTTTTTTTATTTATTTTTATTATTTATTTTATTATTTATTTTATTATTTATTTTATTATTTATTTTATTATTTATTTTTTTATTTATTTTTTTATTTGTTTTTTTATTTGTTTTTTTATTTATTTTTTTATTTGTTTTTTTATTTGTTTTTTTATTTGTTTTTTTATTTGTTTTTTTATTTATTTGTTTTTTTATTTATTTGTTTTTTTATTTATTTTTTTATTTGTTTTTTTATTTGTTTTTTTATTTGTTTGTTTATTTATTTTTTTTTTTTTTTTTTTTTTTTTTTTTTTTTTTTTTTTTTTTTTTTTTTTTTTTTTTTTTTTTTTTT
>CALXJT010000078.1 GCA_944388695.1 uncultured Clostridia bacterium
TCTATTTGTTTTGCTCCATTTGTATATGTGTCTATTCCTTTTTCTTCTACTACCCATGTTATTGTTTTATTCTCTTTGTCATATATTCCATTTCCTATTTCTGATTTTTCTTCATCTATTTCATATGGTAAGTAGTCTACTATTGTTATTGTTGCATCTCCTTTGTAGTCTTCTACTTTTCCTGAATATGTTATTGTGTATGGAATCATTTGATTTTTGTCTGTTACTTCTCCTGTTGTAGTTGTTTTTCTTATTTGTGATTCTATACTTGGGTCTTTTAGTTTGTAATAGTAGATTACTTCTTGTGTTTCTTCTGTGTATTCTCCACTTGTATTTCCTTCTACTCTTACATATTCATATGCTGGATTTACATTTTCTACTTCTTTTGTTGCGTAGATTTCTCCTACTTTTCCTGTTTGTACTATGTCTTCTACTACTTCTCCTTCTACATTTGATGGTACTTTTTCCTCTGTTCCTTCTATGTAGTAGTGTGTTGTTACTTGTCCTTGTTTCTTTTCATTTGCTATTGTTATTTCATAGCTTTCTTTTTCTTTTGTTATTTCTATTGTTTGTGTTGGATTCTCTGGTAGTTCATAGTCTTCTTGTGTTTCTATCTCTGTTATTTCATATGTTCCTGCTTCTAATGTTACATTTATTTTTCCTTCTGCATTTGTTGTGTATTCTTTCTTTTCTAATGCATTATATCCGTTTATTTCTATACTATTTATTGTAAATGTATCATCATAGCTAGATGTACTTGAATTTTTATAATATCCTAGATGGATGTAATGTACTTTTCCTCCTTCTAATGTTGTCTCATAATCTTTTGCTGCTACTTGTCCTGATATTCTAAATATTCTTCCTGTACTTGTACTATATGATGGTGCATTTTCTGTTTGTGTTACTGTTACATATCCATAATCACTTGTTTGACTTGATATTTCTGCATTTACTTTTAGTGTTACATCTTCTTTATCTGTTAAATCTACTTTGATATAACTGTTTGCTGTTGTATTATTTTGTCCTTTGTTATTTGATATGTATTTTCCATTTTGTTCTATGAAATAGTAGTCTCCATTTTGTTTTAATTCTCCTACTTTTCCTATTGCACTTTCCTTATCTGCATTTTCTTTTGATTGTATTTCAAATTTTACTCCTTCTAATGGCTCTTGATTTTCTCCTGTTTTTATGATTGTTAGTGGTCTCTCTGCTAATTTGTAGTAATATGTTACCACTATTTCATTTGTTCCATATACTCCTGTTGCATTTGATGGTGTTTCTACTAATTCATATTTTGAATTTAGCTCTTCATCTGATATTGCTCGTGTTTCGTAACTTTCTCCTTCTTTTCCACTATCTGTTATATCTTGTGCTACACTACCATCCTTTAATGATACTTGCTCTGTTGTTCCTTCTATATAGTGATGTACTATTAATGGATATTCTTTCTCCTCATAGTAGTATGTTATTTCTTTTGTTCCTGATTCATATGTTCCTGTTGCATTTTCTGGAATTACATATGAGCCACTCTCGTCTCTTTCTAATTCATATTTTTGTAAGTCTAGGTGTGGTGTTGTTGTATATTCTGTTCCTATTTTACCTTCAAGTAACTCATCTTCTGCTACTTTTTCTGTTGTGTATTCTCCTGCATTATTTTTTAAGTAGTGATGTACTATTACTTTTGCACTTACTTTATTTTCTATTGTTATTTCATGATTATCTCCATCTGCTCTGAATTCTATTTCTATTGGTGTCTCGTTTAGTTCATATCCTTCTGGAGCTTTTATTTCTGTTATTTTATATTTTCCAAATGGTATTTGGACTATTCCTTGTCCTTTGCTATCTGTTGTTACTTCTGTGTGGTATAGCTCGGAATCATTTAGAGTTATTTGGACACTGTTTATTGTGAATTTATCATCTCCTTCACTTATTGATGAGTTTTTATAATATCCTAGATGTAGATAATACATTTTTCCACCTTGCAATACTGTTGTATAGTCTGTTGGTGTTGCATCTTCTTCTGCTGTTCCTGATATGTATATGAATCTATTTGTGCTTTCATTATATGCTGGTGCTGTTGTTGTTTCTGTTACTGTTGCATATCCATAATCATAGCTTTCACTTGATATATTTGCATTTACTGTCAGATTATATTTTCCTGTATTATTTCTTAAATCTATTGGAATATATGAATTTGCTACTGTTGAATCTTTCCCTTGGTTATTTGATTCATGTCCTCCTTCTTCTTTATTTACGAAATTATATGTTGTAGTTTTTGCTTTATATACTTTTATACTATTAAATACTACTTGGTCATCTCCTGTATCTACACTACTATCTTTATAATATCCTAAATGTAGATAATATGTTTTTCCTCCTTCTAATGCTATTGATGTATAATCTTTTGGAGTTGTACTACTTGTTGAATTTCCTGATATGTATATAAATCTTCCTGTTGTATTAGTACGTGATGGTGCTGTTGTTGTTTCTGTAACTGTTGCATATCCATAATCTGCACTTTCGCTTGATACTTGTGCATTTACTACTATTACATATTTTCCTTCTTTACCAGTTAAATTTATTGGAATATATGAATTAGCTGTCGAACTTTTTATTCCTGTACTGCCTCCATTGGCTGTTTGATATGTCTTGCTATTTGTTGGTGTTAATGTTCCATCTTCATTTTTAATAAAGTAATATGTTCCGTTATTTGTTAATTCTCCTTGTACATCTGTTACCTCATTTTCTAAATCTGCTTCTGCATATTCTGTACCATTTGCTACTATTTCCCCTATTACATTTTCTGGCTCTGTTCTTTCTTCTATCTGCTCTAGTTTGAATGTTGCTCCTGGTAATGGTATTCTATTCTCACTATCTACTTTATTTATCGTTAATTTATTATCCTTTAATGCAAATGTTACTTCTATATGTTTATCCTCTTTCATATTTTCGAATGGTGGCATTATATATGTTCCATCTTCATTTGCTTCAAATTGGTATTCTTCTCCATTTACTGTTATTCCTATTATTTCATAGTTTTCATCAGGTGTCATTTTTATTTCTTGTATACTTGTTTCTCCATATTTTACTGTTTCGTAAGGATTTCTATCTTCTCCTAAAATTTCTCCACCTTTTATACCATCTATTTCATTTATATCTGTTGTTATTTTAAATTCTTTTCTACTATTTTCTACTGTTAATTCTTGGATTTCTGGTACTCCTACTTGATTAACAATTTCAAAAATCATTCCGTCAGAGCTTCCTTTATTAGTTATTGTTTTTCCATCTATCTCTATAGAACTGCTTCGGAAATTTCCTCCTGCTATTACTCTTCCATCACTTGTTTCTGCTACTGATCTAATATAATCATCATTACTTCCTCCTACGCTTCTTGCCCATTCTACTTCTCCTCTACTGTTATATTTTATTATCATTCCATCATAAAAACCATTATTCTTCAATACATATTCTCCTACTTGGATACTACTACCAGCAAAATATCCTCCTACAATGGCTCCTCCATCACTGGTTGAAGCTACTGAATAAATATAATCTTGATTGCTTCTTCCTACGCTTCTTACCCATTCTACTTCTCCACTACTGTTATATTTTATTATCATTCCATCAGCATAAGCTGTAGAACTACTATTATTCGTCAATGTATATTTTCCTACTTGGATACTACTACTATAGAAATCCCCTCCTACAATGGCTCCTCCATCACTGGTTGAAGCTACTGATTGAATTTGTTCATTATAACTTCCTCCTACGCTTCTTGCCCATTCTACTTCTCCTCTACTGTTATATTTTATTATCATTCCATCTTCATACCCATTTCTAGCATTCGTCAATGTATATTCTCCTACTTGGATACTACTACTATTGAAATATCCTCCTACAACGGCTCCTCCATCTCTTGTTTCTACTACTGAATTAATAGAATCGTGATAACTTCCTCCTACGCTTCTTGCCCATTCTACTTCTCCTCTACTGTTATATTTTATTATCATTCCATCAGTATAAC
>CALXJT010000079.1 GCA_944388695.1 uncultured Clostridia bacterium
GCTACTTCTGCTTTTGCTATTAGTTCATCATCACTTACTGTGCTTTCTGTTGTTTTCTTTACTTTTATTATTTGTAAGTCATATGTTGGTATCTTTTCATCTTCTATTACTATATTTATTGTTGGTATGCTATCTTCTTCTGTTGTTGTTTGTTCTTTTATTTCTCCTGTTGCTGTTTCATCTTCTATTTTTTCTACTGTATAATTTCCATCATTATTTATTATTTTGAATTTTATTGGGTTTGATAAATAATACCCCTCTGCTTTTACTTCTTGCAAAGTGTATTCTTGATTTATCGATAATCCCTTAAATGTTATCTCTCCATTTACATTTGTTGTTAATGTTCTTCCTGTTTCTGATAAGTTATATCCTGTTAATTTGAATCGTACTCCTTGTAATTTGTTTTCTGTTCCTTTTTCTTTCTTTGTTATTTTTAGTGTCGCTTTTACTTCATCTTCTACTTGGATATTTACTTTGTAGTTTTCCCCTTCTTCTTTTCCTAATGTTATTTCTCCTTTTGTTGTTCCTTCTAATTTTTCTATACTTAAGTTTCCTTCTTCGTCTACATGACCAATAAACCTTATGACATTACTGTTTAATTCATAGTCATCTGGTGAGCTTATTTCTCTTATTTCATATATTTTTTCTGCATATAGGTTTGCTATTGTTAATTTTCCTTGTGAATTTGTTACTGCTGTTTTGCTTTCTCCTCTTATTTCTGTTGTACCTTCTTCTCCGCTATTTTCTTCTGAATCTTCACTTTCTCCTGTTGTTATTTCTGTTATGCTATATGTTGCTCCTGGTACTACTTTATCTTTTCCTGTTTGATACTTTGTTAGTTCTAAATCATATTTTTCTGCTATTCTAAATCCTATTCTGTTTGGCTCTGTTTGTGTTCTATATTTTCCTTGCTCTGTATCTAAACAGAAATATACTCCGTGGTGGCTATATGAGATTTGATTGAATTCTAGTCCATTTGGGATTTTTACTATGTAATTGAATACTAATTCTTTTCCTGTTCCCATTACATAGTCACCTAGGTCTATTAAGAATGTTTTTATATTGTCCCAATTTTCTACTTCTTCTGCTTTTTTCCAATTGTTTTCTGCTTTGCTTAAGACTCTATCTGGATTTTCGTTATCAGAATAGTATACTGTTGCTATTCCTTGTAACTCTTGTGGTATTTCTATTCCTGTTTCTGTCATTTTTGTTGTAAATGTTGAACCTAGTTCTCCTCCACTTATTACATATGTATTTCCTTCAAATGGAATTTTTCCTAATATGTCTATTTCACTTATTGTATTTGCATAGTTATTTTTTATTTGTATTCCTATTGTTGCTGTTTGTTCTTCTTGTTCTTGGTCTACTACTGCATATACTGGTTTTATGTCTGCTATTTCTGGTGATACTACTTCACTTCCTTTATCATCAAAGTTTGTTGCTGTTTGGTTGGTTAATAAAGAGTTTGGTGATACCATACTTATACTTGTTGTTGTACGGTTTACCTGCTCTTCTGTATTTAAGTTATTATTTACATCATATATGTCTTGTGCTTTGTAATAATAGTCACTTCCATTTTCATTTGTTGCGTATAACTCTATTTGTTTTGTTGTTGTTGCTATTCTTGGGTCTGGTGATAAGTCTACATCTATTGTTATGTAGAATGTTTGTGGTGTGTCATTCTTTGTTACTATTTTTATAAATGATACTCCATCTTGTTCTATTAATTCATAGTTTTCTAGTTTTACATTACTGTTATTTATTGTTACACTATTTAATTTTGCATCTATTATTTCTTCTGGTAATTTTACTAAAAATGTTCCATTTTGCCATTTTACTTGGTTTGATGTTTCATTTGCATATGCTTCTATTGTTATTTTTTCATTCTTTTCTGTGCTTTGTGTTGATATTGTGTTTTTGCTTATGCTTATATTTGCTATTGATATTGGTGCTTCATAATTTGCTTGATGTGTATCTGTTTCTACATATTCTCCTGCTATGTATCCTACTAATGTTGATTTTATGTATTGCAATTCATCAAATTGTTCTCTTGTATATTTTGTTGTTATTTTGTCATCATCTATTTCTTTTAGGTTATATACATATAGTGATGCTTCATTTTTTAGTAATGTACTTGTTTCTACTCTTATATGTTTTACTGGTATTTCGTATTTATATGGATTACTTGATGTATATTTATTCCAATCACTTTGTGTAAATGTTACTAGTAGATTTCCTGTATCTTCATCATATACTCTTATCCACCCTTCTTCTCCTAGTAATGTATCTGCTCCACTAAAGTATATTCCTACATTTGATACCACATCATCTACACTTTCTTGAGTTGAATTTGTTTTTATGAATTGGTCTGATACTTGCTCTTCTCCATCTTTTGTTTCTTTCATTACCATTCCATCTAGTTTTGCATTTGTTCCTACATATCCTCTCCATGTTACTGTATATGTGTCATCTTTTTCTTCTTCACTTTGTCCGTTATATATTTTTAATGGTTTTTGTTTTGATACTATGTATCTTCCTGTTGGGTTATATACATATTTTCCTACTGTTACATCAAAATATGAATTATATACTTGTTCTACTGGTTTTTCATAACTTGCTGTTATTGTTGCTAATGCTACATTTGATTTATATGGATTTGTGAATTCTTCACTTGGGTTATTGTATCCTTCATAATATGTTTTCACTGGGATTTTTAAAGTCACTGATTCTGTTCCTAATGATTGATATGCCTCTATTGGATATACTACTCTTATTCCATAACTATTACTTCTTGATAAACTGCTTGTTACATTTCCTTCTTCATCTGTTTGTGCTGTTCTATCTAATGTGAAAGTCATTGTTTCTGCATCATAATTAAACACACCGTTACTTCCTGTGTAGATTACTTCTACTGGTGCATAGTCATTTAATCTTGGTATTTCTCCCTCTATATGGTTTTTGCTTAATATTAATTCTTGTTCTGTCTCTTCTGTATATACTGTGAAATCTAGGTTTATTGCTCCTTCTTCTTCATTTATTGCATTTTCTATATTTCTATTTTGATTTGTTGTATATATTCTTGCTGTTGTTGTTCCATACCAATCTATATTAAATTCAACTGTTTTTTCTATTTGGGTTTCTGTTCCGTCTTCTGCTACATATGTTCCTGTTAGGGTTACACTATTCACTTTGCTATAGTTATTTATATTATTTCCTATCGCTTCTGCTTTTCTTGATGAATATGAATAGTCTCCACTTCTTACTATTCCTGTTAACATCTTTTGTGTACCATTTGCTAGGTCATTAAATTCTATTGTTTTTATATTATTTCCTATGTAGTTGTCCTTCAATTCATCATCTTTTGGCAATGATGTTTGTAAATAGAAATTCTCGCCATTTACTGTTATTTTGGCATCTTTTAAATACCCTGCTGTTTGGACATTTAATTCCATGTACAAGGTATCTTCTTTCCCTATTTCTTTACTTGTTCCTCTTATGCTTTCTGCATATCCGTCTCCGTTTATATCACGCAAAAAGAAAGCATCAAATTTAACATTTTCTGTTCCTTCTACAGATGCTTCTTCCTCTTTATCTTCAATTACTGGATATGTCATTGCTTTTGCTAGCTCTGGTCCTATTGCTGTTTGATTGTTTTGCATTTTACTTGCTTGGTTAATAGCAATAATTGCTATCACAACCATCGCTAGGATTGCTATCGCACCTGATATTACTTTTACTTTGTTCTGTGTAATAGCTGTTTTTAAATTACTCATTTTACCTTGTTCAGCATTGTTTAATGCTCTGTCATTTAATTGTTCTGTTTTTTGTGTGTTCCTTATGTCTTTTTTTAACCTTTTGTCGAAAAACCCTTTAATTTTTTTCATACCAACAGTCTCCTTTTTGTTTATATATTATATATATTTATTTTAATATCCTAGAGACTGTAAGTAAATAGCTTCTCCATGGTAGTTTTTACCTTATTTTTATAACTACTACGGATAGTGTGTTTTTTTACTTTTTTAAATTTTGGAAACATTTATGTTACAACTTGGTAACATAATTTTGTGGTATTTGCTTTTCGATTTTTCCTCTTTCCTTACGGATTTAAATATTTGAATCAATTTTTAACATTATCACCTCTTGTAATATTCCATAATAATTTTCAATTCCTCCATGAAAATAGTTCTACAAAAAACAGAAAAAGTAGAATATCATTATATCTTTCAATATAAGCTATTCTACTTTCTTCTTATAATTCAATTAACCAATTATTATTTACTCATTCAGTTATTTAATTGCCTAATTATCTACTTATCCCATTTTCAATTGCCTAATTTCTAATTATTTACTTATTCCGTTTTCAATCCTTCAATTGCTCAATTCTTCTACAACACAAACTTCTTAATAAGTACTATTCCTCCAGCAATTGTCATTAACACTGTAAATCCTAACACATAATATATTCTTGCCTGTCCTGTTGATATTGATAATATTACTGGTGCATCATCTAT
>CALXJT010000080.1 GCA_944388695.1 uncultured Clostridia bacterium
TTCTATTAGTTCTTCTGTCATTTCTCCTTTTGCGTTTTCTGGTAGTCTATTTGTTCCATCTTCATCTTGTTCTATTAGGTCATATCCTTCGAATTCTTTTGGAGGTATATCGTATGGATCTCCTTCATTTCCTTTATGTTCTTCACTATATAGTAATTCTCCTGATATTTCGTCTATATGTTTTTCTATTACTCCTGCTGATATTTTTGCATAATAGTATTTTACTATCTGCTCTTCTTCTGTCATTATTATATCTGGATTTTCTGGTGATTCTACTAGTACATATCCTTCAAAGTCTTCTGGATGTGTTTTGAAGATATCTCCTACCATTCCTTTTTCTGTTTCTTCTTTTAGGATTTCTCCTGTTTCTCTATCTATATGTTGTACTGTTGCTTGTGTTTCTTTTGAATAGTAGTAAATTACTATTATCTCTTCTTTTGTCATTGTTCCTTCTGTATTATCTGTGCTTTCTACAAATATATAGTCATCTATGTCTTTTTTCTCTGTCTTATATGTTTTTCCTTCGTATCCTTCTATTATTTCTTCATCTTCTAGTACTTTGTTATCTTCTGTATTATTTGGTGTATTATCTTTTTCTAGATATTTTACTATTACTCTTGTATTTTGTGCATAATAGTAGATTACTTCTATTGGGTCTTTTGTCATTGTTCCTATTGTATTATCTGTTGCTTTTATGAAGGTATATCCGTTTATATTCTTTTGCTCTGCTTTATAATCTTTTCCTTCATATCCGTTTATTGTTACTTCTTTTGATAATACTTTATTGTCTGTATTATCGTTTGGCGTATCATCTAATTCTAGATATTTTACTATTACCTTTGTATTTTGTGCATAGTAGTAAATTACTTCTATTGTATCCCTTTCCATTGTTCCTGATGTTTTACCTGTACTTTCTACAAATGTGTATCCTTCAAATGTTCTCTTCTCTGTGCTATATCCTTGTCCTTCATATCCTTCTATTTCATATTGTGGTTCTTCTGATAGGATTTTATTTGTTCCTTTTTCCAAGTATTTTACTATTACTTTTGTATTCTTTGCATAGTAGTAAATTTTTTCTTGTACTTTTTCTGTATAGATTCCTGTTTTTTCTTCTGGCTCTTTTACTAGAGTATATCCTGGAATGTCTTTTTTATCTTCTGTTACATCAAATGTCTCTCCTACTATTCCTTCTTTATTTACTCTATCTTCTATTTCTTCGTCTGTGTTTATATCTACATATTTTACTACTACTGTTGATGGTACTTTTGATAGTCTATTTGTTATTGTTGCTTGTTTTTCGTCAGAAGATATCATTGATGTTCCATTATTTTCATTGCTATTTCCACTATTTGTTCCATCACTGTCGATAACATTTCCTACCTCTTTTGTATAGTAATACAAGTCTCCTGATTTTGTTTCTTCCTCATCTACTGTATATACTATTTCTTGTCCATTGTCATTGTATTTTGGAAGTCCTGTGAATGTGTATTCCCAATTATCTTCTTTTGATACTGTTCTTTCTGATATTACTTCTTCTCCGTTTTTTACTTGTAAATTTATTGTATCTGGTCTCTTACTGTAAATGTCATTTTGGTCTACCCATTCTTTCTTTACTGTTATTTCTATTGTGTCTGTTGGTTTTGTGAATGTATTTGTTATTGTTGTTCCACTTATTTCTTTTGTGTAGAAGTCTAAATCTCCTGATTCTTTTTCTACTTCGTCTACTGTGTAGTTTATGATGTTATTTAATTCATCATATTTTGGTAAGTCTTCGAATGTATATTGCCATGTTGAATTATCTTGTTCACCATCTACTACCACACTATTTTCTGTTGTTATTTCATGACTTGCTACTATTTTCATTCCGTTCTTTACTTGGATTATTATACTTTCTGGTCTATTTGTAGATTGTATTTCATTATCTACCCATTTCTTTGTTACTGTTATATCTATTTTATCTGTATTTTGAGTAAATTTATTTATTATTGTTGTTCCTTGTATTTCTTTTTCGTAGAATTGTAAATCACTACTATTTACTTCTGTTTCATCTGCTGTATATACTATTTCTTCTCCGTTGTCATTATATTTTGCTATTCCTGTAAATGTGTATTGCCATTTATTTGTGTCTCCTGCTACAGCATTTGAACTTGTTATTTCTTGTTCTTTTATTATTGAGCTTCCGTTCTTTAATTGTAATTTTATACTTTCTGGTCTCTTTCCTGCTTCATTGTTATTGTCATCCCATACTTTTGTTACTGTTACTTCTGCTGTATCTTGTGGTCTTGTGAATGTATTTGTTATTGTTACTTCTTTATTTCCTGTTAGTACTCCATCTTCTTGTTCATCTATCATTATTCCTACTTTTGTTGTATAGAAATGTAAATCTCCTTCTGTCTTTTCTGCTTCTTGTACTACATATTCTATTTCATTTCCTTTGTCATCGTATTTTGGTAGATTTTCAAATGTGTATTGCCATCTGTCTTTATTTCCTGATACTGCATCTGATATTGTTATCTCGTGTCTTGCTATTTCTTGTAACTCTTCTTGTGTTGCATCTGATTCATTTGAATTATTATCTTCATTTGAATCAGTATTTACTTTTTTATTTAAGATTAGTACTACACTTTCTGGTCTTCTTGCTTCTTGAATGTCATTATCTACCCATACTTTGTTTACTTTTACATTTATTCTTTCATCTGGTATTTTGAATGTATTTGTTACAATTAACCCTTCTATCTCTTTTTCGTAGAACATTAAGTCATTTACTTTTATTTCTTCTTCATCTGCTGTATATTCTATTTCTTCTCCATTGTCGTTATATTTTGGCAATCCTTCAAATGTATATACCCATATGTTTTCATCAGATTCATCTTTAGCATTTGTCTTATCTACTATTTGCTCTCTTATGACTTCGTCTCCTACTTTTACTTGTAATTTAATTCCTGTTGGTCTCTTTCCATTTACATTATTGTTGTCTTCCCAATGTTTTTCCACTGTTACTTCTATTGTGTTTATTGGTTTTGTAAATGTATTTCTTATTGTTGCTTGATTGTCTTCTACTTCAGTTACTTCTTTTTTGTAGAATTTCAAGTCGTTTTCATTTACTTCTTTTTCGTCTACTGTATATTTTATTTCTTGACCTTTTTCATCATATTTTGGTAATCCTATAAATTCTACTGTCCATTGATTTTCTTTTCCTTCTACTGCATTTGATGTGTTTACTGTTTTTTCTTGAACTGTTTCATTTCCATTCTTTACTTCTATTATGATACTTTCTGGTCTTCTTTGGGCTTGAACTTCATTATCTACCCACACTTTATTTACTGTTATCTCTGTTGTATATTCTGTTGGTATTTCTTTTGTATCTTCTACTGTTTCTTCTTTTTCAGGTGTTTTTAACTCTATTTTTCCTGTTACTTTGTTTTCTATTTTTTCTTTTGTTACATCTACATTTTTATATACTAACGTTATGTTTTTACTAAATGTTATTTCTTTTATACCATTCGTAAATGTATCTATTCCTGTTATATCTTGAGTCCAAGTTATTGTTTTTTCTTCTTTATTATATGTTCCCCCTGAAAGTACTGATTTTTCTTCATCTATCTCATATGGTAATTCATCCACTACTGTTACTGTTACATCACCTTTATATGTATCTACTTTTGTCATATAGTTTATACTATAATCTATTACTTGATTTTGTGATGTTATTTTTTCTATCGTACTTTCTTTTTCTATTTTTGACTCTGATATATTTGGCTCTTTTAGTTGATAATAGTATATTACTTCTGTTTGATTTGCTGTTATCTTTCCTGTTTTATTTTCTGGCTCTGATACTAATTCATAGTTTGATGGTATATCTGTTGCCACTTCTGTTCTGTAGTCTGTTCCCACTTTTCCTGTTATTAATACATCTTCACTTAATTTTGTTGTTGTATCCTTTATGTAGTGATGTACTAATACTGTTGAATCTTTTGCTGTATTTGTTAACATTACTACTTCTTGTTTGTTAGCTATTAAATCTGTATGTGTTTCTTTAAATTTTAAAATTGCTCTCATGTCATTATCTATTAATGCATATCCATCTTCTGTTTTCCTTAATTCTCCTACATACATATAATCATTATAAGCTTCAATATAATTTTGAACATCTATTCCCCATTCTACTTTTCCTTCTGTATTATATTTTATCATTGCCATTAAATCTTGGCCATCTTCAGCTGTTTCACTTATTATATTGATTTCCATATTATTAACAGTTTTCTCTGCTGGTATTATTATTCCATCCTGATAATATGCTATTCCTATATACCCATCTTCTACTTCTTTAAATAAATTATATCCTCCGTAGTTACTTATACTTCCTAAAACATTAGCCCATTCTACTTTTCCATCTGCATTATATTTTACTATAATTCCATCTCCTGGATTAGATAATTCTATTCTTTCTCCAGTCACTGTCTCTGTTTCATCAAATATTACTGTATCATCTTCTGAATATCCTCCTATAATAGTTTCATCATCTATCGTTGTAAGTATTGCTCCTCCTTCAAATTTTGGATTCATGTCCCATCTCATCTCTAATACTTTTTCTACTTTTCCATTCATATTGTATACTACCATCACTGGATTATTGCTATTTTGTTTATTTAATGTAATCTCTTCACCACTTGCTGTTAAATCTGCTGGAATTATTACTGTACTATCTGATGAGTCATATTGTATTACAACTTTGTCATTTACTATTTCGATATTCATTAAGTTTTCCGTTAATTCACCTACTGATAATCCCATAATTGATAACCATTCTACTTTTCCTTCTGAATCATAGCATATCATATATGTATAGGTATTTCCATCGGTTGATTCTATCTTCATCTCTTGATTATTTACTGTCTTCTCTGCTGGTATTTGTATTGCTCCCATATACATTCCTATTGCTATTTTCTTTCTATTTGGTGTTTCTATCATATTTACTAAAACATTTGCTGCATTTTCTGGTGAATTATTTTGATATACTTCTTTTACTTTTCCATCTTGGGTTAATATCAATATTAAACCATCTTCTATAGATTTTTTCTCTAATACTATATCATTTCCTGACACAGTATTTTCTGCTGAAATTGTATAATCTTCTAGTAATCCTCCTACAAATAATATATCACCATCATTCCTTAATATTATATCCGCCACAGGATCTAATTTATCAAAATCCATCCAACTTGTATTAAATCTATCCATATCAAGAATAATTTCTTCAGCCTTCTCTACAACCGTTCCTGCATATCCTTCTGATGTTATTTCTATTTCTGTTTTTCTATCTCCTACATTTTCTGGCAATTCGTATCCTTCTGGTGCTTGTACTTCTGTTAAGATATATTTTCCTGGCTCAAGATTTTCTATTATCTGAGCATTTTCATCTGTTGTCACTACTCTCATTTGTGTACCACTTATATCTTCTATATTTCCTACAAGCTCTCCTTTTCCGTTTCTTACTTCATTTCCTTCTTCATCAGTTATTGTGAATTTTGCATTTGGTAATAATTCTCCATTTTCTCCTTGTTTTATCACTTTTAAGGTTGGTGTATTTTTTAATGTTATATTTATCACATTATTCTCTATTTGTATATCATCAAAAGCTCCTTCTAACATTTCTAATTGATACTCTCCATTTGTATAATGAACTATAAATTTATATACTTGTTTATTTGCTACATATCCTTTGGCTGGTAATACTTCCTCTAGAGTATATACTACTTCATCTTCCAAATTTTCAAGTTCAATCATGCCATTCTCTGATGTTTCATATTCTTCTGTTTTCTCTTCCCAATCCCAAAATTCATTTTCTTCATTTTCATCTTCTGTAACACTCTGAAGTGACCATTTTGTTTTTGGTTGCATATAACTCAATTCAAATTTAACACCTTGTATATTCTCTCCTGTCTCACTGTCTATTTTATTAACATTAATATTGTAATTATGAATTATTTCATTAGAAATTGTTATAACATTTTTCTTGTCTAATTCGACATTAATCGTTTTAATTTCTGTGTCTAATTTATATCCTTCTGGTGCTCTAGCTTCTACAATTACTGTTTCTCCTATTGGAACGGTAATTGTTACTTCACCATTATTATTTGTAATTGCCTCTTGTTCTCTTCCACTTTCTTTATTAACTACATTGAAAGCAGCATTAGCTAATCCATTACCTTCTTCATCAATTTTTCTAATAGTTAAATCAGCTTCTTTTAGATTATAGAAATAATATATCTCTGTAACTTCATTCTGAATTTCACCATTTACATTACCTAAAACATATTGTAATTCATATCTATCGCTAACATTTTCCGCCTCATGTGTTATATAAATATCTCCTATTTTTCCTGTTTGAATTACATCTTCTACTACTTCTCCTTCTATATTTGATGGTACTTTCTGTTCTGTTCCTTCTATATAATAGTGTGTTATTACTTTACCTTGCTTCTTTGTATTTACAAATTTCAAATCATAATTGTCTTTTTCTTTTGTTATATTTATTGATTGAATTGGATTTTCTGGTAATTGATATTCTTCTAATGTTTCTATTTCTTCTACTTCATATTCTCCTGCTTCTAATGTCACATTTATTTTTCCTTCTGCATTTGTTATGTATTCTTTCTTTTCTAATGCATTATATCCGTTTATTTCTATACTATTTATTGTAAATGTATCATCATAGCTAGATGTACTTGAATTTTTATAATATCCTAGATGGATGTAATGTACTTTTCCTCCTTCTAATGTTGTCTCATAATCTTTTGCTGCTACTTGTCCTGATATTCTAAATATTCTTCCTGTACTTGTACTATATGATGGTGCATTTTCTGTTTGTGTTACTGTTACATATCCATAATCACTTGTTTGACTTGATATTTCTGCATTTATTTTTAGTGTTACATCTTCTTTATTTGTTAAGTCTACTTTGATATAACTGTTTGCCGTTGTATTATTTTGTCCTTTGTTATTTGATATGTATTTTCCATTTTGTTCTATGAAATAGTAATTTCCATTTTCTTTTAATGTTCCTATTTTTCCTATCTTGCTCTCTTGATCTGCTTTTTCTTGTGATTGTATTTCAAATTTTACTCCTTCTAATGGCTCTTGATTTTCTCCTGATTTTACGATTGTTAATAGTCTTTCTACCAGTTTATAATAATATGTTACTATTATTTCATCAGCTCCATATAATCCTGTTGCATTTGATGGCATTTCTACTAGTTCATATTTTGAATCTAACTCTTCATCTGATATTGCTTCTGTTGTGTAACCTTCTCCTTCTTTTCCTTGGTATCTTTCATCTTGTGCCACACTACCATCCTTTAATGGTACTTGCTCTGTTGTTCCTTCTATATAGTGATGTACTATTATTGGATATTCTTTTTCTTCATAATAATATATTATTTCTTTTGTTCCTGATTCATATGTTCCTGTTGCATTTTCTGGGATTACATATGAGCCACTTTCGTCTCTTTCTAATTCATATTTTTGTAAGTCTAGGTGTGGTGTTGTTATATATTCTGTTCCTATTTTTCCTTCAAGTAAGTCATCTTCTGCTACTTTTTCTGTTGTATATTCTCCTTCACTATTTTTTAAGTAGTGATGTACTATTATTTTTGGCTTTGCTTGATTATCTATTGTTATTTCATGATTATCTCCATCTGCTCTGAATTCTATTTCTATTGGTGTCTCATTTAGTTCATATCCTTCTGGGGCTTTTATTTCTGTTATTTTATATTTTCCAAATGGTATTTGGACTATTCCTTGTCCGTTGCTGTCTGTTGTTACTTCTGTGTGGTATAGCTCTGAATCATTTAGGGTTATTTGCACACTGTTTACTGTGAATTTATCATTTCCTGTACTCGTTGATGAGTTTTTATAGTAGCCTAGATGTAGATAATACATTTTTCCACCTTGCAATACTATTGTATAGTCTGTTAGTGTTGTATCTTCTCCTACTGTTCCTGATATGTATATGAATCTATTTGTAGTTGTACTATATGATGGTGCTTCTGTTGATTCTGTTATTGTTGCATATCCATAATCTAATATATCACTTGATATGTTTGCATTTACTGTTAGATTATATTTCCCTGTATTATTTCTTAAATCTATTGGGATATATGAATTTGCTACTGTTGAGTCTTCTCCTTGGTTATTTGATTCATATCCTTCTTTTCCATTATCTACAAAATTATATGTTGTAGTTTTTGCTTTATATACTTTTATACTATTAAATACTACTTGGTCATCTCCT
>CALXJT010000081.1 GCA_944388695.1 uncultured Clostridia bacterium
AAAATATTTTGAATGTAATAATTGCATTCAAATTAATATATCGATAGAATATGACGTTCTCATACTCTATCGATACAAACTTTACTCAACAACAACTTTTTGTTTTACAGATTTTTTCTTTACGGTTGGATAATACATGCCAGCACATTCATTTAAATATCCATCAGATATAAATTTATCTAAACATTCTCTTAATTGAGTTAATGCTCTTACTGGCATTTCTTTATTTAATGCTACAAATTTTTCTGCAACTTCATGATAGATTTCTTCATAAGAAAATTTACCTTTTTGAGACCTTTCCTGAAGCATTAAACAAATTAGTGGTGAGTAATCTCCATTCTTAAATTTCCGTTCAAAAAATTCTTTTTTTAGTTGTGTCATAGTAAAACCTCCTTAAATATTCATTTGGTTGTTTACTGGCTCTGTATGTCAACTCCAAAAGGAGATTATAAAAATATAATTAACTAATTCGTTAATATTATACCATATTTTATTTAAAATTAATATTAGAACTCAAATAAAAAAATCTATTTTAAGTTAGCTAATAAAAATTGCAAAAATACCTAAAAAGATTTTTTAATTTTTTAAATTATAATTTTAAATTATAATTCAAGTTCATCAATTTCTCTTGGATTATACCTGTCAAATGTTCCTATTATATTTAAAGAATCTTTATCTATGTTATCTACAATTCTTTTTACCTCTTCTGGCTTTTTACCTATATATTTTTGTTCTTCAGCAGAGTATATATAATAAATATTGTTATTTTTATCATCTGATTTTTTTATAGGCTTTACTTTTAATATAGATATTATATTAGATAAATCATCTCCAATAGTAGCAACATAAGCTTGTATTCTATTCCCCTCTTCTGGAGATAATATCTTTCTGGCTACATATAAATAATATCTTATATTTTCTAGATAATTCATTTTACTATTATAATCTGTCAACTTATTTATATTTTCAAAAATGTAATCTAACTTATATCTTAATAATTCTTCTTGGGGAACATCTCTATTATGTAGTACATATTCTCTAAATGACTCTGGATTATTCATATCTTTTCTTAATAGTTCTATCGTATCTTCTGTATAGAATCCTCTTTCATCATCTTTTGAAATTTTGGGTACAAAGAAACTATATCCTAATTTTTTATCTAATTTTTCAATATCTTCTCTTGTTAGGCTATCAATTCTACCATAATAATGCTCTAATCTTTTTAAATAAGATTCATTATCTTCTTTTAATCTTGGATCATTTACAGGTCTACTTAAGTCAAAACAGAAACTATTAACTCTTCTTGAAGTTTTTATTCTAGATAAATCATTAATTAAATTTGCAATATAATTTTTTCCATCTATTTTTAATATTGTGTCTACATGTGTAATTGAACTTTCAGGATATTTTTTTACTAAATCTGCAGAAATTCCAATTCTTTTATCTCTTAATATATTAGCATATAACTCTGAAATTGATTTACAAATACCGTAATATTTGCTATCTATCATATCATTATAATGTTGTTCTTTTCCTTCTCTATTAGTAAATACAAATTGGGGGCTTTCACTAACAAGTTTTCCTAGTTCTAAATATATGTAATATGCCTTTTCTATTTGAGATAAATTTTGTGGCATATTATTTATAATATTATCAATTTCGGAACTATTTATTAGGTTTGTATAAAGATTTTTAGGCGAATCTAATAACAGTTGATTTTTATTTTTTATTTTATTTATAAAATTCTTCAAGTAATCAACTATTTTCATAAACTCACCTCACAAAATACTTATTAAATATATAATAACATAAATTAAAAAAAAATAAAATATCACATAAATAATATTGTGATATTTTATGTTACTGCATTTCAAACTATATTCATACATCCCTATTTAGACATAGTACTCTCATTTAAAACATTTTTTATTTATATTTTTTCAGATTTTCATTATTTTTATTAAATTTTTTATTTATTAACTTTAATAAATTATCTTTTTTATTACAGGATTTATGATAACTATTTAGATATTTCTACCTTTCTATATCTCCTACTATCAATTTTTCCTTTTAAATAACTACTTAACTTCTCCCCATCTATCAATTTTTCTTTCTGGCATTTTGTAAGTTTTTTTAAGTAATATTCTAATTTACAAGCCAAAGATTTATTTTTACTTTTCCATGCAATCTCTAATTTTACTGCATTATGTGATTTTGTATATTTTGCTCCATTTTTACTTTTTGTTAAATGTTCTTCTACTCTTTTTTCTAAATTACTGGTCATGCCTGTATAAATTGAATTGTCCGAACATCTTATCATATATGTATAGTACAATTTTTCCCTCCAATGTAGAATATTTTTGTAAATCGTTTTAAACATTATTTACTATGAAATCAATAACATCATCTTCCCTGTAATTTTCCTTGTTTTTATCTTTGTCTTCTTCCGTTAAATCTACAAAGTATTTATTACATTCTGGCATTATCGAAATTGAATCTAATGGGTATCCTGGATTTCTTTTTTCACTTGGCTTGTCTATAAAATAGAAATCTCCTTTGCTCCAAGTATATTCTTTTGTTTCCTTTCCATTATATATTACCATTCCATATACCCATCTCGCCGTCAATTTTCCACCATTTTCTTTAACTAGATTACTATAATATTCTATCATTTCTTCATCATCTAATTCTTTTCCATTTATTCTTCTTACATATGTTCCTGGTTGTTTACCCTCTGGCAGTTCTTCTATAAATAAATTATTATCCATTCCTATTGTTGTTATTTTTGTAGCGTCATAATATGCTTTTGCTTTTATATATGCATTTTCTATTGCATTTTTTCCTGTTTCTTCTGGTTTAAGATTAATTCCTATATCTTTTATCGTTAATACTTCTATATTTTTTTCTTTTAGTTTTTCTGCATATCTTTTTATCTTTGCTGGGTTTGTTGTTGCAAATAATACTTTCATCTTCTAATCCTCCTATTACCTTTCTCTTATTTTAACTTAAATTTTTGTATAATTCAATATTTTGCTTATAATTAAGTTAATTCTATAGATTTAAATATCCTTTTTTGTTACTACATGAAAAAGAAGGGCTCTAAAAGTCCCTCCTTAAAAATTACTTTAAAAATTTAAATGAATCGATTATAGATAAAAGAAAATCAATTCTATCTTTTGAAAGTTCGCTGATTTTAGAAAATAGTAATAGTTTTAATTTTAAATCTTCATTATCAATTAAATCGCTAAATGCATCGTTTGGTGCCATTCCTAAAAGATTCATAGCTTTTGTTAATGTTTCTAATTTAACTCCACCAATACCATTTTCAATTCTTGAAACATATTTGACAGATAAATTAAGCTCTTCAGCTAATTGTTCTTGTGTAAGATTATTTTTTAGTCGATATTCTTTAATCTTTTTACCAATTGCTATATAAACTTCTGGTCTAGTTATAGAGCTCATAATATACCTCCAATCTTTAAAAATTATATAATTAGTATAACAGAACTTTAAATTTTATTAAACTCATTTATAGTGTACTTATATTATGCTTATTTTATATCATTTATATTTCGCATTTTTATTAATTTGTTGCATTATTTTTTTGTTTTTCTATATCTAACTTTTAATTATATTTAGTGTAACTTTAGTGCACTATTTTTTATATTATAATATTATTAATTTTTGTATTACTGTTATTTTTTGTATTACTGTTATTTTTTTGTTTTACCTTATTTTTAATTACTTTAATTTATTTATAATTATTCATATTATTATTCAAAAACTTTTTTAATTTCATTTATATAAAATCTTATTATAATTATATAATGAAGTCATCATGGACTTTTAGAAAAGAAAATGCTTACGAAACACTCTACTATAGTCAAGCTTGAATAAGATTATATAAAAGAAGAAATGAAATTATTTTAAGATACAAGATTTTATTATAATCGATTTGAATAAAGGAAAACTAATTGCCACTATAAGTCTTTTGTGACAATTAGTTTTTTCTTTTTTATAAATTATTTTAAAATTTTTAATGAATCAATTATAGACAAAAGGAAATCAATTCTATCTTGTGAAAGTTCACTGATTTTAGAAAATAGTAATAATTTTTGCTTTATATCTTCATTTTCTATTAACTCGCTAAACACAATATCTGGTGACATTCCAAGTAGGTTCATGGCTTTTGTTAATGTCTCTATTTTAACTCCTCCTTTACCATTTTCAATTCTTGATACATATTTTTCTGTTAAATCAAGTTCTTCAGCTAATTCTTTTTGTGTAAGATTGTTTTTTAATCGATATTCCCTAATTTTTTCTCCTATTTCAATATAAATTTCTGGTCTTGTTTTTGAGCTCATAATATACCTCCAATCCTTTAATTTGTATAATAATAAATATAATAAATTTATTTTATTATTACCCTTACTTATAATATAATATATATCATTTTTTAAAAAATTGGAATCACTTATAAATAAATAAAAATTATAAACATATAATTTGTTTTTAT
>CALXJT010000082.1 GCA_944388695.1 uncultured Clostridia bacterium
GTTGTCTATATTGAAATTATATATTAGGGGGTAATTTGTTGTCAAAGTTCATTTTTTATTTATTACAGGATGCTATCATATTTTTTCAAAACTATTTTATATTAAAAAGTTATTTATTACAATACTTTAATCTATTTTTATAGTATGATATTTAAACTTAAATATCTTCCCTATCTCTAGTAAAATTTAAATAATATTTAAGGAACTTAAAAGTATATAAAAAATTAATTGTAAAATGTATAAAAAAATGCTATAATAATCTCATTATGGAAAATAAACAAAGATATAATCATTTAAATGAATATTTAAAAAATAAATTTGGAGAAAGAACGCTAAAAATTTGTGTAGATGGTAATTTTACTTGTCCTAATAGAGATGGCACTTTAGATACTACTGGTTGCATTTTTTGTAGTGAAAAAGGAGCTGGCGAACTTATAAAATTTAGTAATCTCAATATTAGTAATCAGGTAAGAAATTTTTTAGATAGTTATAGAGGTAAAAGAGCAAATAAATTCATTGTATATTTTCAAAATTACACAAATACATATGATTCTTTAGAAAATCTAAAATCAAAATATGATGCAAGTTTAATAGATGATAGAATTGTTGGTCTTTCTGTGGCAACTAGACCTGATTGCATAAATGAAGATATTGCCAAACTTTTATCTTCATATATGGATAAATATCAAGTCTCTGTTGAACTTGGACTTCAAACAGCAAATGATAATATAGGAAAAATTCTCAAACGTCATTACACAAGTGTGCAATTTTCAAAAGCTGTTGAAATATTACGAAAATATAATATTGAAGTAGTAGCACATATTATGGTTGGATTACCTAATGAGACAGAAGATGACATTATTAAAACTGTTAACTTTATAAACTCTCATGATATCCAAGGTATAAAAATACATTCAACTTATATAGTAAAAAATACTATTCTTGAGAAAATGTATGAATCAGGAGAATATACCCCTATAACTTTAGAATATTATTTAAATCAACTGTCATATATAATAACACATATAAAACCAAACTTTATAATACACAGAATTACTGGCGACGCACCTAAAGATTTACTTATTGCTCCTGAATGGAATTCACATAAAAAATGGGTATTAAATGGATTTGAAAAAATCTTAAAAGAAAAAGATTTATGGCAAGGAAAGTTTTATAACGAATTTAAAATTTGATAAAATATTTTAGATATTATAATAATAATCTAAAATATTTTTTATATTAGCAGAATAATTTAGAATATTTTTTAATATATTAATAAAATAATATATAATATTTTTATATATTAATAAAATAATATATAATATTTTTATATATTAGCAAAATAATATATAATATTTTTTATATATTAGCAAAATAATATAAAACATTTTTTATATATCAACAAAATAATAGATTAAGAATTTTTATGATTATTTTATAGAAAATCATCACATAATATTCTAGTAAATAATATTGAAAAATTTTCTCAAAATATAAATCATTAAATTTCTTAATCTATAATTTTTACATATCTCAAATTTATATATAACACTAAAACTAATTTATATATAATATCAACACTAACTCAAATTAATTAAAACTGATTTCATCAGCTAAATTTTTCATCTGTTCTAAATTATCATCAGTCATCGTAGATTTTATAGTAATTACAGGTTCAATAATTTCTATATCCTTCATATCTTGTAAAATATTTTTCATGCATTTTCCTGCAGAAGGTGCCCATGAACCATTTTCTATTATACCAACTTTTCTCTTTTGAAAATTTCTTTCTTTTAAACGATGTAAAAAGTAATCCATTGGTGGAAATAATCCTGTATTATAACTTGAAGATGCCACAATCAATTTTGAATATTTAAAAGCATTACTTACTGCTTCTGCCCAATCATCTTTTGTCAAATCACCTAATACTACATTTTTTATACCTTTTTCTTTCAAAATTTCAGTCATCTTTTTTGCTGCTTTTAAAGTATTACCATAAATTGAACTACAAGCAATATATACTCCATCTTCTTCTGGCTCATATCTACTCCATATATCATATTTATTTAAGTAATATTCCAAATTTTCTTTTAAAATAGGACCATGTAGTGGACAAATCATATTTATATCTAAATTAGAAGCTTTCTTTAATAAAGCTTGTACTTGCATACCGTATTTTCCAACTATTCCAAAATAATATCTTCTTGCTTCATCATCCCAATTTTCTTCTACATCTAATGCTCCAAATTTTCCAAAACCATCTGCTGAAAATAATATTTTTTCTGTTTGTTCATATGTTACCATTACTTCTGGCCAATGAACCATTGGAGCCATAAAAAATTGTAATTTATGTTTTCCTATATCTAGAATATCTCCCTCCATAACAACAAATTTCCTATTTGAAAAATCAAATTTAAAGAAATTTGCTAAAATATTAAAAGTAATTTGATTTCCTACTAATTTCATTTCAGGATATTTTTCTGCTAAAATACCAATATTATATGCATGGTCTGGTTCCATATGTGATATTATCAAATAATCTGGTTTTTCTCCATCTAATGCTTTTTCTAATTTTTCTAACCATATGTTAGTTACTCTTTCATCAATTGTATCTAAAATCACATTTTTATCATCCTTAATTAAATATGAATTATAACTCATACCGTTTTTCAAATTATATTGTCCTTCAAATAAATTTAATTCTTTATCACTTGCACCAATATGCATAATATCTTTAGAAATAGTCATATCACTCATTTTATTTCCTCCTATCCCTATAAATGAACAGATTATCTCTCGATATCTTCATTTATCTTAATTTTTATATAATTAATATTATCAACAATATTTATATCACAATATACAAGAAAAATAAATCTTTTTATTAAATATTATAAAAATAACTAATAAAAAATATACTTTTATCCCTTTTAGTTTGGGTGCTTTTATTTTGAGGCTGTGAATAGTAACAATTTCACATCATGATATTTCTCAATTAACATTCTACTATCATATACATGTTATAATTTTATAAACAAAAAATCCAGCTCTTGCTTGAGTCGGATTTTTTGCTTTTAGGCTCCTATTATGGATTTCCTTTTAGGTCTTAATCTACGATTTAAAGATTTTCCGAAAGTTTTCTTAAGAAATTACATAAATCTAATTTTAAATCAGCTTCTATTAATCTTATAGTGCTTTGAACTCCATATCTTTCCACATGTTGATTAACAAGTTTTTGTAAGAGTTCTTTTTCTTGCTTATCACACATTAAGTTAAGCTTATTTCTTATATTCATTTCAATCGGCTCATTTACATACTTTATTAACGCATTCATACGCTCTAAAGTTTCAAATGTCATTCTTCCATACTCTCGTTTCCGTATGAGTTCCACTTCTCTTTGACTCAATCCGAAAAAACTAGTTCCAATTACTCCTACATTTTCTTTTTTAGCTTTATAAATATAAAAATCAATCTGCTCGGAATCTATAAAATCAAATTGTTTTCCAAATCCGATTTCTAATCCTAACTCTCGATATAACTTATATATCTCGATAACTCGAAAACTTCTTACATCATTTTCTTTTATAGAAATTGTAGAAGATGTAACATCAAGTACCTTTGCCATTTCTTTTTGTGTAATTTTTAACCGTTTTCTTTCTGTCATAACTCTTTCACCGTAATACATTTTTTTGACCTCCTAATTTTGTTATTTTTATATTGTATTATAAATTAAGATTTATGTCAATACTATTAATGGAAAAAAGCCCTAACAGAATAGGACTTCTTTCGCCATTTTACAGAATTTTTATAACTCCTCTAACCTCCTTGATTTCTACCTTATCACCTTTTTTAATTCCCATCAAATGTGCATACGATCTTGGTATCGTTACTCTGGTTTTAGCATCAATCCGGGAATTTGACAGTTAATTAAATAGAAAATTGATATAAGCATTGAAAATGCTTAATTTTTTTGTCAATTTTTTCTT
>CALXJT010000083.1 GCA_944388695.1 uncultured Clostridia bacterium
TCAAATGTCACAGCATTATTTCCATTAGGTGTATCTGATATACTTCTTATTATAACAAATGGTATACTATCTAGATAACATACTTGTCCTATTGCTGCTCCTTCCATTTCTACACAATCTGCGTCAAACTGTGCATATATTTTGTCTTTCATGCTAACTTTTGTGCAAAATATATCTCCAGATGCTATTGTTCCTGTTTTTACTTTATATACTTTTTCGTGTAGATTATCTATTGCTTTTTCAAATCTCTCTACAAGTTTTTCATCACTATAAATTCTATCTCCTACTCCTGTGATATATCCCTTTGTATGGCCAAATGCAGTTATATCAAAATCATGTTGTACTAATTTGTCTCCTATTACTATATCTCCTATTTCTAATGATGGATTTAATGCTCCTGCAGCTCCTATATTTATAATATATTCTAAATCGAAATTGTCTATCATCATTTGTGTTATTCTTGCTGCATTTACTTTCCCTACACCACATTGAACAGCTATACATTTAGTTCCTTCTATATTTCCTTTTATAAATGATATTTCTCTTATTCTTTTTTCATCTATACCCGTCATTATATTTATTAACTCTTGCATTTCTTCTTGCATTGCAACTATTATTCCTACTTTTGACATCTTAAACATTCCTTTCTTTTAATTTTTTATATTCTAAATTACTTTTTAGTTGTGTTCTTTCTTTTTATTTCCATATGAATGTTTTTATTTCATATAAAAATATTCATATAGAAATAAATTTTCTATTTGATTTTATTAAAGGGATTTTTGAGTTTTCCCAAAAATCCCTATTTTATTATTTATATTATTGTAATTCGATAACAGCTCCTACTTCTGTGAATTTAGCTTTTAAGTCTTCAGCTTCTTCTTTAGATACGTTTTCTTTTACTGTTTTTGGAGCTCCATCAACTAAATCTTTAGCTTCTTTTAATCCTAATCCTGTAGCATCTCTTACTACTTTGATTACTTTAATTTTTTGATCTCCTGCTTCTTTTAATATAACATTAAATGATGATTTTTCTTCAGCAGCTTCTCCTGCTGCTCCTCCTGCTACTGGTGCTGCAGCTGCTACTGCAGATACTCCAAATTCTTCTTCTATTGCTTTTACTAAATCAGCTAATTCTACAACTGTCATATTTTTGATTTGTTCAATCATTTCTTCTTTACTCATTTTAAATCCTCCTATTAAAATTTATTTTTTTATAATTTGTTATAATTTTTTCATTAATATTTTTCATTAATATTTTTTATTAATATTTTTTTATTAATATCTTAATTAAATAATTAATTCTTATAAAGTTATTTATTATTTTTAGCTTTAACATTCTTATGCTTCAGCTGTTGCTTCTGCTGGTGCTTCTTGAGCTCCTGATTCTTTTTGAATTCTTACTTGATCAAGTGCAACTGCAAATTTTGAAATATTTGCAAGTAATGCTCCAGCAAGCATTGATAGTAATGTTTCTTTTGATGGTAATTTTGCAAGAGTGATAATTTCTTCTGCTGTCATTACTTTTCCATCAATTACTCCACCTTTAATTTTGTAATAGTCATTAGCTTTTGTGAAGTTATATATGATTTTTGATGGTTCTAAATAATCTTCATTACTCATAATAACTGCTGTTGGTCCTTCTAGTTTATCTTCTAAACCTTCGATTCCAGCTTCTGCTAATGCTCTTCTTGTTATATTATTTTTGATTACTGAATATCTTGCATTTACTTTTCTTAAGTCTGCTCTTAAATTTGTAACATTTTCTACATCTATTCCTCTGTAATCTGTTAAAAGTACTAATTTAGCTTCTTTAATTTCATTTGCTAATTTTGTTACTTCTTCTTTCTTTTGGTTTAATATTTTTTCACTTGCCACTTTTTTTCACCTCCTAGTTGTTGGTTATTTTATATAAGAAAAATAGTAAATATTTTTCTTCTTATAAGCAATTAAAAATACCCTATATCCTTCCGTGATATATAGGGTATTGATAGTTTTTATTATTATTAATTATCGATTATAATTTGGTAATTTAAATATTTTATACTTATATTTTTATACTAATATCTATATCTATATTTATATATCTATATATGTATTTCTATATACATATATATAAATTCTTATTTTATATAAAATTATATAATTCTATATGTAATTCTATATGATTTTATCTTACATAATTTTATATAACTTATATAACAGCATGTTGTTACTTTGTTATATATATAAATATATTTTACCAATTTATAATAGTATGTTAATCCATATTATTTTACTATCTACTATATACCTCGGTAGGACTTATATGCCTACTGTCTTAGGCTTATATATTATTTGTTTTTATACTATTTTTGGTCAATGAAAATGCTTGGTCCCATTGATGTTGCTATTGCTACGCTTTTAATGTATTGTCCTTTTGCTGCTGCTGGTTTTGCTTTTATAATTGCATTCATTATTGTATCATAGTTTTCTGCTAATTTATCAGCTCCAAATGATACTTTTCCAAATCCTAGGTGGATTATGTTTGTTTTGTCTAATCTGTATTCTACTTTACCAGATTTAATTTCATTTATAGCTTTTGTTACATCCATTGTAACTGTTCCTGATTTAGGGTTTGGCATTAATCCTTTTGGTCCTAATACTTTACCTAATCTTCCTACTACTCCCATCATATCTGGTGTTGCAACTACTACATCATAGTCAAACCAATTTTCATTTTGGATTTTTGGTATTAATTCTTCTGCACCAACATAGTCTGCTCCTGCTTTTTGAGCTTCTTCAGCTTTTGGTCCTTTTGCGAATACTAATACTTTTTGTGTTTTTCCTGTTCCATTTGGAAGTACTACTGTACCTCTAACTTGTTGATCAGCATGTTTAGAATCTACTCCTAATTTTACATGTAATTCAACTGTTTCATCAAATTTAGCTTTTGGCATTTTTTCTATTAAATCTAAAGCTTCTTTGATTTCATATGATTTGTTCTTTTCAATTAATTTTACACTTTCTGCATATCTTTTTGTTGTTTTTTTCATTTTTTACCTCCCTTTGGTTCTAACGAGTTTTACTCTCCCAATTATTAACTTTTTAATATTTAATTTATTATTCTGTTACAACAACACCCATTGATCTTGCTGTACCTTCTACCATGCTCATTGCTGTTTCTAATGATGCAGCATTTAAATCTGGCATTTTTTGTTCTGCAATTGCTTT
>CALXJT010000084.1 GCA_944388695.1 uncultured Clostridia bacterium
TTTTGATAGAATTCATTATTTAAGTCTTTTTCATCTATTGTATATTCTATTTCATTTCCGTTTGTATCATATTTTGGTAAATCTGTAAATGTAAAATTCCACTCATTCTCTGTATCACCAGTATTATCTTTTGTTAATACTTGTTCTTTTGTTATTTCATTTCCTTCTGCATTTGGGTTTTGATCTCCCTCTATTGTTATTGTTACATTTTCTGGTCTCTTATTTGCTATATTTCCATTATCATTCCATATTTTTGTTACTGGTACTTCTATTGTTTCTTCTGGTGTTTTGAATGTATTTGTTATTACATATCCAGCTTCCATATTTCCTGATATGTTTGTCTTTTCATAGAATTTACTTTCAATTTTTTCATCTACTGTATATTCTATTTCATTTCCTAATCTGTCATATTTTGGTAAGTTATTGAATGTGTATTTCCATTCATTTGTATTTTCTACATCTACATTTTCTTTTGTTATTTTTTGTTCATATTTTTGTCCATTTCCTGTTAATATTAATGTTATTTCTTCTGGTCTTTTTTCTTTTTGTTCTTCTGTATCTACCCATTCTTTTGTTATTGCTATACTTATTCTTTCATCTGGTACTTCAAATGTATTTTCTATTGTATATCCTTGTGATTGGTCTCCTGTTATTTCTGTATTTTCTTGTGTGTAGAATATACTTCCTGTTTCTTCTTCTGTTACTGTGTATGTTATTTCATTTCCATTTGAATCATATTTTGCTAGGTTTTCAAATATGTAATCCCATCTATTTGGATCTTGTGCGTTTTCTTGTGCCCTACTTAACTCTGCTTCTCTTTCTATTGTTTCTCCTGTTGTTGTATTTCCTATTAAGTTTACTTTTATTGTAGATGGTCTCTTTCCTGCTTCGTTACTATTGTCATTCCATATTTTACTTACTAATACCATTATTTCTGTGTCTGGTACTTCAAATGTATTTGTTACTCTATATCCTTCTTCTTGTGTTTCTCCTATTTTTTCTATTTGTGTATTTTCTTGTATATAGAATATATTTTCTATTTCTTCTGTTACTATATATTCTATTTCGTTTCCTAGGTTGTTGTATTTTGGCAATCCTTCAAATACTGTATTCCATTCATTTGGATTTTCTTCATTTACTTGTCCTATTGTTATTTCTTGTGCTTCATTTACTTCATATCCTTCTTGTTTTGTATTTGAATCTCCTTTTACTCTTATTAATATACTATCTGGTCTCTTTCCTGCTTGGTTATTATTGTCATTCCAGATTTTTGTTATTGGGATTTGTATTGTTTCATCTGGTACTTCAAATGTATTTGTTATTCTATATCCTTCTTCTTGTGTTTCTCCTATTTTTTCTATTTGTGCATTTTCTGCTTTGTAGAATATATTATTTGTTGCTTTTTCTTCTACTGTATATTGTATTTCGTCTCCATTTTCATCGTATTTTGGAACTTCTACTTCTCCTTTCCAGCTTGTTTCTTCTGTTAATGTTTTTTCTGCTACTACTTCTTCTCCATTTTTTATTTGGATTATTACTGATGCTGGTCTTTTTTGTACTTCATTGTTATTGTCGTTCCATACTTTTTCTAATGGGATTGTTATTTTGTCTCCAGGTACTATAAATTTGTTTGTTATTATATTGCTTTCTTTATCTATGTTTGTTTTTTGGTAGAATTCACTATTTAAGTCTTTTTCGTCTACTATATATTCTACTTCGTCTCCGTTTGTATCATATTTTGGTAATCCTCTAAATGTACATCTCCAATCATTATTTTGTGTTGCTTTTTCTTCTTGATTTACCTCATATCCTTCTTCATCTGGATTTGTATCTCCTTTTATTGTTATTGTTACTTCTTCTGGTCTTTTTCCAGCTGAGCCATCATTATCATCCCAATTCTTTGTTACTGTTATATCCATTTTTATGTCTGGTACTTCAAATGTATTTGTTATGATGTATCCTGTTTCTTGGTCTCCTGTTATTTCTGTGTTTTCTTGTGTATAGAATATATTTCCTATTTCTTCTTCTCTTACTTCATATTGTATTTCATTTGCATTTGAGTCATATTTTGGTAGTCCTGTTATACTTCCTTTCCAATTATTTTCTGCTGTTATATCTGCTCTGTATTCTTTTCCGTCTCCACTTGCTATTACTGTTATTTTTTCTGGTCTCTTTTGTGCTTTGTTGTTATTGTCATTCCATTTCTTTTCTACTTCTATTTCTATTGTTTCATTTGGTATTTCAAATGTATTTGTTACTGTTTTGGCTTTTTGGTCTATACTTGTATTTCCTTCTGTATAGAATGGACTATCTATTGGCTCTTCTGTTAATATATATTCTATTTCTTCTCCTTGGGCATCATATTTTGGTAAGTTTTCAAATGTGTATACCCATTCACTTTGATCTGTCATTATATTTTCTCTTGTTAGTGTTACTTCGTATTCTTTGCTATCTCCTGTTAGTTTTAATGTAACACTCTCTGGCCTTTTTCCTTTTTCATTCTCATTATCATTCCATATCTTTTTCACTGTTATATCTTTTGTGTAGTTTGTTGGTATTTCTTTTGTTGTTTCTACTTCAT
>CALXJT010000085.1 GCA_944388695.1 uncultured Clostridia bacterium
TTTAATTAATTTTTTTATTTAATTAATTATTTATTTAATTAATTATTTATTTAATTAATTATTTTATTTAATTAATTTTTTTATTTAATTAATTTTTTTATTTAATTAATTATTTTATTTAATTAATTTTTTTTATTTAATTAATTATTTTATTTAATTAATTATTTTTTTATTTAATTAATTATTTTATTTAATTAATTTTTTATTTAATTAATTATTTATTCAATTAATTATTTATTTAATTAATTATTTATTTAATTAATTATTTTATTTAATTAACTTTTTATTCAATTAATTATTTATTTAATTAATAATTTTATTTAATTAATTTTTTATTTAATTAATTATTTATTTAATTAATTATTAATTTATTTATTCAATTATTTTTTTATTTAATTAATAAATTTCTATTAATCATTTTATAATTTAAAAAAATATCTTAACGGATTTTTTACGAATCTAACACAATAGAATTTTAATTCAAATCTTTCAATTTTTCTAAAAATTTTTTCGTAAAGAATTTAATTACAAAATGTTTTACAATGAAATAAATAAACAAGAATATAATAAATTGTAATAATATATCAAAAATCATATAATTAACATTACTTATATGCTAAAACAATTATACTGTGTAAAAAGCAATTTGTCAAGAAAAACTCATCGACATAATTCGACAAATCACTACGCTTACAACAATTCCAACGAAGTCCGCTATCAAAGAAGCAGCTAACACAAATCTAGTTTTCTTTATACCCACAGCCCCTGTATAAACTGCAATCGTATAAAAAGTTGTCTCTGTCGAACCCATAATAACCGAAGCAATTATCCCTAATTTACTATCTACACCAAAAGTTTTCATCAAGTCTACTGCAACAGCTATAGAACTACTACCAGAAATTGGTCTCAACATAGCTAATGGCATTATTTCACTAGGGAATTGAACTAAATCTAAAAAAGGAGTCATTATTTGAATAAAAAAATCTAATATTCCTGAAGACCTTAAAGCACCAATAGCTAAAAATAATCCTATTAATGTAGGAAAAATTTGCACAACAATACCTATACCATCTTTTGCACCTTCCAAAAAATTATCAAAAACTTTATTTCTTTCTATAACACCATATACGACAATTAATAAAATAATCAACGGCATAGCTAAATTAGAAAAAAAAGAAATCATTTTCATAATTATTCTCCTTTCATACACAATTACTTACCCATTTTAATAAATATTTTCGTTGCAGTTATACCCGCAATCGCCGCACAAATAGTAGCTATCCAAACAGGAAAAATAATACCTGTTGGATTAGTAGAACCTAATGAACTTCTTATAGCAATTACTGTTGTAGGAATAATCTGTATAGAAGCTGTATTTAATACAATAAAAGTAGCCATAGAATCCGTAAGAACTTTCTTATCCAAATTCTCTTCTTGCATAGACTTCATAGCCCTTAACCCTAAAGGTGTTGCAGCATTCCCTAATCCTAAAATGTTTGCAATTACATTCATCGAAATTTCTTCAAAAATTTTACTATCTTCTTTAATATCTGGAAATAAAAATTTCATTATCGGTTTCAAAAGAGATGACAATTTAGAAATTAATGTTGTAGTACTTGCAACTTGCATAATTCCATTCCATAAACAAACCGTTCCCAACAAACTAATACATAAATTAATTGCTTCTTCTGCACTAGAAAATATAGATGAATTTAAATCATCTAAATTTCCTGAAAAAATTGCGTATATAAAGGATAGTATAATAAAAATCGGCCATACTATATTTAACAACTTTATCACCTAAATAATAATATTCTAAAAAAAATAGGATATTACATACTGACACAAAAAACAAAAATTAACAAATTTCTGACAATTTATTACATTTTCATTGACCAATCCGGCAAACTGTGGTATATTATATATGTATTTATAAAGAAGGAGGTAAATTTATGAAATCTACTGGAATTGTAAGAAGAGTTGACGAATTAGGAAGAGTAGTTATTCCTATAGAAATAAGAAATAAATTTGATATTGCAGAAAAAGATCCAATAGAAATCTATGTAGACGGTTCTTCAATTATATTAAAAAAATTTGAATCAAATTGTATTTTCTGTGGTAGTACAAAAGATTTAATAGAATATAAAGACAAACTTGTTTGCGCAAAATGTGCTGAAAGTTTAAAAAATATAGAAAACAAAGAAGAAGAAAAATAATTAAAATAATTTCTCTTTCGAAGAAAAAAGGTAATTTAAATAAAATCTATTTAAATTACCTTTTTATTTTCAATAAATATCTACAATATACATACATATCTTTCTACTTATCTAAAAAATATTGATATATCTCATTTTTATTTACACCTCTATTTTTAGCAATCTTCTTTATTATTTCTTTTTTATTCAATCCTTGTAATAAATACTTCTCATATTCTTCATCTAAAGTCAATTCTACATCATTATTTTCCTTTTCCAAATCTTGATTCCCTTCAATTAAAATAACATATTCCCCTTTAGGCTCTCCTATTCTATCCGTAATATCTTCAATACTACCTCTAATAAACTCTTCATGAATCTTCGTTATTTCCCTAGCTAAAACTACTTTTCTACCTTTTACTATTCCTTTTAACTCTTCTAAAGTTTTTAATAACTTATGAGGTGCTTCGTAAAAAATAATTGTTTTATTACTTTCCTTTATTTCCTCCATTTTCACTTTTCTCAATTTCTTATTTAATGGTAGGAATCCCATAAAGTAAAACTCTTTAGTATCAAGCCCTGAACAAATTAGAGAATTAATCATTGCACACGCCCCTGGTATTGGAACTATATTAATATTTTCAATAATACATTTTTTTATAACTTCTTCTCCAGGATCACATATTCCAGGTGTACCTGCATCAGAAACTAATGCAATATCCTCTCCATCTATTAATTTTTTTATTAATAAATCTGATTTTACCTCCTCATTATGTCTGTGATAACTAATTAATGGCTTATTTATTTCATAAAAATTCAATAATTTTAATGTGTGTCTAGTGTCTTCTGCCGCAATTAAATCGACACTTTTTAAAACATTTAATGCTCTTAATGTTATATCTTCTAAATTTCCTATAGGCGTAGCTACTACATACAATGTTCCTTTTTTTAAACTCTCCATCTTTTATTCCTCCATTTTTATTATAGATATTTCAATTTTATTTAATTAATTATTTCTTTTTAATTAATTTTTTTATTTAATTAATTTTTTCATTTAATTAATTATTTTTATTTAATTAATTTATTTTTATTTAATTAATTATTTTTTATTTAATTAATTATTTTTTATTTAATTAATTTATTTTTATTTAATTAATTATTTTTATTTAATTAATTTATTTAATTAATTTATTTTTATTTAATTAATTTATTTTTTATTTAATTAATTATTTTTTATTTAATTAATTTATTTAATTAATTTATTTTTATTCAATTAATTTATTTAATTAATTTATTTTTATTCAATTAATTATTTTTTTTAATTAATTATTTTTTATTTAATTAATTATTTTTATTTAATTAATTTATTTAATTAATTTATTTTTATTTAATTAATTTATTTTTATTTAATTAATTTATTTTTATTTAATTAATTATTTTTTATTTAATTAATTTATTTTTTATTTAATTAATTATTTTTTATTTAATTAATTTA
>CALXJT010000086.1 GCA_944388695.1 uncultured Clostridia bacterium
TCTATTATTGGCTCATGTGTTCCCTTGCAAATTACTCTATCTTCTTCTGGTACATTTACTCTTATTTTTGATTTATAGTTTACATTTTTTCTTTTAAATTGTACCAAGTCACCAAGATATACCCTATTTTCTAATATTCTTCTAATCGTTGTTTGTTTCCAGCTATTATATAAAACTGTTTTTCTTGTTTTTCCTATATTTCTTGACTCACCTGGTACTGGAACATTATCCTTTGTTAAGATTTGTGCAATTTTTGTTAAGCCATTTCCTTGTAAATATAAATTAAAAACTCTTTTTACAATTTCCGCTTCTTTTGGATTTACAACTAAATGATATTTGTTTTCTGAATCTTTATCATATCCATATGGTGCTGTTACTCCTAAAAAGTTTCCTGCTTTTCTCCTTTCTGTTAGAGAACTTCTTATTTTTTTAGATATATCTTTTACATACATATCATTGATAATACTTTTAAATGGAGCAATATCACTCATTCCTGCATCTTCCATTGTATCTATATTATCAAGTAATGCAATATATCTAACTCTGTGTTCTGGAAAATATCTTTGCAGATAATATCCTGTATCAATGTAATCTCTTCCAAGTCTTGATAAGTCTTTTGTTATAACTGTATCTATTATTCCTTTTTCAATATCTTTTAGCATTTCTTTAAACGAAGGTCTATTAAAATTTGTACCTGTCCATCCATCATCTACATATTCTTTGATTATAAAAAAGTTTTCATTTTCATTTACAAATCTTTTTAGTATTTCTCTTTGGTTTGTTATACTAGAACTTTCTTCTTTATCACCATCTTCCCTTGATAACCTTATATAAAGACCTACTTTAAATGTTTTTGTTTTTTGATTGCTTATTGGTAATCCCTTCCTTTCATCGTAACCTATATTGTTCGAAAAAGATTTCGAACTCTCCTTTAAGCAATCGCCTAAAACCATTATAACATAATTTGTGAAAAATTGGTCAAATTTTGTTATATTTTTAGACGATTTTTTATCTGTTTTGTGTTTTGTGCACCCCATAACTTTGTTCCTAATTGTCTGATTTTAGGTTTATCAAAAAGGCTTTTTTTATAATTTCATTTACATTTATTTCTGAATTTTTTGCAAATATATCTTTTATTTTGTACTCTTCTTTTGTGTCTTTTATTTTTTCTTGTTTACTATTATTCAAAATGCATCACCACTCTTATTATTCCACTCGTAAGCTGAATATATACATTTATTGGTAAATGTCCTTCTATTAATAAGAGTCTTCAGTGTTTCATTAAATGTTGCAATTTTATTTATAAAACAAAAAAGAATATGATATTTTTCATCATATTCTAGATTTAACTTATATATTTCACGTAGTAATATAAGCTTTAAACTATTTTTATATTTTAAAATTTTATCCATTATATAAGATAAGATCAACATTTGTTGCTATAATATTTCATATTTTGTAGAGATAACAATCTTTTTAGTGGCAACTTTTATAAATTTCACCATACTTTTTCTCTTTAATTTTTTTGTTGCACAATTTGTACGAATAGTATAATGTGCATTATATCTAGGAAAATATATATCATAAAATCTTCTAGATGTTTGACCAGGTCTCCAACTAATGTCCCCAACAAAACCAATGCTCCCTTCAATTTTATCTTTCTTTTTACTTTTCCACATTACTAAAACATATTTTAAAACATCAATAAAATACAATATAACAATAAGTAACCATATGATTATAGGAATTAACATATTACTATTTTGTGTCTCTATAAAATTTTTATAACACTCATTTCCCAATCGCCCAATTAAAACATAAAAAATTATAAATTCTATCACATCTTTCAAAATTTTATTTATTGCATATTTTCTTATTTGTTGTATCTCTTCTTTTTCTAACTTGATATTGTCTAAGTCATTTATTTTTAAAGGTATAGCTGAATGTGTTTTATGTTTTAATTCCTCCAGCTGTTTTAACTCTGTAAAGTCTATTTTTTTATTATTTTTTTGAAATTCAAATAATTCTATTCCTACATTATTAATAAAATTCGTACTTTGCCTCTTTTTTATTTCAAAATAAGTTTTATATGCTTCTATATCACTACTAGACAAGTAGTTTGCTAAATATTCTAATCTTTCTGTTAAATCACTTGTCAATACTTCTAATTCTTCTTGAGAAATATTTTCATTACAAATTTTTTCATATGTTTCATCTACTTCTTTTTTTATTTTTAAAAAATATAATATATCATCTATATTCGTTTTTGAAATTAATTGTTTTAGTTCATCTAAATATAATTGATATTCATTTTTTATGTTTTCTTGCAGTATATCTTCATGAATTTTAAATAATTGATAAAATTTACTTAGATAAGTATCTTCACTTAATAAATTATCTACATCTTCTATATAATGAATTTTTTGAAAAAGCTCAAAAAGTTTTTGAACACTTTGTGTTTTTTCATAATGAAAAGTATACATATAAACAACATATAGTATATCTTTTATTTTCATTTCTTTTTCTTTATTTAGATTTCTATTTGAAAACAAATAAATATATATATTTAAAGCATCTTTCGAATACATTAAATCATAAATATCCATATATTCTCCCCCTTATTTACTATGTAATATTTTCAATTATAACATTATTCTTGAAAAAAATGTATAAAAATGAAAATTTTATTTCACTGTCAATAAATTATCAAATTTATTTTCTAACTAAATTTGCAGGAACAGGGAGACCTCCCATTTCCCGCTAACTACCTAAAAGCATGGCTTTTAGCAGGGTGCCCTTAAATTTT